>DASRTK010000230.1:0-2331 GCA_035655975.1 Rudaea sp.
AAGCTGCGCGTGGCCAAGGTCAACATCGATCATAATCAGAAGACGCCGCGCAACTACAACGTGCGCGGCATTCCGACCTTGATGATCTTCAAGGACGGCAAGGTGCAGGCGACGCAGATCGGCGCGGTCAGCAAGACGCAGCTGACGCAACTGATCGACAAGACGATCGCCTGAATTTCGCTCCTGATTTTGCCAAGTAGCGCACATTTTCGTACGATTTCGCGCGCCAAGAGCCATTGACGTACGGACTCGGCTTCACGCTTGGAGTTGGCGGAACAGCGTGACCCGCGCACGTGACTGCGCCGTGAACGGTCACCAGGCACCGGTCGCATGTTTGCTTTGCAAAGCATGTGATAAGTGGTAAGTTACAAGCGTTCACAGGGGCGATCTGCCCCGCGCGTGCACTCGAAGCTATCCCGAAGGCCACGGCGCCGGCTTGTTAAGCCCGAGCGCGATGCGCGCAACCTTCCTGTACTTGACGAGTACTTCCTGGTTGCCGTCCTGCTTGTCCTCGCCTGCTCCCTGGATCGCTTCCGGACTTCGACCGCTGCGCAGTTGTAGTTGATTTTTCTCCAATCCCACCAGATTCCAACCCGTCTTTACGGCGCCCACGAGGTTTGCCCGTGTCCGAAACTGAAAACAAAGAAAACGGCGAAAGCCGCACCCCCGAATCCCGTTCCGATGGTCGTCCCGAGGGACGCCAGCGCCCGCAGCGCCAAGCGCAGCAAGGCGGCGACGACAATTCGCCACAGGCATCCGGCGGCGATGCGCCGCAGGGCGACAATGGCGAGCCGCGCTCGAACGACGGCAACAGCGATGGCAGCGCGCGCCCCCCGCGCCACGAAGGCGGCGGACGCCGCGAGCGCGGCCAGCGCCCGCAGCGCGGCCAGCGTCATCATCAGCAAGCGCAGCCGCAGCAGGACGACGAGACCTATGAGACTCGTGAGGGTCCGCGCAGCGGCATCGTCATCGACCTGAACGAACTCAAGCGCAAGCCGCCGACTGCACTGATCGCGCTGGCCGACGATCTCGGCATCCAGGAAGGCGTGGCACGTGCGCGCAAGCAAGACGTCATCTTCCTGATCCTGAAAGCGCATGCGCGTGCCGGCGGCGGCATTTATGGCGAAGGCGTGCTCGAGATCCTGCAGGACGGCTTCGGCTTCCTGCGCGGTCCGGAAGCCTCTTACCTCGCCGGTCCGGACGACATCTACATCTCGCCGTCGCAGATCCGCCGCTTCAACCTGCGCACCGGCGACTACATCACCGGCCGCATCCGCCCGCCGAAGGAAGGCGAGCGCTATTTCGCGCTGCTCAAGGTCGACAACATCAACGACGAGCCGCCCGAGGCGTCGAAGAACAAGATCCTGTTCGAAAACCTCACGCCGCTGTTCCCGCGCAAGATGTTTCATCTGGAGCGCGGCAACGGCTCGAGCGAAGACATCACCGGGCGCATCATGGATCTGATCGCGCCGGTCGGCAAAGGCCAGCGCGGCCTGATCGTGTCGCCGCCGAAAGCCGGCAAGACGATGATGCTGCAAAATGTGGCTCAGGCGATCGTGCACAACCATCCGGAAGCGCACCTGATCATCCTGCTGATCGACGAGCGTCCCGAGGAAGTCACCGAGATGCAGCGCAGCGTGCGCGCCGAAGTGATCTCCTCGACGTTCGACGAACCGGCCGTGCGCCACGTGCAGGTCGCCGAGATGGTGATCGAGCGGGCCAAGCGCCTGGTCGAACACAAGAAAGACGTCGTCATACTGCTCGACTCGATCACTCGCCTGGCGCGCGCCTACAACACCGTCGTGCCGGCCTCCGGCAAGGTGCTGACCGGCGGCGTCGATGCGAACGCGCTGCAGCGGCCGAAGCGCTTCTTCGGCGCCGCGCGCAACGTCGAGGAAGGCGGCTCGCTGACGATCCTGGCGACCGCGCTGGTCGACACCGGCTCGAAGATGGACGAAGTGATCTACGAGGAATTCAAGGGCACCGGCAACGCCGAAGTGCATCTTGACCGCCGCATCGCCGAGAAGCGCGTCTATCCGGCGCTGAACATCAACCGCTCCGGCACGCGCCGCGAGGAGTTGCTGATCGAGCCGGACCTGCTGCAGAAGATCTGGATCCTGCGCAAGCTGATCCATCCGATGGACGAGCTCGCGGCGATCGAGTTCATGCTCGACAAGATGAAGAACACGAAGTCGAACGACGAGTTCTTCAACTCGATGAAGCGCTGAGCGTTCTCGACGACAGGCAAAAGAAGAAGCCGGCCGCGTGCCGGCTTTTTCATGCATGCCATGTTCGTGCTGCCGGCGGGTGGCGATTCGCGTGCGCGGTTCC
>DASRTK010000231.1:0-12779 GCA_035655975.1 Rudaea sp.
TTCACTGACACGCAGCGAGCCGGCCACACCGCCGAATGCGAAGCGGCGCGTGTAGCTCGTGGTGTCGACTTCCTCGATGCCGGAGATCGCGCGGCGGGCGAAGAATGCGAGCAGTGCAGCGAAGCCGTACGGCGCGCGATACGGCAGACGCAGCGTCAGAGCGCCGGCCGCCGTGTCGACGCGCGTTCGCCGCAACGCGCGCGGCGAGCGGCCGTAACCGGTGCGAAATGCAGTATTGAAGCGGCGCAGGCTGCGATAGCCGGCGGCCAGCCCGATCTGCGTGATCGGCAAATTGGTCTCGCCGAGCAGCTTCTTCGCGAACAGCAGCCGCCGCGTCGCCGCGATCTCGAGCGGCCCGGCGCCGATCTCGGCGACGAACAGGCGGCGCAGGTGGCGTTCGCCGACACCGATGCGAGCGGCCAAGTCGGCCACCGAAGAGCGATCGAGCAGTCCGCCCTCGATCAGGCGCAATGCGGCCGCGACCAGAGCGCTGCGCGCCCGCAGCGGCGTCCCCGGTGCCGCTTCCGGCCGGCAGCGCAGGCACGGACGGTAGCCGGCGGCAGCGGCGGCTGCGGCATTTGGATAATATTCCACATTGTGCGCTTTTGGCGTCGGCGCCGGGCAGATCGGCCGGCAATAGATGCCGGTCGAGCGCACGGCGATGAAGAACAAGCCGTCGAAGCGCGCGTCGCGCGTCAGGCGCACCTGTTCGCAGATGCGCGGGTCGAGCAATTGCGGCGGCGCGGCGGTCGGCATGGAGCAATTCTAGCCCCTGCCCGGACCAGCGACTCGCCGTTTTCGGCCATAAATACACCAGGGCCTCGCAGCTGTTAATGCGGGAGTGGGCCGTTTAGATCGCGAGCCACGAGCGCCCCCATCCGCCTTCGGCACCTTCCCCCGCTTCGCAGGGGAAGGGAAAGTGCAGGGTCAGCGTGGAACCTTCGCCCTTCGCCCTTCGCCCTTCGCCTCTCGCCTCTCGCCTCTCGCCTCTCGCCTCTCGCCCTCGCCCCTCGCCCTTCGCCCTTCGCCCATCGCCCCTCGCCCCTCGCCCCTCGCCCCTGCACTTCTCAAAACGAATAGCGCAGAAACCCGCCATCGACCGCAATGCATTCGCCGGTCACGTACGCCGCCGCCGGCAGGCACAGGAACGCGATCGCGGCGGCGACTTCCTCGGGTTCGCCAATGCGTCCCATCGGCGTCCGGGCGATGACTTCTTCGAGGTAGTCCGCATCGGACAACTGCGTTTCCGTTCGACGTGTGCGGATGTACCACGGCGCGACCGCGTTGACGCGGATGCCATCGGCGGCCCATTCGCACGCCAGGTTGCGCGTGAGCTGGTGCAGCGCGGCCTTCGTCATGCCGTAGACGGCGCCGGTGCGCACGTGGGTCAGTCCGGACACGGAGCCGACGTTCACGATCGCGGCGTTCGCATGCTCGCTCAGGTGCGGATGCGCGAGCCGGCACAACTCGAACGCGCAGACCAGGTTCGTGTCGATGATCGCGCGATATTCGCTCTCGCTGTATTCGAGCGCGCTCTTCGTGACGTTCGTGCCGACGTTGTTGACGAGCAGCGACAGCGGCATGTCGAGGTCCGCGATCCAGTCGAATACTTCCAGGCGCGGCTCGTGCGCGCCGAGGTCGGCGGCGAACGCCAGGATTTCGCGCTCCGGGCATTCCTCGGCCAGTTCCGCGCGCGCCAGTTCCAGGTGCACTTCGTCACGCGCGACCATAAGCACGTCGGCGCCGAGCACGGCGAGTTCGCGCGCGCAGGCAAGGCCGATGCCGGCACTCGCGCCAGCGACCAGCGCAGTCTGGCCATCGAGGCGCCAGCGGGAAGGATTCGTCGTCATCGGCATGGCTCCTGCGGTGCGCTGCGCGCCGCTTGTGCGCGTCGCGCGCACGGCGCAGACTTTACCCGTTCCAAGCCGGAGATCGCCAGATGAAACTCGTTGCCACCGCGTGCTGCGTCGGAATCTTGTTCGCGCTCGGCGCGTGTTCGCACAGCAAGGAGCCGGCCGTATCCGAGGCAACGCCGCCAACGCAACCGGCGCAGAAAACCGTGTTCGACACGCAACTCAAGGCGCTGGACAAGGCCAAAGCCGTCCAGGGTGTCGTCGACCAGCAAAAGGTCGATGCGGACAGGAAGGTCAAGGAACAGGAAGAAGGCGGCGGCTGACCGGGAAGGCGGCCACAGGCACGCGGCGCGCCCGCCGGCACTTGTCGGCGCCAGTGCGTCGTCCCTGCCGCTTACCAATGTCGAATAGCCATGGGCGCTCGCGCCGGTCTAGGCTGCAACGTGCTGCAACCCGGGCTTGCCGTAGCAACCCTTCGATCAACGGGAGACGTTCGATGACGATCATGCGTTTCTGCAAGACTTCGCAACCCACGCCCCGGCGGTGCCGGTCTGCGCTGACGACTGCCGTTGCCGGCTTTGCCCTGCTGGCCAGCGCGTCGGCCGGCGCGCAAGACGTCGTCCAGGTGGGCGGCGACTCGCACAAGGTGCTGCTCGAAAATGCGCAGGTGCGCGTGCTCGCGGTCAAGATCAAGCCCGGTGAAAAGGTGCCGATGCACTCGCATCCGGCCAGCGTTTCGTACGTGCTGAGCGACGGCAAGCTGCACATCACGCTGGCGGACGGCAAGACCGTGGACAAGGAGCCCAAGGCCGGCGCCGCAACCTGGAGCGACGCGGTCACGCACGCGGTTGAAAACGTCGGCACGAGCGAATTCAGCCAGGTGCAGATCGAGTTGAAGGCGGCGCCGCCGGCGAAGTGATCGCCCGCACGTCGGCGCAGGGTGGGCCTTGGCCCACCGTTTTTTATAATCGGGAAGAAAAACGCAGTGGGCCAAGGCCCACCCTACGCACCGGTTTCCCCTCACTCCTCGGCTAGCGAATCTCGCAGAAGCAGTAGGCGAACACGCCGACCTTGTTTCCGTCGAGTGCACGCAGCAGCTTGAGGGGACCGGCAACTTCGGATTGCGCGAACAATACGCGTGCCGCCTCCGGCAGCAGCGCTTTCGCGCTGCGTGACACCGTGTCGCTGCTCAAACCCAGCGCGAAGCGTTCCCACGCCGACAACTCCTTCTCGACGTAGAGCAAACGGTAGTTGTCGCCGAGCTTGGCGGCCGTCGCAGCTGCGGTTATCGCATCGCCCAGGCCGCCGAGCTCGTCGACCAGGCCGCGCTCCTTGGCCTGCTCGCCGCTCCAGACGCGGCCGCGCGCGATCGCGTCGATTTCCTCCGGCGACTTGTGGCGCGCCGCGGCGACCCGGCCGATGAAACGCCGATAGCCCTGATCGATGATGCTCTGGATGACCTCGCCGACCTTCGGATCGAGCTGACGGCGCACGTCGAGCGCACCGGCGAATTTCGTCGTACCGACTCCGTCGGTATGCACACCGATCTTGGCCAGGGTGTCCGGCACGCTCATGAACAGGCCGAAGATGCCGATCGATCCGGTTATCGTCGTCGGCTCGGCGAAAATCTGGTCGCCGTTCATCGAGATCCAGTAGCCGCCCGACGCGGCGACGTCGCCCATCGAGACGATGACCGGTTTCAGCGACTGCTTGGTCAGTTCGATTTCGCGCCGGATCAATTCCGAGGCAAACGCATCGCCCCCCGGCGAGTTCACGCGCAACACGATCGCGCGCACGCGATCGTCCTCGCGCGCGTTGCGAATCAGTTCCGCGATCGATTGCCCGCCGACCGTGCCGGGCGGCTGGTCGCCGCCGACGATTTCGCCCTCGGCCACGACGACGGCGATGCGCGGGCGCGTGTCCGGCAGGCGTTCGCGCTGCACGACGGAGAGATAGTCCTCGAAGTCGACCTGGCGGAAACTCTTCCGGTCGCGCACGCCCTTGGCGATCAGCATCTGCACGGCTTCGTCGCGCGTGGCGAGCTGGTCGACGAGCTTCTGATCGAGCGCGAGCTTGGCAACGTCGCCGCCGGCCGCCTTGATCGAGTTCGTGTAGTCGTCGATCTGCGCGGCGATCACCTTCGGATCGAGCTTGCGCGCCGCGCCGATGTCGGCCAGATAGTCGGACCACACGCCGTTCATCCAGTACAGGTCGGCTTCCCTGGATTCCGGCGAGGCGTCGTTGCGAATGAATGGTTCGGCCGCCGACTTGAATTCGCCGACACGGAACAGGTGCACGTCGACGCCGAGCTTGTCGAGCGCATCCTTGTAATACATGCGGTAGCGGCCGAGGCCTTCGAGCAGCACGTCGCCGTCCGGATGCAGCAGGATGCGGCTGGCATGCGCGGCGAGGTAATACTGGCTCTGGGTCATGCCGGTCGATACGGCGATGACTTCCTTGCCGGCCTTCTCGAACCGATCGAGCGCCGCGCCGATTTCGTGCAAGGTGGCCATGCCGGCTCCCTCGATCTCGTCCGGCACGAGCACGATCCGTTCGATGCGCGAGTCCTTCGTTGCCGTGTCGATGACCTGCAGGATGTCGCGCAGCTGCACCTCGCGCACCTTGTCACCGAACGCGCTGGCAAATGCGCGTTGCACCGGGGCGCTCGTGAACTGTTCGACGACGCGGCCCTTGGGGTCGAGAACGAGTGCCGTGCGGTCCTGCAGCCGGCCGGCGCCGGAGCGAAAGGCGATCACGAAGACGATCACGAGGAAGACGAAGATGATGTTGAATACCAGCCGCCGGCTGAAATTCACCAGGTTCCACAAGCCCACGATCAAGCCGACGAACAGGCCGCGCTTTTTCTCCGCCATTTTTGCCAATCTCCAGATCGGTCCCAAAGCGTACCCGATGCCGCGCGCATCGGCACGCGCCACCAGTCATGGGGCATCCCTACGGAACTATGGGCAGGCACACCTGAGCGCAAGCCCAACGGCGCCGCTAGCGCGTGGGCGCCGTGCGCGCGACGAAGCGGGCAAACAGCATCACGGCCGCGACCGTCAGGCCTGCGATCAGCCCCATCCACATGCCGCGCACGCCGACTCCGGCGTGGAACGTCAGCCAGTAACCGATCGGCATGCCAACGCCCCAGTAGGCGAACACCGTGATCGCCATCGGCACGGTTGCATCCTTGAGTCCGCGCAGCGCGCCATTGGCCGTGACCTGGACGCCGTCGGAAAACTGGAAGATTGCCGCGAGCAGCATCAACTGCGCCGCCATCGCGGCGACCGCGGCATCGTCGGTGTAGATCCGGGCGATCGCCAGCGGAAACAGCGCCATGGCCAGCGACGAGAGGGTCTGCGTGAAGGCGCTCGCGGCAATGCCGGCGAAACCGGCGTAACGCGCGCCTTCCGCGTCGCCGCGGCCGACCGCGTTGCCGACCCGGATCGTCGTCGCCATGGCCACGCCGAGCGGCACCATGAACGCGACCGACGCGACGTTGATCGCGACCTGGTGGCCGGCTACCGCCACGGTGCCGAGCGAGCCGATCAACAATGCCGCCGCGACAAACAGCCCGGCTTCCATGAGTACCGCGATACCCATCGGCACGCCGAGCCGGAGCAGCGAGAGAATCGTGTGCCAGTGCGGAGGCTCGAAGTGCGCGAACGGCGCGACGTGGCGATAATGCCGGCGCTGGTGCAGATATAGCGCGAACGCCGCGAACTGCACCCACAACACGGTTGCCGTCGCCATGCCCGAGCCCTGCGCGCCGCGCGCCGGCAGCCCGAACCCGCCGTACATCAGCACGTAGCCGATCGGCGCGAGCAGCACCAGGCCGAGCAGGCCGAAGTACATGGTCGGCCGCGGAATCGATAACCCTTCGGAGAATCCGCGCAGCGCGAAGTAACCGGTCAGCGCGGGCGCGCCCCAGGCGATCGCATGCAGAAACTTGCGCGTTTCGGTGGCAATCGCAGGCTCGATGCCGATCGCATCGAGCAGGACACCCGACGCACGCACCAGGAAGAACAAGGCAATACCCAACGCGAGCGCCAACCACAACGCTTGCCGGAACAACGGCCCGATGCGCGCATGCGCGCCAGCGCCGGACAGCTGCGCGACCGACGGCGGCAGCGCGAGCATCACGCCGATCGCGGCGACGATCGCGAGCGACCACAGGCTCGTGCCCACGGCGACCGCGGCCAGCGTGCGCGCATCGAGGTGCCCGGCCAGCAACGTGTCGATGACATTCATGCCGATCGACGACAGCTGCCCGAGGATCAGCGGTGTCGCCAGTACGAGTGTTTCGCGAATTTCGCGGCGCCAGCGCGCCGCGTCCTTGCGTAGAATGGACGGCATGCGATTTCGACCCCAAGTGTTGCAGTCTAGCGGAATCCGTCGCGGCGCCGCGCAGGCGCTGCCGGCACGAACCGGAGCGACCCGTTCCCATGAATAACGAAAATATCGAACCGCTTGCGCCACAGCCCGGTGTGGAGACGGCGCCCGCTGCGGAGCCCGTGGCGCCGAAGGTGTACTGCGCGAACTGCGGCGCCGAGCTGCTCGGCCAGACCTGCTACGCCTGCGGCCAGCCGGTCAAGGGCATGGTGCGGCACCTGGCCAGCATCATGGCCGACGTCGGCGACACGATCCTCAACATCGACTCGCGCATCTTCCGCACGCTGTGGCCGCTGCTGGTGAAACCGGCCTTCCTGACCAACGAATACCTGGCCGGGCGGCGCGTGCGCTACGTCACGCCGTTCCGGTTGTATTTCTTCCTCAGCGTCGTTGCGTTCCTGGTCATGGCGATCAGCCTGGATGCGACGCTCGACCTGAAGGACACGATCCGAGCCGATGCGGCCGAAGATATCGAAACGGCGCTGTCGGCAGCGGATGTGACCGCTCGCCGCGACGAAGCGCTGACCGCGCTCGACACCGCCAAGGCGGCGCCCGAGCTCAGCGCGAAGTCGATTCGCGGAATCGAGAAGGCGCAGGAGCAGATTCGCACGCGCGCCGACAAGCGCCTGCAATATCTGCAGCGCGTCGAAGAGGCCAAGGCGAAAGGCACGCCGGTGCCGCCGGATGTCGACGCAGAAAAGGCCAAGGGTGATTTCAACTTCGAGTTCGGCGGCAAGCGCTGGAATCCGAAAACCACGCCGGTGCAGATCGACTGGTTGCCGCGCTTCATCAACGCCAAACTCACGCTGCTGGCGACGCACACGCTCGAAAATCTGCCGCGCATCCGCAAGGATCCCAAGCCGTTCCTGATCGGTGCATTCAGCAGCCTGCCGCAGGTATTGTTCTTCCTGATGCCGCTGTTCGCGATGCTGTTGAAGATCTTCTACATCTTCAAGCGCCGGCTGTACATGGAGCACCTGATCGTCGCGTTGCACAGCCACAGCTTCATCTTCCTGGCGCTGCTGCTGCTGACCCTGGTCGGCCTGCTGCGCAGTTGGGCCAATACGGCCGCGCCGTGGCTCGAAGGCGTGCTCGGCGTCGCGATCTTCGTGATCGCCTGGTGGATCCCGATCTACCTGCTGATCATGCAGAAGCGCGTGTACAAGCAGGGCTGGTTCTTCACGATCGTCAAGTACCTGACGATCGGCCTGTGCTACACGATCATGGTAACGCTCGGCATCCTGGTTGCGCTGGCAATCAGCGTGGCAACGGTTTGACGCCACACCGGATCGGTTACTGATCCGCTACATCGATACGATCAGTTCTGGTCGGGCCGCGCATTGTAGAACTGCACCGGCCGGGTGCCGTTGCGCACTTGCGCCGACACGTCGACGAACGCGCCGTTGCGGTACTCGAGGAAGAACGCGCCATCGATCGCGCGCGCGTCGATGTCCGAATCCAGATTCAGATAGGCCGCTTCGAAATCGCCGAGCACGAGCCAGGGAATCGGCGTGCCCTGGTATTTCAGCACGCGCAACGGCTCGTAGTCCGAGGGCGCGAGGCGGCCGGCGCGCATGAAGTTTCCCCAAGGCGCGCGCTCGGTCAACAGCAGACAATGTTCGATCCGGGCCGGCGTCGGGCTCGATGCCTTGAGCGTCGCGTCGCCGATATTGTCCATGCCCCAGATCGACTGCGTATCGAGGAGGTAGATCTGGCAGCGATGCGCCGGCAGTGCTAGCCGCGCGATGGCCTCGTGGGCGGCGACGAGCGGTGCAATCTGCTCGCGCGAGCGTTTGGCGAAATCATGCGCGAGCAGGTGCGAAGCAGGGGCCCACGCCGCGAGCATCAGCACAAGCGCGGCGCCCGCGGCGATCGTCGCGCGACGCGCGTGCGGTTCGCCTGACCCGGATACCGCCACCGGCGTCGTCAGCAACATCAGCCCGGCGATCAACCCGGCCAGGCTGAGATAATACAGACGCGAGTAGCCGATCACGTCGAACCAGAACGTCTTGATCGTCAGATCGGTGGTCGACACCGAAACGATCGGCGCCTGGACCGGACCGGGCAACAGCACGAGGACCAGCACCGCCGCGGCGACACCCCAGGCTTGCGGCTTCCAACCCTGGTTGCGCACGGTCAGCCCGATCGCGACGACCAGCAGCAGCGCGGCGATGGCCAGCAAGAGCGCCATCCACGCGCTGCGCTGCGGATCCGCCGCAAGAAACTCGAAACCGATGCGCAGCCACAGGGTGATGCCCTTGGTGAAAATCGTGATCAGCGGCGCAGTATTCAGCAGCAGGTTTTGCGGGTTCACCAGCATCGCCGAGCGATAGCCGAGCCATGCCGCTGTCAGCAGCAAGATCGCGACGACCGCCAGCCAACGCTGTCGGGCGGTCAGCGGCCAGGCGCGATTCGGCAGTGCGATCAGCGCGCACACGGCAAGCGCACCGACGATCGCGATTTCCTTGGCCATGAACGCCAGCAGGATGCAGGCCAGCACGGCCAAAAGGCGGCGCGGCGCGGGCCGCTGCACATAACCGATCGCGGCGCTCAGAGCGAGCAGCGAAAACGCCGTGGCGATCAGGTCGAACCGGTCCGACAGCCACAGGCTCGTGCCGATCGCGAGCGGATGCGCCGCATAGACGGCGGTCCAGACGGCGTTCAACGGCGAGTCGCGCCGCAGGCGTTGCAATAATGTATACAATGCCGCAACAGTGCCGAGATGCAAGAGCAGGTTCATTGCGTAATGACCGCGCGGCGCGTTGTCGAAAAACACAGCCGACAGCCACCAGGCCAGCAGGCCAAGCGGGCGGAAATACAGGCTGCCGGGAAAGTGGTCGTGAAAGAACAGCAGCAGCGGCTGGTGCAGCTGGCGCGCGATCGCGAGCAGGACGAAATCGTCCTGCACGAAGTAGGCGCGCAATGCCGGTGCGTAACAGAAGACCGCAAGCAGGCCGACCAGCGCCAGCAAGGCCTTGTTCCGGTGCCGGGTCCAGACGGACGTGGCGCCACCGGTCGACACGAGTGCGGCCATTGCGGGATATCGCCAGGGAAAGGCGGCGGATTATAGCGGTGCCGAGGCCAGGGCGCCGGCGCGCGATTCCGCGCCGGGCCGAGTCAGTGTTGCTTTGGTTCCGCCACCGGCTCAGCGCCGCCGAGTTCCGCGGAACGCTGCTCGGGCGTCATGTTCAGCACGCGCCGGCGATAGTCGTCGCGCTGCGCGGGCGGCAAGCTGCGCCATGCCAGATGAAACGCCCGGCGCTGGCCGGGGGTCAGCGAGTGCAGCATCTCGCGCGTCGCCTGACGGTCTTCGGGCGGCATCGACTGGTTGAACTCGCGGATCATCGAAGCGCGGTTCTGCGCGCTGGCGCCATCGAGAAATGTTTCGCGCTGGTCAGGCGTCATTTGCTCGAACTGCCCGCGCAGACGGTCGCGCTCGTCCGGCGGCAGGTCGCCGAAACGGCGGAACGCGGCGCGGATGCGCTGCTGCTGACCGGGTGGAAGCTGTTCGAACTTGTCGTAGCGCTGACGCACTTGCGCGCGTTGATCCGGCGTCATCTCGTTCCAGCGCTGCAGACGCTGCTCCACGCGCGCGCGCTGCTCCGGGGTCATCTGCCCCCAGCGCTGCGCACCACGCCGCAGCCGCTGCTGTGCCCCGGGCGGCAGCTGGCTCCAGCTGTCGCGAACCTGTTCGAGGACGCGTTGCTCATCGGGCGCCAGGCTGCTCCACGGTATCGGCTGGGCGGGCGCTGGCGGCGCAGCGGGCGCCGGGCTGCCCTGGTCCGCGGCCACTGCCGAGGCACCGACGACGGCAAGCAGCAATGCGAGCAGGCTCGCCAGCCGCGGCCGTGCGAACCGGGTGCCGTTCATGATGTCCACTTGTCCATTTGTATCAAGCTATCTTTTTCCGCCGCGGCGGGGTCGCCGGCCGGCGCGACGGCCCGCGGCGCTGCAGCCAAGGCGACAGCGCCTAGCCACCGCTTTCCTGCTCCTGAGCGTCGAGCCACGCATAAAACTCCAGGTCCTGGTAGAACTCGATGCCTTCGTCAGCCGCGATCTCGGCATCGGACACGGCGGAATGCGCAGGCGTGGCCGGTGCGGTCAGGTGCGCCGACGGATACCAGGCAACCACCGCCAGCACGAGGGCGCAGCTCGCCGCCAACCCTGCGGCCGGCAGCCACCATGCGCGGCGGCGCGATCTCGCCGCCAGCGCGGCATGACGCGCCTGGTTCAAGCGCGACAAGGTCGCGGCATCGAGCGACTGCGTCGAATCGTCCAGACGAGCGCGCACATCGGCAATCCAGGACTGCGGATCGGATTTGTTCATTGGTGGTCCTCCAGGGCACGGCGCAGGGCCGTCAACGCCCGTGACAGGTGCGTCTTCACGCTGCCCTGGCTGCAGCGCATCGCCATTGCGGTCGCGGCGACATCCAGGCCCTCCCAAAGTCGCAACAGAAACGCCTGCCGTTGCCGGTGCGGCAACGCGCGCAGGGCGCGGTCCAGCGCCAGGGCGGCTTGCGATCCGGCGAGTCGCAACAGCGGACCCGGGTCGGCAGCATCGGGCGCCTGAACGACCGGATCGTCGTCATCGTCCTCCGGCGCGCGCAGGAATGGAACGATCCAGCGGTTGCGCACCTGCCGGCGCCGATACCAGTCGTTGATCCGGTTGTCGAGCACGCGATAGAACAGCGGCGACCAATCGGCCTGCGGTTTGTCGGCATAATGGCTCACGAAGCCGAACATGGCATCCTGCACGAGGTCCAGCGCCTCGTCGCGGCTGGCGGTTGCAAGTTCGGTCATGCGCAGCGCCCGTCGTTCGATCGCTTTGAGGAAGTCGTCGAGCGCGCGCTGTTGGGTCGTGTCCGCCATCGAGCGATCGGTCTGGCGCGGCAGTTCGCGGGAAAGCTCCAGTGTGATTGTAGCCATGCGTCGTAGACATACGAAGTGGATATGTCGAAGTACCGGTGAGCAGTCCGCACAACGCGCCGGAGGGGCCGGCGTTGACGCCGGCTGCACAAGGCGTGCCGAAGAACCCGTTCTGGCGCTGGCAAAATGCGGTTGTGCACAAGGCACCGGCATCGGCGTCGAACCAGGCAAGGATAAAAATATACCCTGAATTGCGCCTGAATTGAATTGGTAAGTATATGATATATAACATATATTTCAGATTGGTTAAAGTTTCACCAAGCCGAGCACGGGCGCGCAGCCATGCGCCCGCATGATGCTTCGCCGCACTTCATCCACAGACTTATCCACAAAGGCTGTGGATAAGCGGAAAACCCTATTGCTGGCCGGTATTTGACCATCACTTCTCACAGTTACATCATGAGCCTATTGCAAGTCGCGGTTCCACTCGGGAACTCGCCGGCGAATGGCCCTTTGACGGCAGGCGGAAACTGACGCCCGTGCCCGCCGTTTTACGCATCGCCCTTCCGGTCCCGCTGATGCAGGTCTTCGACTACCTGCCGCCTGCCGGGACCGGCATTGGCGCCTGCGCGCGCGGCAGCCGGGTACTCGTGCCGTTCGGCCGCAGCCGCCGCGTCGGCGTCGTCGTCGACGTCGCCGCGCACTCCGAACTGGCCGACAAGCAGCTCAAACCCGCGCTGGCGCTGCTCGACCCGACACCGTTGCTGACCGACGAACTGATGGACGCGGTGATCTGGACCTCGCGTTACTACCATCACCCGCTGGGCGAAGTCCTGCACGCCGCCTTGCCAGCGGGCCTGCGCAATCCGCGCGCGGCCGAAGATGCCGGCGAACGCGGACTGGCGTTGAAAGCCGGGCCGGCTCCAGGCGAGTTCAAGGCGCGCGCCGGGTCGCGCCCGGCGCAGCTGCTCGAGCTGCTCGCGCGCGGCCCGTTGACCAGCGCGCGCCTCGACGACCTGTTGCCGGGCTGGCAGAGCGCAGCCAGCAGCTTGAAGCGGCGGGGGCTGATCGAGACAGTGCGGCTGGCGAGCCGCGAATCGTTGCGCACGCAACTCGCCGGTCCTGTGCTCAACGCCGAGCAGCAGGCAGCAATCGACGCAGTTGCCGCACGCGGCGGTGAATTTTCTCCGACCTTGCTCGAAGGCATCACCGGTAGCGGCAAGACCGAGGTCTATCTGGCGCTGATCGAACGAGTCATCGCCGAGGGCCGCCAGGCGCTGGTGCTGGTGCCGGAGATCGGCCTCACGCCGCAGGCGCTACGCAGGTTTCGCGAACGGCTGCCCGGAAGCGTCGCCGTACTGCACTCGGGCTTGAGCGACGGCGAGCGCACGCGTGCCTGGCTTGCTGCGGCGCGCGGACAGGTCCAGGTCATCCTCGGCACGCGCTCGGCCGTGTTCACGCCATTGCCGAACGCCGGCCTGATCGTCGTCGACGAAGAACACGACGCCTCGTACAAGCAGCACGAGGGATTGCGCTACAACGCGCGTGATCTGGCGATCGTGCGGGCCAAGGCGCTGGGCGTGTCGATCGTGCTCGGCACCGCGACGCCGTCGCTGGAGACCCTGGCCAATGTCGAGGCCGGCCGCTACCAGCGCCTGCACCTGGGCG
>DASRTK010000232.1:0-3568 GCA_035655975.1 Rudaea sp.
CGATTGCCGATGCGATTTGTACGATTTTGCCGTTGTCGCAAAGTACATCGGCGCGATAGGCGTGCGTCGAGTCGAGGACGGTTCCGCCGCGTATCAACAGGGACATGGAATTCTCCAGCAGTGTCTTTCTTCCGTCATTCCCGCGGAAGCGGGAATCCATTTTGATCTTCGCTTTCCCGGCAAAGGCAAATGGATTCCCGCTTGACCAGCTCCGCTGTTGAAAAACGCGGGAATGACGGCGATATTTGCATCGGTATCGTTCGACTATACATGCGCGGCGACCTCGCCGGCGCGCGCGCGGGTTCGGCGCATCAGCGCTGCATAGACCAGCGCCGAGATCGCCAGTCCGGCGAACCAGGCATACGTGTACACAGCCTTGAACAACGCCGGCACACCGGCGAACGCATCCGGAAACGCCGCGTTCAGAAACCCCGGCAGGTTCGGCAACACGCCGCACGCCAGAGCGATCACGGCTGCCGGGTTCCAGCCGCCGCGATACGAATATTCTCCGCGCTCGGCGAACAGTTCGGCGACGTCGAGCCGCGTGTCGCGCAGGAAGTAGTAGTCGACGAGCATGATGCCGGCGACAGGTCCGAGCAGCGCCGAGTAGCCGACCAGCCAGGTAAAGATGTAACCCTGCGTGCTCGCGAGGATCTTCCACGGCATCGCGAGCAACGCGATGAACGCCGTCATCAGGCCACCGGTGCGGTACGAGATGCGCTTCGGCGCGAGGCTGGCGAAATCGTAGGCCGGGCCGACCAGATTCGCGGCGAGGTTCACGCACATCGTGTCGAGCGTCAGGATCAGCAAGGCGATGCCGACGCCGATGCCGGTGAACTTCGCCGACAGGTCGACCGGATCCCAGATCGCCTTGCCGTAGATCACGACGGTCGCCGACGTCACGATGACCGACATCAGCGCGAGCAGTCCCATCGGCAGCGGCAGGCCGATCGTCTGGCCGATCAACTGGTCGCGCTGTGAGCGCGCAAAGCGCGTGAAGTCCGGAATGTTCAGCGCGAGCGTCGCCCAGAAACCGACCATCGCGGTCAGCGATGGCCAGAACACGTTCCAGAACTGGCCTTCCTTCTTGCCGCCGGCGACGAACTGCGAGGGCATCTCCATCATCGTGCCGAGGCCGCCGGCGTTGTCGATCGCCCACCAGACGAGCACGAGGCACATGACGATCTTGATCGGCGCGGAAAACGTCTCGAGCCAGCGGATCGAATCGGTGCCGTGCACGACGAAGTACAGCTGCAGCGCCCAAAACGCGAGGAAACAGACGAGCTGCCCGAGATTGATGCCGAGCACCGGCAGCGGATCGGCATGCAGCGCATTGCCGGTCAGGATATTCAGCAGGGTGTACATCGCCAGCCCGCCGAACCAGGTCTGGATGCCGTACCAGCCGCACGCGACGACGGCGCGCAGCAGCGCAGGCAGGCGCGCGCCAACCGTGCCGAACGACGAGCGCACGAGCACGGCGTAAGGAATGCCGTACTTCGCCCCGGCGTGGCCGATCAGCAGCATCGGCACGAGCACGATCGCGTTGCCGAGCAGCACGGTACTCACGGCCTGCCACGGCGACATGCCCTGGTCGATCAATCCGGCGGCGAGCGTGTACGACGGGATGCACATGACCATGCCGACCCACAACGCGGCATAGTGATACCACGCCCACGTGCGCTGCTCGGCCGTCGTCGGCGCGAGGTCCGCGTTGTACAACGCGCCTTGATCGATCGAGTTGTCGGCGTTGTGCATGCAAATCCCCTGGCTACCGGACAAATAAACGAGCAACTTCAAAAACAGTCGTCATTCCCGCGGAAGCGGGAATCCATCGTGCTCTTGTTGAAGCGATCCAAATCAAAATGGATGACCAGCTCCGCTGTTGAAAACCCCGCTTGCGCGGGAATGACGGCGGCTGGATATCGTGCAGGCCACTGATCACCTCACGTCTCAACCTTCCTCATCGGATTGTTCGGATGTGTTGTCCAGTCGGCGTGCGGCCGGTTGTCGACGCGCTGCATCGTGATGCAGTTGTCGACCGGGCAGACATGCATGCACAGGTTGCAGCCGACGCATTCGACGTCGACGACTTCGAAGTGGCGCCGTCCGTTCTTTTCCTTCGTGATCGCCTGGTGCGCAGCGTCCTCGCAGGCGATGTGGCACAGGCCGCATTTGATGCATTTGTCCTGGTCGATGCGCGCCTTGATCTCGTAATTGAGGTTCAGGAATTGCCAGTCCGTGACATTGCCGATCGCGCGGCCGCGGAAATCGTCGATGCGCGCATAACCCTTGCTGTCCATCCACTGAGCCAAGCCGCCGATCATGTCGTCGACGATGCGAAAGCCGTAGTGCATCGCCGCCGTGCAGACCTGCACGCTGCCGGCGCCGAGCGCGATGAACTCGGCCGCGTCGCGCCACGTGCCGATGCCGCCGATCGCCGAGATCGGCTTGCCGTGCGTGGGCGGATCGCGCGCGATTTCGGCAACCATGTTCAGCGCGATCGGCCGCACGGCCGGACCACAGTAGCCTCCGTGCGTTCCCTTGCCGTCGACCGTCGGCGTCGGCGCCATGAGGTCGAGGTCGATCGACGTGATCGAATTGATTGTGTTGATCAGCGACACGGCGTCGGCGCCGCCGGCGAATGCGGCGCGTGCGGGCTTGCGGATGTCGGCGATGTTCGGCGTCAGCTTGACGATGCACGGCAGGCGCGTGTGCTGCTTGACCCAGCGCGCAACCATTTCGATGTACTCGGGAACCTGTCCGACCGCGGAACCCATGCCGCGCTCGGACATGCCGTGCGGGCAGCCGAAGTTCAGTTCGACCGCGTCGCAGCCGGTGTCCTCGACCGGCGGAAGTATACGTTTCCACGAATCCTCGTCGCAGGGCACCATCAGCGAGACCACCATGGCGCGATCCGGCCAGTCGCGCTTGACCTGGCGGATCTCATCGAGGTTGATCTGCAGCGGCCGGTCGGTGATCAGCTCGATGTTGTTGAAACCGGCGACGCGCTGGCCGTTCCACTGCACCGCGCCGTAGCGCGAGCTGACGTTGACGACCGGCGGATCGAAGCCGAGTGTCTTCCAGACCACGCCGCCCCAGCCGGCCTCGAACGCGCGGTTGACGTTGTAGGCCTTGTCGGTCGGCGGCGCCGAGGCGAGCCAGAACGGATTCGGCGAACGGATGCCGACGAAGTCGCAGGAAAGATCGGCCATGGTCAGCCTCCGCCATTTCGGGAAATGCGCTGCCGCAGCGCGCGGTCGATCGAAGCCGCGGCGCGCTTGCCGTCCTCGACTGCCTGGACCGTCAAATCGTGCTTGCTGTCGACGCAGTCGCCGCCGGCCCAGACGTGGGGCAGGGACGTCTGATACTCGTCGTTGATGACGATGCGGCCGTCGCGGATGTCCAGCAGCGCAGCGTCGCTGCCCGCCTCCGAAACGACCAGCACCTGGCCGACGGCAGAGCCCATGCCGCGCTCGGACATGCCGTGCGGGCAGCCGAAGTTCAGTTCGACCGCGTCGCAGCCGGTGTCCTCGACCGGCGGAAGTATACGTTTCCACGAATCCTCGTC
>DASRTK010000233.1:0-23471 GCA_035655975.1 Rudaea sp.
GCCTGCCGGATACGGCTGACCGGCCTGTACCATACGCTCGAGCAAGTCGTAGATGTAGGCGCGCTCGTCCATCGAGCGGAAATCCGGATGGGCGTCGAGCATCTGCTCGAGCAGGGTCGTGCCCGAGCGCGGAAAGCCGACGACGAACACCGGGCTCTGCTCCGCTCGCGGCGACGGCAGCGCTGTCCAGCCATCCCGCTCGCGCTGCGACACGCGCTGCTCGACCATCGGCAAGGACTGCGCATTCGCATCGACGAGTCGCGGCGCGACGTAGCGCAGCGACTCGAGTTGCTCGGCGTGCGCCAGGCGAATGGCCGGCAGCGCTTGCGCCGGAAGCTTGAGCTTGTCGAGCGCGGCGGCCAGACCAAACGCGGCGGCGGCGCGCTGTGCGGCGGTATCGGCGCGGTCGAGCATGGCCTGCCACCAGCGCGCGGCGCCGGCATGGTCGCCGTGGCGCACGCACAGTTGCGCGCGTGCGTGCCAGATATCGTGGTGCAACTCGCCTTGCGCATCGGACGATGCGGCAAGGGCATCGAACGGAATCTTCGCGAGCTCCGCATCGGCCTGGTCGAGTTGGTTGCTGCGTTCGAACAGCAGGCAGCGCTGCGCGGCGAGGCGCCATGCCGCGATCGAGTCGGAGTGCGCATCGCCCGGCAGGATGGCCTGATCGAGTACGGCGAACGACCTGGCCTGCTCGCCGCGCGTGGAAAGGACATTGGCCAGCGCCAACGCCTGGTCCAGCGCCTGCGGCGGCCAGGGCGCGGCGCCCTGCAGCATTGCATCCTCGCCAGGCACGTCGCCGCAGGCATGACACGCCAGCGCACCTTGCACCCGCGCGTCGACGTAACCGGGCGCCAGGCGCACCGCTTCGAACTGGCAGGCGCGCGCTTCCTGCCAGTGTTGTTGCTGCGCATGCAGCAGACCGAGATGGTAGTGCAGCTGCGCCTCGTTCGGCGCGAGCGCGATGGCGCGCCGCAAAGCGTGTTCGGCCGTGTCGAATTCGCCGGCCTGCTGCGCCGTGATGCCGAGGTTGTTCCAGTATTCGGGCACGTCCGGCTTGAGCTGCACCAGTTGTCGCAGCGCCGCGGCGGCTTCGCGGTTGCGGCGCAGAGAATGCAGCGCGAGCCCATACGCGAGCAGGGCGGTTTCGTTGCTGTCACGCGCGCGTGCCGGCAGGTTCTCCACAAGCGCGACGACCTGTGCCATGTCGCCCGACTGGAAAGCCCGCGCGACGTCCGCCGTAATCTGTTCGGTCATGAAAACACTGTAGCCCATACGACAAAAAGCGGGGACATTCCCCGCTTTTTGCCCTTTCTACGATTGCACGGCTATCAGAAATGCACGGTCACGCGGCCCCAGTAGTAACGGCCCAGTGTGTCGTACGTTGCCGTATCGACGTTGTAGTTCAGGCCGTTCTGGTAAATGATCGGTGGCGTCTTGTTCGTGATGTTGTCGATGCCGATGTCGAACGAGGTCTGCCATTCCGGGATGTGGTAACCGACCGTGGCCGCATGGTACGTGACGGAATTCCGCGGCAAGTCACTGGAAACGCCCGGCGGCAGGTTGCCCGGGTCGATGTAGGCATTCAACAGGTCGATGTGGTCGATGTAGCGTGTCTGCCACTGCGCCGACCAGTTGTCGAGATGCCAGTTGAAGGTGAGCGAAGCACGCCACTTGGCAAGGTTGCCGTATTGCTGGGTATAGGTGCCGGCATAGTCCGCGCTGGTTCCGCCCGGGGTGCTCACCTTGTAGGTGCTCGTGTAGGCGCTGGCGAATGTCACCGCGAACTTGCCCGGCACGAAGAACTCCGGCACCTTGTAAGAGAGATTGAAATCGACGCCGCTGGTGCTGAGCGTGCCGAGGTTGACCTCTGAGGTGGTGATGTAATAGATGCTTCCCGGCTCGACGCCCGTGGGGTAGCGGTAGATGAGGTTGCAGTACGGGCTGGAATCGCTACCCGCGCAGTTGTCGAGCACCGTCTGCGCCGCCAATGGCGTGAGCACGTCTTTCAGTATGATGTGCCAGAAGTCGAGCGAGCCGGACCAGCCTGGTGCCCACGACGGCGAATAAACGAAGCCCCAGTCGAACGAGTTGCCGTGCTCCGGACGCAGGTTCAGGCCGGCCACCGCGCCGCCTTCGTACAAGCCGGTGATCTGGCCGTAACCCGACGGATTCCAGTTCACCGGCACGTACTGGCACAGCCCCTGATGCGCAGCGAGGTAGCTCGCCGGCTGGTTGAGGCAGGGATCGATGACCGTCGGATTGGTCGTCGTCGGACCGTCGAAGAGTTCATCCGGGTTCGGGGCGCGGAACACCTGCGAGGCGGTGCCGCGCACGAGCAGATCCTCGACCGGCCTCCATTCCATGGCGAGCTTCCAGTTGGTCCTCGCGCCGCTGACGTCGTAGTCGGACGTGCGCACGCCGACATCGAGGTTCAGCACCTTGGCGAACGGCGCGTCCGCCAGCAGCGGGAACAGCGCCTCGGCAAAAAGTTCGTGCACGGTGGTGCTGCCGCTGCCCGGCGAGCCGCAACCTTCGGCGAGAATGCCGCAGGTGAAGTTGCTCAGGTCGAGGATCGCGTCGCTGGTAACCTGATAGTCCATTTCCTCCTTGCGGTACAAGGCGCCCGCCGACATTTGCACCGTGCCGGCCGGCATGTCGAACAGTGCACCGGAGGCAGTGAATGACGCCTCCTTGCTGGTGTTCGTCTTGTGGTATTCCGGGTTGTCGGTGACGTTGATCGGCAGGGTTTCCTGGGCGAACGGGTTGCCGCCCGCATCGATCGCCGCCTGAAAACCCGCGATGTTGATCTCGTGGAAGTTGATCTGGTCACGGCTGGAATGACCGTAGTTGACGTTCAGGTCCCAGATCCAGGAGCTGGAGCCGAACACGCCCTTGAGGCCATTGAAGAACTCGACGTTGTTGGTTTCGAACGTGTGCAGGCGCGTGCCGGCGCCGGTCATGCGCAGGCGCAGGGAGCCGACCGGGTCTGTCGGAAGCGTCCCTGGCGGGCAGACCAGCGAACAGAAGGCGATGCCGAACGGATTGTGCGGATTGTCGGCCGGGATGTACCAGCCATCGCCTGGATTGGTCGGCGACGGGCCGTCCTGACCGGACGAATGGGTATGGTTGTAGAAGAAGTCGGCGTAGTAGGTCAGCGTGTCGGTGAGCTTGTAGTTGCCGAGCACGAAGCCGTTCATGCGCTCCTGTGCGGTCTGGATGTAGTTGAACGCGTTGTAGTTGAACGCGTCCGTGGAACCGTGGTAGCAGCGGTAGTCGCTGAGTTGGGATCCGTCGCCCTGATTTCTGATGACTCTGTTCGCGCTGCCGCAGCCGTACGGAGGCAGCAGCGGGCTGCCCGAAGGCAGCACGACAGTGCCCTGCGGAGTCTGGCTCGATCCCTGTCTGGACGGTCCGGAAGCGTACAGGTAGTACTGGTAGCTCGAGTAGTCGCGTGCGGTGGCGAGGACCGGGTTGTACTTGTTGTAGTTTACGCCGCCAACAACATTGCCGCGCTCACCGACGTCCCCGACGGTAAGCGAAATGCCGTGGCGGTGGCCGTCGTGCTCACCGGAGATGCCTTCGTCGGCACTCACCTCGAGGCCTTTGAAATCCTTCCGGAATATGAAGTTGGCCACGCCACCGATCGCGTCCGAGCCGTAGGCCGTCGTGGCGCCCTGAGGGAGCACCTCGACGCGCTCGATCATGTTCTGGGACAGCATGTTCATGTCGGGGTTCGCCAGGCGATGGCCGTCGACGAGCATCAAAGTGCGGTTTTGGCCCATGCCGCGCAACGAGATGCGCGAAGCGCCGTCGCCGCCTTCCAGCGTCGGACTGGCGACGCCGCCGCCGTTGCTGTTGTTCTGCGGGTTGGTCGCATTGCCGGAGAAGCTCGGCAGAGCCTGTATCACGTTGCCGAGGGTTGGATTGCCGTTGTTTTCCAGCGTTTGGCGGTCGAGCGTCACCACCGGGTTGGCGGTTTCGGTATCCACGCGGCGGAGCAGCGAGCCGGTGACGACGATCGTCTCGAGCGATTGGCTCTTCTGGTCGGTATTGCTGTCGGCAGGCTGCGCCTGTGCCGAGCCGTCGGCTTCGGCCGCAACGGCGCTGAACGCACCCGATGCGAGTCCGACCGACAGGGCCATCCGCACGGCCAAAGACAAGGAATTTCGTTTGCTATGCATGATCACTCCCAACGATAGTGGTGGCGCAGTAGCGAGAAGCGATCCTCGACGCGAATTGCAACTGAAGTTCGCGCTTGGCGACGAGCGGTATGCCGATCGCAAAACTCCAGCGAAGCGAGAGGATCATCGGGAAAACCTAAACGGGGAATTTTCTGAGCTCCGGGAAACAAAGACGGACGCCTTGAGGCGCCCTGTCGATCGTTGCTTGAACAACTAGCGTAAAGAATTTGTAAAGATGCTGTGATAATGGCATAAGCCAACCGCATTGGCTAGGGGTCGGCCGACACGACAACAGGGTTTGCGCGCGCCGGATCGGGTAAACTCGCGGCCACTGACGTCTGCCGTGCATCGATGCTTATCTCTTTGTTTCGTTGTGTGATTTGTCTGCTCGGCGCGGCGATTGCGATACCGGCCTCCGGCGCTGACGAAGCCGATGGCGCGCGGCTGGCAAGTCAGCGCGAGCGATTCCCCCTTGTCCTGGAAACCGCACGGCACGCGCCGGGTGACAGCTGGCAGAAACTGGCGGACGGACTGGAGAATTATCCGCTGTTTCCGTACCTCGAGCTCGCGTCGCTGCAGCGCAGGATGGCGCAGCTCAAGCGGGCTGAGGTAGACCAGTTCCTGAGCGCGTGGCCGGCCACCCTGCCGGCGCAAATGCTGCGCGACGCATTCCTGCTGGAACTGGCAAAACGCTCCGAGTGGAAGGACTTTCTCGCCCTGGTCCCCGAAGCGCCGCGCAGCAAGGCGATCCAGTGCTACGCCCTCGATGCGCGCGTGGCGCTGGGTCAACCGGTCGATTTCAAGCGTGACGTCGAACCGCTGTGGCTATCGGCGTCGGCGCTGCCGCCGGCCTGCGACGGCATCCTGCGCTGGTCGAAGGAGCACGGCAAACTGACGGCCGATCTGGTCTGGACGCGCATCGACCTGGCCGCGCGTGCCGGTAACGGCGCTGTTGTGGCTTCGCTCGCGCCGATGCTCGAAGGCGCCGAACGCAGCGCCGCGGAACGCGTCGCGCGCGCGGTGCAGGAGCCGGCGAAGTTGCTGGCCGAATCTGCAACCTGGACCGACGCGCCGCGCGCGCGCGCTGCCGTCGTCGTCGCATTCGAGCGCCTCGCGCGCCATGACAGCGAAGCGGCCGAGAGTTACTGGTCCAAACTCGAAGCGCAATTCCGCTTCGATCCCGAACAGCGCGGCCGCATCCTGCGCGCGCTCGCGCTCTACCGCGCGACCAGCTACGCGCCGGATGCATTGGCGCGCCTGGATGCTCTCCCGGCGGACCTCGCCGACGACAACACGCGCGAGTGGCGTGTTCGCGTCGCGCTCGCGGCGCAGGACTTCGCCAAGACGCTCAAGGCGCTCGATGCGCTGTCGTCGACGCAGCAGTCCGATCCACGTTGGCGCTACCTGCGTGCGCGCATGCTGACCAAGCTGGATCGCGGCGGCGAGGCCAGCGCGGCATTCTCGACGCTCGCGCGCGAAGCAAATTTCCACGGTTTTCTCGCCGCCGACTGGCTCAAACAGCCCTACTCGATCTGTCCGTTCGAGCTCGCCGACGATCCGGCGCAAACCGAAGCGATGCGGCGCCAACCGGATCTGGCGCGCGCGTTCGAGTTCTTCGCGCTCGACCGCCTCGCCGAAGCGCGGCGCGAGTGGGACTTTGCACTGCAGTCGCTGACCCCGGCCCAGCGTCGCGTCGCCGCCGATGTCGCCAGCGAGCTGGGCTGGTACGACCGCGCGGTGTATACACTTGGACAAGGCGACGATTTACGCTTGTATACATTGCGCTTCCCGCTGGCGCGCCGCGACCAGATCGTCCGCGCCGCGCGCGCGGCCGACATCGATCCATCGTGGGCGTACGCGATCATCCGTGCCGAAAGCGCCTGGACCGCCGACGCGCATTCGAGCGCCGATGCGTGGGGCCTGATGCAGCTGCTGCCCGGCACCGCCTCGCAACTGGCCAAGTCGATCAAGCTGCGCTACGGCGGCGCGCGCGACTTGCTCGATCCGGACACCAACATCACGCTTGGCACGCGTTACCTCGGCAACATGGCGCTGCGCTACGACGGCAGTCCGTGGCTCGCCAGCGCGGCCTACAACGCCGGCGTCGATCCAGTCGGGCGCTGGCTCAGCGCGCGCGATGCACTGGAGCCGGATTTCTTCATCGAGACGATCCCTTACAAGGAAACGCGCGAGTACGTTTCGCGCGTGCTCGCCTTCAGCGTCATCTACGATTGGCGAATGCACGGCAACGCTGTGTCGCTGTCGTCAAAGCTGCCGCGCATCGGGCAGGCCTATGCGCCGCCGGCCGAAGATGCGGCGCGAAAAACAGTCGTGTGCGCGCCACCCGCCGCAAGCCCGGTCTCGAAGACAGCAACCGCAGTTCCGGTCCCGGCAGTCGAACCCGCCGCGCAGAGTTCGCACGAGTAGGTGCGCGTCGCGCAGAACTGGGCACCGGTCACAAGCAAGAAAAGACTTTGGACGCGGATCACGCGGATCACGTGGATCAAAGCGAATCACGCGGATCAAAGCGGATAGAGCAGATGCATCGATGCCGATTCGCAGGGCCGGCTTGCCGGTACGGCGAATTCCCAACCGTTGTACCAGACGAATCCACTCCTATCCGGGAAAATCCGCGTTCATCCGCGTCCAAAATTTGCGCGAACGAAAAGTCAGTCTACTGTCCGAGGACCTGCGGCTTCATCGGTCCGAGCAGCGCGAGCAGTTTTTCCTGGCTGGCTTTCGGTACCTTGAGTTCGTCGAGCGCGGCGATCAGGTCCTCAACGAATGCGGCGAAGTCCGCGTCGGTCAGGCTCAGGCCGCTGTGCGCCTCTTCCATGCTGCGGCCGCTGTAGACGCACGGCCCTCCGGTCGCCTGGCAGAACTGTTCGATGACGAGATTGCGCAGATCCTGGTGCTCGGTCTTCTCGAAGAACAGGTTGATGCGCAGGTCGTTGTCGACCTTGGCGAGGAACAGATCGACGACTTTCGTGATGCCATCCTTGCCGCCGAGTTCGCGATAGAGCGCGTCCTTTGCGCCGGTCGATGCCGGCGGCGAACCGGACTTGGTGGATTGGTGCGCTGGCTGTGCCACGCAACCGACGAGGAGCAGGAGCGCCAGAACCGGCGCAGCGATTCCCACTGACGTCACCCGCTTCGGTACCGCGCTCGACATGCCGGCCATTAGCTCCCTGAAGTCTGGCGTCCGCACAACGTTGCCCGAATCCGCGTGAAGACTGGCGCGTACGTCGCAACGTCGCAACGACGCAAGCGTCGTGCGCATAATACGCGCATGCAAACCTTTCTTGTCGGTGGTGCGGTACGCGATCGATTGCTCGGCCTGGCCGTGCGCGATCGCGATTACGTCGTGGTCGGCGGCCGTCCGCAGGAATTGCTCGACCTGGGCTACAAGCCGGTCGGCAAGGACTTCCCGGTGTTCCTGCACCCGCAGACCGGCGAGGAATATGCGCTCGCGCGGACCGAGCGCAAGACCGGACGCGGCTACCATGGCTTCGCGTTCGACACGGCCGCCGACGTGACCCTCGAAGACGATCTGCGCCGGCGCGACCTGACGATCAACGCAATTGCCGAAGACGACAGCGGCGCGCTGATCGATCCGTTCGGCGGCGCGGCCGACCTGCGCGACCGCATCCTGCGCCATGTCTCGCCGGCCTTCGCCGAGGATCCTGTCCGCGTGCTGCGCGTCGCGCGCTTCGCCGCGCGCTTTGCCGCGCGCGGTTTCCGCATCGCCGATGAAACGCTGGCACTGATGCGCCAGATCGTGCAGGACGGCGAAGTCGACCATCTGCAGACCGAGCGGGTCTGGGCGGAAACCCAGAAGGCGCTCGGCGAACCCAAGCCGAGCGCGTTCCTGCATGCGTTGCGCGACTGCGGCGCGCTCAAGGTGCTGTTTGCCGAAGTCGATGCCTTGTTCGGCGTGCCGCAACGCGCCGAATATCACCCGGAGATCGACACCGGCATCCACACCGGCATGGTGCTCGACATGGCCGCGCGCATCGCGCCGGGCGATGCGCTGATCGGCTGGTGCGCACTGACCCACGACCTCGGCAAGGCGCTGACGCCGGCCGACAAGCTGCCGAGCCATCCCGCGCACGAGCACGCCGGCGCCGCGCCTGTTGCTGCATTGTGCACAAGGCTAAAAGTACCAAACGAGTATGCCGCACTCGCGCAATTGGTCTGCCGCCTGCATCTGCTCGCACATACCGCCTTGCAGTTGCGCCCGGCGACCGTGCTCGGGCTGTTCGAACAGCTCGACGCCTTTCGCAAGAGCGAGCGGCTCGAGCAGTTCCTGCTCGCCTGCGAAGCCGACAAGCGCGGCCGTCTAGGGCTCGAGGAATCGGACTACCCGCAGGCGCGCTTTCTGCGCAGCGCTTTCGCCGCGGCAAAGCAGGTCGCCAGTCAGGCGTTTGTCGATCAGGGCTTGACCGGCACCGCCGTTGGCGAGGCGATCCGCAACGCCCGTGTGCAGGCGATCGCGGCCGTGCCTGCCGAGCGCGCCGGCAGCTAGCCCGCGCCGGGAATCACTAGGGCGTGCAGGTAGCGAAAGCGTCGGCGAAAATCAGATCCGGATTGGCCTGGACCGTGAATGGCGTACTGTTGACGACGAGGCCGATCGATGCCTGCGCGCTCAGCTGGCGGCTGTTGCCCGGCGTATAGAAGCGCAGATTCGGGAACTGCGCGACGCCGGCGCTGACCGTCACCGTGCGCAACACGGAATTGCCGCAGACATTGGTGCTGAGCGTGATCTGGGTCGTACCGTCACCGGTTTCGACATTGCCAAGCGAATCCTGGACGCTGACCGCGACGCCGAACGCGGCGCCAGCGAGCGGACTGACGGGCTGGGTCGTGAACACAATGCTCGCTGCCGCTCCGGGCGTGATCGCGAACGCGCTGCTCGTTGCCGGGGCCAGCGCGCTGTCGGTGGCGGTCAGAGAATAGCTGCCGATCTGCGCGACGGACAATCCGGAGAACGTGGCGACGCCGTTCGATGCCGCGACCGACTTGTTGCCGTTCAACGTCGCGCCGTTCGCAGTCGTCAAGGCGACGCTGACCTGTGAGCTGTTGCCGGTCACGGCGTTGCCGGCCGCATCCTGGACCGTGACGACCGCACCGAATCCTGCGCCAGTAGCAACGCTTGCCGGCGGCGGCGAAGTGAAAGCAAGCTTGGCCGCGGCGCCATGAGAGATCGTGATCGACGTACTGACCGCCGAGGTCAGCGTGCCATCACTGGCCGTCAGCGTATACGTGCCGGCCTTGTCGATCGACAGACCGCTGAACGCGGCAACGCCGGCTGACGCAGCCTTCGTCGTCGTGCCGCTCAGCGTTGCGCCGGCCGGCGTCGTCAACACGAGCGTCACGCTCGAACTGTTGCCGACGACCGTGTTGCCGGCTGCGTCCTGCACGCTCACGCCCACGCCGAAACTCGCGCCCGACTGCGCCGTCGACGGCGGCTGCGTCGTGAACGCGAGCTTGGCCGGCGCGCTGCTGACGATGTTGAATGGCGCGCTCGTGTCGTTGCTCAGGCTCCCGTCGGTGGCAGTAAGCGTGTAACCGTTACCGGCCTTGTTGACCGTGATGTTGCCGAAGGTGGCGACGCCGTTGACGGCACTGCGCGTCAGCGTTCCACCGAGCGTTGCGCCAGTCGGATTACTCGCGAACTTCAGCGTGACTGCCGACGTGTTGCCGGAGACGACCGTGCCGCTGGCGTTTTCCACGCTGACGACGATCGGCGCGAGCGCGCTGCCGGTGACGCCGTTTGCCGGCTCGGTGGTGAACTGCACTTGCGTCGCCAGCGGCCAGTTCGCAACGAGGTTGGCCGCGTTGAGCGTGCCGATTCCGGTCGCGAAATCCCAACCACTGGTCGCGCGGAAGGCGGGCAGGTAGGAAACGGTCGAGGTCGACAACACGCCGTTCGTGCCGGTCGGGCGATAGCAGCCTGGCGAGCCACTCGCACAGTTGATGTCCATGTCGCCCTGAGTCACGTCGTAGAACGTGCACGAACTGCCGACGCCATTGCCGTTGCTCGAGTTGCAGCTGGCGTTGCCGCTCGCGCCGTACTCGGCGGCGGCGAGTGCGTAGTAAGCCGGATTCGGATTGCCGAGGCTCGCGCCGTTCTTCTGGTTCACCAAGGCCTGGATGCCGGCGAGGATAGGAGCCGAGAACGAAGTTCCACCGGCGCCGGACCAATTGCTCGGCGCGCCGATGCACGGCGTTCCGTACACCGCGTTGTTGTTGGCCGGATCCTGGCGCGGATCGGAAAAGCAATAGACGTAGTAGTGGTTCCACACGCCGTTGGCCGCGAACAGCGAGACGTCCGGCAGATCGCGCACGCCATCGCCGGGATTGCCGAACAGGCCCGATTGCCAGCTCGGCTTGGCCCAGCCTGCGCAGCTGCCGCCGACGACGCCGTTCGCCGACGGCGTGCCGCTCGAACAGCCGCTCGGACCGCCGCCGGCGGAAACGACAGTCAGGAAGTTCGCGCCGCTGGCGGCGTTGCAAAAACCACTCGCTCCCCAGCTTTGTGCGAAGCCCTTGGACGACGCGATGAGCTGGCTCGCGCACGAATTATTCCAGGGAATCTCGTTGATGTATGACTTCGCCGACCCGTAGTTCGCCGCGTTCGTGTTGTTCCAGTAAGTGCTGCTCGTGTGCGCGAACGTGTCGCCGAAATCCGTGCCGCCGACCGCGACGTTGTACGGCGTCGAGGCCAGGCCGTTGACGCCGATGCCATGGGTCGACTGGCTCGCCCCGGCGTCGCACCCCGCCGCGCCTTCATCGCCCGAAGCGACGAACACGGAAATACCCTTGACGACGGCCTGCTGGTAGGCCGAAGCGATCGATGTGTTCTCGGCCGTGCCGAGCAGCGCCTCGCACTGACCGTAGCTGACGCTCATGATCGCCGGTGGCGTCGCGTTTGCATTGACCAGGTTGGTGATCGCCTCGATGAGGCCCGGGCATGACACGAGCTGCAGCGTCGCGCCAGGCGCCGCTGCCGCGGCCCATTCGACATCGAGCGTGGCTTCGGCATCGCGGCCGATCACGGCGCCGGGATCCGTGCAGCCCGGATGAACTTGCGTGAACGTCGCCGCGCCGATGCCGAATACCGAACGGAACGTCGTGATGTCCGCGGTCGAATAGACGTCGGTATCCTCGATCAGCGCGATCGTGATGCCCTGTCCCTTGTTGCCGGCGGCGAACAGCGGCGCGAGGTTGTAGATCGTCGCGAGGTCCGCGGGCACGACGGCCAGCTCGCTGCCGCTGATCGTGTAGTCCGGCGCCGCTTTGGGCTGCAGCTGCGGACGCGGCCGGAAATCGTGAAGGGCGACGACGCCGGCGACCGCGTCGGCGAGCGCCGCGGGAATGCGCGGATTGCCGATGTTGGCGTAGTGCATCTGGCCGTCGACGTCGAGAAAGTGGATATCGGCGCCGAGCGCTTTGCGCACGAGTCCCGCCGTCCCCGAGAACGCGATCGTCATGCCGCTTTCGTAGACGCGATCGACGTTGAAACCCTGCGCCTGCAGCCACGTCACGATCGTGTCGACATCAGGCTGGGCTGGACCATACAGGACACCAAATTGCTCCGCGTCAATCCAGTTGCGGTAGTTCGGCGACGCCGGATCCTGCTGTTGTTCGATCAACGCGGCCAGCGCCGCCTCGCGTTCGGCCGGCCGCCGCAGCTGCAACAGCAAATGACTCAGCGGAAAATCAGCGGGAGCCGGACCGCGGTCGTAGCGCGCGTTCGCCGCCTCGGGCCGGACGTTGCCGTGCAGCTCCACGGTGCGCGCCGGATCAATTCCCTGCGTGATCAACCGCGCCGCGGGCGGCGAAGCCGGCGCAGACGCCACGACGGTGGAGACTGCCAGAACGAAAAGGATGAACGGCCCGGAGAGCGCAGAGACGAAGCGGATCATGCGTGAACTGTACCCCACGCGAAGGCGCCGGTTCAGAGGGAAAATTTAACGGCGGCGCGGCGCCGGCGAACGCGCGATTCGCCCGACCAGCGGACGCGACGGCCCGGCGCTGGAATCCAGGCGCCGGTATGGGAAATCAGAGTCGGCAGCCTTCGAAGCCATCGGCGAAGGCGAGATCGCCGTTGGCCTGCACGACGAAACCATTGCTGCTTGCCGTCAGCGCGGCTGTCTTGGCCGTGACCTCCAGCGTCGTCGGATCGGTGACCGTGTAGAAATGCAGGACCGGGTCCAACGTCGCCACGCCATGCACCATGGCCGCGCTGCCCAGCGCGACCGGACCGCCGCAAGCGGTGATCGTGAAGGTGACGACACTGGCATTGTCGTCGATCGTGTCGCCGAGCGGATTCTTCTCGGTCACCGCAATCGTCCCGAGCACGCCGCCGGCAGTTACGGCGGCTGGTTGCGCCGTGAAGACCAGCGTTGGCGTGCCTGCCACAACGGCGAACGACTGCTGCGCTTGCGGGGCCGCATTGTAATTACCGTTGCCGACCTGGTTCGCATTGATCTTGCACGTACCGGCGCCGATGAACGACACCTGCGATCCGCTGCCGCTTGCGTCGATCGCACAGACGGCGCTTGAACTCGCGTCGATCGACAGCGCGACAGGCAGTGCCGAACTCGCCTGTGCCGTGACTGTGTATTGCGGGCCACCCACGGTTGCGCCGAGCGGCGCGGTCGAGGTGAAGTTCACGGTCTGATTCGCCTTTCCGACAGCGAACGACTGCTGGTTCTGCGGCGCGGCGTTGTAGTTGGCGTTGCCGCCCTGGTCCGCATTGATCGTGCACGTGCCGACGCCGATGAACGACACCTGCGAACCGGCGAGCGAGCACACTGTCGACGATGCTCCGTCGATTGCGAATGTCACAGTCAGGCCAGACGTTGCCGTCGCTGTCACGTTGTAGGTGCCACCGAACTTCGCGCTGGCGGGCGCCGACGAAGTGAAATTGATCGACTGGCTGGCCGGTCCGACTGCGAACGACTGCTGGACCTGCGGCGCGGGGTTGTAGCCAATATTGCCGGCCTGGTTCGCGTTGATCGCACACGCGCCGACGCCGATGAACGAAACCTGCGAGCCGCTGATCGAACACACGGACGCCGATGCGGCATCGATCGAAAACGTCACGGTCCGACCCGAAGTTGCGGTTGCTGCAACAGCATACGTCCCGCCGAATTTTGCGGCGGCCGGCGGCGTCGACGTGAAGCTGATCGTCTGGTCCTGTTTGGCAACGACGCAGCCGGCGAACTTGAACGAAGCGATGCGCGTGCTCCAGTTGAACGTGCCATTGGCCTTGAGGTATTCGCTCGTGAACCAGAACGTGCAATCGTCGACCGGATCGATCGTCATCGCACTGTAGTCGCCCCAGCGGTCGAGGCCCTGGGTTTGCGAACCGCCGCCTTCGATGATCGACGTCTCCGCCTGCATCGTGCTGAGCGGATCGCCGACCTGGCGGCCGGTATAGCGGATCGCCGGGAACATGGCGTCGCTCGATACGCTGTAACCGAGCGCCATGTTGCCCTGCCCGTCCATCGCGACCGAACCCATCCAGCGATAGCTCGTGTCGGGCGAAAACGTCGACTGCTGGAACACGACCGGCGTCGTGCCGGGACTGCGCAATTCGTACCAGCGCACGCCGCTATACGGGTTCGCATTGCTTCCGACCGTCACCGAATGATTGACGACCAGCGCTTCGTACGAGCCGAAGTTGCGATAAGCGAGCCGGAACATCAGGCGGTCGGCAAGCGAATCCAGTGTCTCAGGCGTCCCGGATTGCGGAACGCAGGCGGCGCCGCTGCATGCAGGAGTAAACGCCGCGACCGGAATATTGACCGGGGTGCTCAGCGTCGTGTTCGCCGGGTTGGCCCAATCGACGTGGAACTTCCACAGGTTGAGCGAATTCGCGCCAAAGTTGACCATGTAGTTCGGCGCGCCCGCAGGCGGTGGCGCCGAGCCGTCCAGGTCCGCAGGCAGCACGCCACCGAAAGAAGTCGACAGCTGGAAGCACTGCTGGGTGGCGTTGATGCCCGCCAGCATCGACGCGCGATCGTATGCGCACAGATTCGATCCCACGAAGCGGTTGCCGTTGAACATGTTGAACGTTTCGTAGTACCCGTCGGGCCACACGCCCATCTTCGGGTAATCGGGAAACACCTTGCCGTACAAGAACGCGTAACGGTTGTACGCACCGGTCGCATCGCTGGTCTGTGAAACCGCGACGCATTGAAAATACGGCTTCGCCGCGACCGCGAATTGCGAGATGATCCAGCGGTCTGCCGTCTTGTCGTAGACGACGACGGCATCGCCGTCGTTGTCTGCTTCGCAGGCGCCGCCGAAACCAACCCAGGGTGTGTTCGTCGGCACGGGACCATAGACGACGGCCTGGGTCGCCTTGTCGAATACGGCCAGGCCGGAATTGACGATCTGCACGTACTGCGTCGCACCGACCGCGCCGACCGTGTCCGGCGGCGCCCACTGAACGCTGAACGAACCGGCCGGTCCGGTGAAGCCGTTGCCGACGCCATCGACTCCGGTCGGAACTGACGGCGCAGACCGGCCGCGCGCCACCGTGCTCTGGACGGCACCATCGATCTGGCCCGGCGGTGTAACCGGCAGCGGGATCATGTGCTCGGCGCGGAAGTGCCAACGCGAATAGCCGTCCTTCTGCGGCACAACGTCGCGCAGCGATGGCAGGACATCGTGACGCTCCGCGGGCGTGACCTCGGCTTTTCCGGAATCCTGCGCGTGCGCGGGCGCGATCATCACCCCGGCCAGTAAAGCGCCGATCATTAGCAGCTTCATCGACGCAACCTCGTTCAGATTCGCGGACTTAGCGGGAGATTGTAAGCCTTTCCAGTGCGCCGGAGTGCTGCATCCTGACAAACGGATGCATCCACCAGCGAAGCGCGCATTGCGTCAGCACGATCCAACCGAATCAACTATCCCGTCGAAACTCCACGACGCGAAACCGCTCGCCCATTTCGCCGGGAAGCGTCAGCTGTTTGACTTCGTGCGCCAGCCGATACTTCGCCGCTTCGTCCGGCGCCCGCTCGTACGCGTCCGTAAACACTGCGTCGAGGTCATGTTCGATCAGGAAGCGCGCCTGCGTCTGGTTCGCGGAGCACTCAAACCCGGCAGCCGACGCGCTCTCGGCCAGCGCGTCGAAATCGACCCAGGCCGTTATGTCCTGCAGGCCCGGCCAGCGCAGAGGATCATCATGCGCGCGGTGCAGGTAGTGACAGCGCAGGGTGCCGTCGCGGCGCTCGGGGGCATAGTAAGCGTCGCGCGCGTAGCCGTAGTCGATAAACCTGGCGCTGCCGTGTTCCAGGGAGCGCGTTACCTCGGCGAACCACGGCGCCAGCAGCGGGCACACTTCAGACTTGTACGGACGCGGCAAACGCTCAAGGCGCTCGCCAAGGGCGTCCGCCACTGCGCCGGCCAGAATCGCGTCTGCAGGAATCTCGCGCTCGACCAGGCGATCGCCGGCATCGACGCCGACGGCGAGTGCGTACAGGCCATCCGCGCGCAGCGCGAATCGGCGCACCGGCAACGCATCGACGACTTCGTTCGCCACGAGCGCGCCGCGCCACGGCTGGGCCGGCGGCGCATCGAGCCACTCAATCAACGTTTTCAGATGCGGACAGCGCTGCAGGATCAGGACCCGCTGGCGTTCGCGCAGGTCGGCGCTGCGTTCGAGCAGGCGATAGCGGCCCGGCAGCGCGTCGAGGCGTTCGAGCTCCGCCAGCAGTTCGGCCGCGAGCGCGCCGCTGCCGGGGCCAAGCTCGAGAATGTCGCCGCGGGTTTCGCGCAATGTCGGCGCGAGCGCGCGCGCCAGGCAGCGGGCGAACACGAAGCCGAGCTCCGGCGCGGTGATGAAGTCGCCCTCGGCGCCGAACTTCGCCGCGCCCGCGCTGTAGTAGCCCAGCCCCGGCGCATACAGCGCCAGTTCCATGTAACGGGCGAAGTCGAGCGCGCCGCCGACGGCGGCGATTTCCGCGCGGATCAGCGTGGCAAGCCGCTCGCTGTGGGCGCGCGCATCGGCATCGGGTTCGGGCAAATCGGCATGCATGCGCGGTACTATCGGCAGGTCTGCCGCAATCCTAATGCAATCCGCACCACTGAACGCCAACGAACGCATGCCGCCAGCCGAGCCGCCACGTCCAGTTGCCCTGATAACCGGCGCCGCCCGGCGAGTCGGCGCGACGATCGCGCGCGCGCTGCACGCGGCAGGCTACGATCTTGCCCTGCATTACCGCCATTCGCTGGCCGACGTGCAGGCCCTGTGCGCCGACCTGGACGCGGCGCGCGCCGGCAGCACGCTGCCAATCGCCGCCGAACTGGTCGACGTCGAGGCGTTGCCGGGCATTGTGGAAAAGTGTATTTCCCGCTTCGGCCGGCTCGATGCACTGGTCAACAACGCATCGACGTTTTTTCCGACGCCGATCGGGAAAGTCACCGCGGCACAATGGGACGACCTGTTCGCGAGCAACGCGCGCGCGCCGCTGTTCCTGGCGCAGGCCGCCGCCCCGCACCTGCGCGCTGCCCACGGCGCTATCGTCAACCTCGTCGACATCTATGCGCAGCGGCCGCTGCCCGGGCATCCGGTCTACTGCATGGCGAAGGCGGCGCTGGCGATGATGACGTTGGCGCTGGCGAAGGAGCTCGCTCCCGAGGTCCGCGTCAACGGCGTGGCGCCGGGTGCCGTGCTCTGGCCCGAGTCCGGCAAGGCTTACGCCGACCAGACCGAGCTGATCGCGCGCACGCCGCTGCAGCGGGCCGGTGCGCCGGAAGACGTTGCCGGCACGGTGCTGTTCCTGTTGCGCGACGCGAAATTCACGACCGGCCAGATCTTGAACGTCGATGGCGGCCGGTCGCTCGCGATCTGAACCGTACCTTCATCGTGAACGTGTCGGGCCCTTATGCCGCAAGGTCGACAGGTGATCCGCGCTCGCCACTCGCGGCGCCGCTTGCCCACAGTTCGCCGATCGATTTGTGCAGGGTTGGATGAATCGCGTCCGGCGCGATGTCGGCGAGCGGTTGCAGCACGAAGGTCTGCAGCAACTCGGCTCGGGGCACTTCGAGATTTTGCGCGCCCGTGATTACAAGATCGCCGTAGAGGACGATATCGACGTCGAGCGTGCGGCTCGAATAGCGCGGCACGTCGCGGCGGCGGCCGTGACGGTCTTCGAGCGCGTGCAGCCAGTCGTTGAGCGCCTGCGGCCCGAGTCCGGCATCGATGCCGATGGCGAGGTTGAGGAAATCGGGGCCTTCGAATCCGACTGCCGGATAGCGATAGGCCGGCGACAGGTCGATCGCGCCAAACTGCGCGCGCAGTTCGGCGATCGCCGCGCGCAGATTTTTTTCCGGTTCGACGTTCGAACCCAGGCTCAGGTAAACCCGCGTCTTCACGTCGGCTTCGTGCCGCGCTCGACGACGACGCCAACCGCCTTGGAGCCGCGCACTGCGCCGGGCTTCGACAACTTCAATCGCAGCCAGCCCACGCTGAACTCGTCGCGCACGATCTCGGCGCAGCGTTCGGCCAGCGTTTCCACGAGCTGAAAACTGGATTCTTCGACAAAAGCCGTCAACCGCTTGCTGACTGCCTTGTAGTTCAGCGTGTCCTCGATGCGGTCGCTCGCCGCCGGCTTGCGGTTGTCGAACGCCATTTCCAGGTCGAGCGCGACGACCTGGCGGATCTTGCGCTCCCAGTCATAGATGCCGATGACGGTTTCGATGCGCAGATCTTCGATGAAGACAGTATCCATAAGGGCAGGGGCGAGGGGCGAGGGGCGAGCTTAGAAGGTCCGTCATTCCCGCGAAAGCGGGAATCCATTTTGACTTTAAGGTTAAACGCTGCAGATCAAGATGGATTCCCGCTTTCGCGGGAATGACGACTAAGAAGCTACCCTACTGCTGGAAGGCTTTCCAAATCCCAGCGCGGCTGGACACGAATGGACGCGTCGTCATGCAGTCCCGACTCCAGCCGCAGCGCACCGGCCAGCGCGATCATCGCGCCATTGTCGGTGCAGAATTCCAAGCGCGGGAAATAAACCTTGAAGCCGTCGTGCTCCGCGGCATCGGCGAGGCGCTTGCGCAGCGTGCGGTTTGCGCCGACGCCGCCGGCGATGACCAGGCGCCGGCTGCCGGTCTGCTCGAGCGCGCGTCGGCACTTGATGACGAGCGTGTCGACGATTGCGTCCTCGAACGCGCGCGCGACGTCGGCTTTCGCGGCCGGATCGTGGGCGTGTTTCTGGTAGGCGAGCAATACCTGGGTCTTCAGCCCGCTGAAACTGAAGTCCAGTCCCGGACGATCGGTCATCGGCCGGGAGAACCTGAACCGGCCCGCCGTGCCGGATTCGGCCAGCTTTGCCAGCGCCGGACCGCCCGGGTAGCCCAGGTCCATTAGTTTGGCAGTCTTGTCGAACGCCTCGCCAGCGGCGTCGTCGAGGGTGTCGCCGAGCAGCCGGTACCGTCCGATCGCGGCGACCTCGACCAGCATCGAATGCCCGCCCGAGACCAGCAGTGCGACAAACGGCGGCTGCGGCGGATCGGGTTCGAGCAGCGGTGCCAGCAGATGGCCTTCCATATGGTGGACACCGACTGCCGGCACATCCAGCGCCCAGGCCAGCGCGCGCGCGCACGAGGCGCCTACCAGCAAGGCGCCGACGAGTCCGGGGCCGGCCGTGTAGGCAACGCCGCCGAGGTCGCGCGTGGTCATGCCGCCCTGGGCCAGCGTGGACCGGATCAGCGGCAGCAGCTTGCGTACGTGGTCGCGCGAGGCCAGTTCCGGCACCACCCCGCCGTACTCGGCGTGCATGTCGATCTGGCTGTAAAGGGCGTGCGCCAGCAGCCCCCGGTCGACGGAAAATACGGCCACGCCGGTTTCGTCACAGGAGGTTTCTATGCCCAGAACCGGTCCGGGCTTTGCAATCGACTGGTTTTGCACGGTAAAATATGCGGCTCGCCCGGATGTCGGGCCAGAGTTTATCAGTGGAGTACCAATGCCCAACGTTAAAGTTCGCGAGAACGAGCCTTTCGAGTTCGCTCTGCGCCGCTTCAAACGCACCTGCGAGAAGGCCGGAATCCTGGCCGAAACGCGCAAGCGCGAGTTTTACGAGAAGCCGACGCAGGAACGCAAGCGCAAGGCCGCCGCAGCGGTGAAGCGTCATCTGCGCCGCGTGTCCCGCGATGTGACCAAGCGCCAGCGGTTGTATTGATCCGCGCGCCGGTCGGCGCGAGCTGACCGTCCTTCCTCAAATTCTTCGGCCGGCGTAGCGCAAGCGACGCTGGCCGTTTGTGTTTCTTGAGGGCTGAGAGCTGAGGGCTGAGGGCTGAAGATCAAGAGCAGCTCGCGGCCCTCATCCCTCAGCCCTGAACCTCCAGGAGCCCCCATGTCTCTCAAAGTCCAACTCACCGACGACATGAAGACCGCGATGAAGAGCGGCGACAAGGAACGTCTCGGCGTGATCCGGCTGATCAACGCCGCGATCAAGCAGCGCGAGGTCGACGAGCGAATCCAGCTCGACGACACGCAGGTCCTGAGCGTTCTGGAAAAGATGCTCAAGCAGCGCCGTGACTCGGTATCGCAGTTCCAGGCTGCGGGGCGGACCGACTTGGCCGACAAGGAGACGTTCGAGATCGGCGTGGTCCAGTCGTACATGCCAGCGCAGCTCAGTGCGGCCGACGTCGACGCGATCGTCGCCGCGACGATCGCCGAAGCCGGCGCGACGGGCCCGAAGGACATGGGCAAGGTCATGGGCCTGGTCCGGCCGAAGGTTGCCGGCAAGACCGACATGGGCAAGCTGTCGGAGATCATCAAGGGCAAGCTGGCCGCGCTGGGCTAGCGACATTTGCGGTTTCCGCCAAGAGCACCCCGCATCCGCCTGACTCGCGCCAGCCTTGGCGCTCGCCCTTCGGGCCAGCTCCGCTGTTCGCAGGCGCTCCGGCGCCTGCAGTCGGCACCTTCTCCCCGCAAGCGGGGAGAAGGGAAATGACTTGCCATCGGCATCTCCTTCCCGCAAGCGGAGAGGATTTCGGGTGAGAAGAGGCGCTCTTGCTCCCTCTCCCCGCTGGCGGGGAGAGGGTTGGGGTGAGGGGTGAGTCGGTGCGAAAGACAGTGCGGCGCAGAAGGCCTCCCGATTATTTCGTCCTGCCATTCTCTCCACGACTAAACTAGCGGTCATGGCCGGCCGCATCCCCGAGCAATTCATCGACGAGCTTCTCGCTCGCGTCGACATCGTCGAGGTGATCGAGCAGCGCGTGCCGCTGCGCAAGGCCGGGCGCGACTGGAGCGCGCGCTGCCCGTTCCACGACGAGCGTTCGCCATCGTTCACGGTCAGTCCGGCCAAGCAGTTCTATCACTGCTTCGGCTGCGGCGCGCACGGCAGCGCAATCACGTTCCTGATGAACTACGACCGGCTCGAATTCGTCGACGCGGTCGAGGAACTGGCCGCGCGCAACGGCCTCAAGGTGCCGTACGAAGGCGGCGCGAAGCGCGCGCCGCAGGAAGACTCGACCGACCTGTACGCGCTGCTCGATGCAGCGGCGAAGTTCTATCAACGCCAACTCGGCGCCAGCGACAAGGCGCGCGCGTATTTCGAGTCGCGCGGCCTCGACGCGCAGACGATCGAGCGTTTCGGTCTCGGCTTCGCGCCGGATCAGTGGGACGCGCTGAAAAACGCGCTCGGCACGAATCCGCAGCGCATCGCGCTGCTGGAAAAATCCGGCATGCTGACCAGCGGCGAGCGCGGCACGAAGTACGACCGTTTCCGGGACCGCGTGATGTTTCCGATCCAGGACCGGCGCGGGCGCGTGATCGCCTTCGGCGGAAGAGTGCTGGGCGACGAAACACCCAAGTATCTGAACTCGCCGGAGACGCCGCTTTTTCACAAGGGCCAACAGCTGTTCGCGCTGTGGCAGGTGCGCCAGGCGCACAGCAAGATTCCGCGCCTGATCGTCGTCGAGGGCTACATGGACGTCATCGCGCTGTTCCAGCATGGCGTGACCCAGGCCGTCGCGACGTTGGGCACGGCGACGACGCGCGACCATGCCGAACTGCTGTTCCGCAATTGCGCCGATGTATACTTTTGCTTCGACGGCGACCGCGCCGGCCGGCAGGCCGCGTGGCGCGCGGTCGAATCGGTGTTGCCGCGCATGCGCGACGGGCGCCAGGCCTTCTTCCTGTTCCTGCCCGACGGCGAGGATCCGGATTCGCTCGTGCGCCAGGAAGGTCACGCCGGATTCGAGCAGCGCCTCAAGGCCGCAACTTCGCTGGGCGAATTCTTCTTCGCCGAACTCGGCAAGGACGTGAACCTGGCGACGCTCGACGGCAAGGCGCGCCTGGCCGAACGCGCGCGGCCGTTGCTGACGCAGATTCCCGATGGCGCGTTCCGCGACCTGATGCTCGGCGAGTTGGACAAGCTGGCCAACGTCCGCTTGCGTCTCGATGCTCCGGGCGCCGACAGCAAGCCGCGCCGCCCGGCCAAGCCGCAGGAGCGCACGCTCGTGCGCACTGCGGTCGCGCTGTTGCTGCAGAACCCCGGCTTCGCCGCCGCAATCGAGCCGCCGCACCTGTTCTCGACCCTGCGCCGGCCGGGAATTCCCCTGCTCGTGGAGCTGATCGCGCTGTGCCGCGAGCGCCGCGAAATCTCCACCGCCGGCGTGCTCGAACATTTTGCAGAGCGCGACGAAGCGCGCGCCCTGCAAAAGCTCGCCGTCATGGAATTCCCTGGCGGCGAAGATGAATGGCGCGCGGAATTTCTCGCGGCGCTTGCACAGCTGGATCGGCAGACGCTGCAGCAACGCATCGACGACCTGCTGGCCAAGAGCGGACAACAACCCGGACTCGACGCCGGCGAGAAAGACGAGTTGCGCCGCCTGTTGTCCGGACGCAACCAGAATCCCCCTGAACCGCTGTAATTGCTGCAAGTGGCGGATTGTTGCAATTGCGCAACGTGCTACAGGTTCGGAATGTCACAGTTCCGATGCGTGTGTCATTAACGGATCATTAACAGGGATTGCGGTGGCGCACCCGCAACAGTAGGCGGCGCGCGCCCGTACCTTTCCGGCGCGGATCCGGGCCTCGGCGCAATACGCGCCCGATCGCGCCAACACCTTGTTTGGAAATTCTTTCCTCGGCGAATTGCTGCTTTTTCGGCGGCCAGATCACGCGCGTGCGATTCCTCGCTGCGCTGCCGCATTCGGCGCTTGGTACAGGTCTTGCGTTTCAGCCCGCGGCTCAGCCGGATGCGTTGCTCATCCGGAGGCTGGAAAGTCCGCGATGCTGCACGGCGTGCCTGTCACTTAGCGTTGGAGTCCGCCCCGAATAACGCGCCGCTTCTGCACCGGAAACTTTCCAACCGAGCGAACACGGGTTGCCCATGGCTTTTCGATCCTGCGCATTCGAATCGCAGGATCGCCAGGCGATGGAGCGGCCCAAAAACTCATCAAAACCATCACAGAGTGGAGGGAGTATGAAAACGCGTACCAGACTCGTCACCGCATTAGGTGCGGCACTGTGGTTGCTTCCCGCAGCGCAGGCGCTGGCCGGCATAGACTTCACCGCCGGCGATTGGAAGGTCGACATCTCGGGCAATGTCAATGCGTTCTATGTCGGTGCCGGGTGCGACAACGGTCCGGCATCGTCGACACTCGTCACCGGTGGCCTTGCCTGCACCGGCAGTGACAGCGCGGCCATCCGCAATGGCCTGCTTCCCGCCGCGCTGGTGTTCAGCGCAACCTCGCGCCAGGGCGATCTCGACGTCGGCGTGACGATCGGCCTGTATCCCGGTATCAACAGCTCGGCCGCGGCCGGCGTCAACGGCGCAGGCCTGCCGGCGGCGCTGCAGACACCCGGCATCGATGCGCGCCAGGCGTTCTTCACGTTCGGCGACGCGAGCTGGGGCACGGTCAAGATGGGCCGCGATATCGGCATCTACGCCAAGGATGCGATCCTCGACGACATGACCCTGCTCGGCGTCGGCTCGGTCGGCAACAATGCCGCACCGGGCAATACCAGCCTGGGCCGCATCGGCATCGGTTACATCTACACCGACTGGATTCCGCAGATCACCTACTCGACGCCGAATTTCGGCGGCTTCAACTTCAGCGCCGGCATCTTCCAGCCGCTCAATGCGGTCGGCTACGCCAGCTACACCAAACACGACTCGCCGCAGTTCCAGGCCGGCGTGAGCTACGCTTGGGGCGACACGCCGGAGCATGGCATGACCGGCAAAGTCTGGCTGGACGTAGTGAGCCAGAAGGCCCAGGCATCTCCGGCGGATCAGGCCGCCAATGGCCTTGGCG
>DASRTK010000234.1:0-3460 GCA_035655975.1 Rudaea sp.
TCCGGCCGAGCAGATCGAGCGTGGTTTCCAACCGCGTTTCGAATGTGCGCAGGTTGCGGTTGTTGATGCCGATCAGCGTCGCCGGCGTCGCCAGCGCGCGCTCGAGTTCGGCGGCGTCGTGCACCTCGACCAGCACCTCGAGGCCAAGCGACTGCGCCAATGTGGACAACTCCACCAGCGCTGCATCGTCCAGCGCGGCGACGATCAGCAGGATGCAGTCGGCGCCGAGGGCGCGCGCTTCGTACACCTGGTAAGCATCGATCGTGAAATCCTTGCGCAGCACCGGCAAGGCGCACGCATTGCGTGCCTGCGTGAGGTATTCATCCGCGCCCTGGAAGAAATCGACATCGGTCAGCACCGACAGGCATGCGGCGCCGCCGCTGGCATAGCTCGCAGCGATCTGGTCCGGATGAAAGTCCGGGCGCATGACGCCCTTGCTCGGGCTGGCCTTCTTGATCTCGGCGATGACGGCCGCGCGGCCGACGGCAATGTTCGAGCGCAGCGCGTCGGTGAACCCGCGCACGCGCGGCGCGCCGTTGAGCCGCGCCAGGAGTTCGATCTGGCGGACGCGCGTCCGGCGTTCGTCGATCTCCTCGCGCTTGCGCGCCAGGATGCGTTGCAGGATGTCGCTCATGAATTCCGGCTGGCGTGAAGTCGAAAGGCAATTATGGCGCAATCAATGGCGTTGTTTCGTTCCACGTTTGTCGAGAAGCGACGTTCGCCACGCCTGCGATGAACGAGGTGCCGGAATGAGTCCTCAACCGAATGCTTGCCTGGGCCGCGGAGACTCGTTCAGGCGACCCATTGTGCGCCGGTCGGCCATGTGTCTCGCGCTCGCAGCCGTCGGCGCAACGCCCGCTCCCGAAGCCATGGCGGCAGTTACTCGCGTCGTCACCACCTGTGCCGATTCGATCGCACTTCCCGACTGCTCGACCGCCGACGACGTCACCCTGCGCAAGGCTCTGTTCTGCGCGCAGAACAAGGACACCGTCGATCTCACGCAGCTGCAGTGCAGCACGATCACGCTGGCCGAATCGCTGGTCGCCGGCACGATCAGCGTCACCGTCAACGGCCCGGGACGGGACAAACTGACGATCGACGCGGGCTATCACTCGCGGGCGTTCATCCACAATGGCGTCAATGCCAATACGCTGACGATCAACAAACTCACGATCGTCAACGGCCACTACGACAATCCCTACAACTACAGCAACGGTGGCGGCTGTATCTACTCGTCGGCTTCCGTGGCGTTGAACGCCGTGACCGTTGCGTCATGCTACACATCGGCCGTGTACCGGCCCGCGAACGGCGGAGCGATCTTCGCGCGCTCTCTGGTGACCCTCACCGACAGCACCGTCACCGGCAGCACGGCGCACGATCGCAACGGGCAAGGCAGCTATGGCGGCGGCATTGCCGCGGACGATGTCATCCTGGCGCGCAGTACGGTCAGTGGCAACACGGCTTCCTCGTCGGCGCACGGGCTGGCCAAAGGCGGCGGCATCGGTGCGGGCAGTTTCAGTGCCGTGGCGTCGACGATTTCCGGGAATGCCGCCGACTCGGTCGGCGGCGGCATCCACTGCCAGTTCCTCGGACTGACCGACAGCACCGTGTACGGCAATCACACCTCGGCCTCAGGGGTCGTCGGCGGCGTCTACTCAGGCCAACTGGCGGATGTCGTCAACAGCACGATCGCGAACAACACCAGCGCGGCCGGTTTCCCAGCGGGACTGTATGCCCACAGTAGCGTGTTCGGGCCCTCGTTCGTCAGCAGCACGATCATCGCCAACAATACCTCGAGCGTTGGCGAACTCGACTTCGGCACCGATCCGGGCAAGACAATTCTCGGCGCCAACAACCTGATCATGGCGACGTTGTCGGGAACGAGCGTTCCCGGCGACACGATCACGCTCGATCCCAAGTTGGGACCACTGCAGGCCAACGGCGGGCCGACGCTGTCACAGGCGCTGCTGCCCGGCAGCCCAGCCATCGACATGGGCGGCAATCCATCGAGTCTGATGTTCGACCAGCGCGGCGTCCCGCGCGTCGAGAACGGCCGGGCCGATATCGGCGCTGTCGAATCGGATGACTTGTTCCGTGACGGGTTCGATCAGTAGCGGAATGCATGGCGCCGAGCTGACGGCGCGAATGCCCTGACCAAAGTCGGGTGACTTCGAAGCCGCGTGTTTTGCTGGCGCATCGGGATGTGCCTTGTCGTTTTGCCTGATAAGGGCAGCGGGCCGGCGCACGTTCGCCTGTCGTCTCTCAATGGAGTTTGCCGATGAGGTTCCAATCGCCTTCGCGCAGCAGACCGGTCGCCGGCAGCGCGCGGTTCGATCCGCGTCTGCCAATGCATCCGCTTGCGGCCTGCGTGGCACTGGTATTTGCGGTGACCGCGCCGGCCGCGGGCAGCGACGTGCGCGGCGTGCGCAATCTGCCACACGGGCCCGGATTGACCTCAGCAGCCACGTTCACGGTGAATACCTGCGACGATCCGTTGCCGCTGCCTGCCGTCTGCCCGGACAACACCACCGAGGGAACCCTGCGTCTGGGCTTGGTCTGCGCGCACAACGGCGACACGATCGATTTGACGACCCTCGCCTGCAGCAAGATCACCTTGAGCGCGCCATTGACTACTCCGCCGGTCTCGCTCTTCCTCGCCGGACCGGCCAGCCATCCGTTGACGATCGACGCGGCGGGCAAGTTTCGCGCGATCGTGCACAAACCGCCTCTGTACAACAATGGACCGTCGCTCGATGGTCTTTACATCGGCAACCTGACCATTGCCAACGGCCGCTACGACAACCCGGAAATGTTCGCCGGCTACGCGCTGGGCGGATGCATCTACAGCACGGGAAACGTCTTCCTCAACGACTCCACGGTTTCATCGTGCCTCGCCTCGTCGCCGGTGCGCTTTTCGATTGTGGCCGGCGGCGCAATTTACGCCAAAGGTACAGTGGGCCTTTACCAGAGCCGCGTGACCGACAGCAAGGCACTTGGCGACAACGCCGGTACGGGAGGCGCGTCCAGCAGCTATGGCGGCGGCATTTACGCGGGCATCGTCGATCTCAACCGCAGCACGGTCAGTGGCAACACCGCGTCGTCCGCGGCAGCATCGGCGGGCGGCGGCGTCCTGGCTTTTACCGTGTACGCAGACTACTCGACGGTCTCCGGGAACCAGGCGAGGTCGGGCGCGGGTATCTATGCACGGCGCGCCTATCTCAGCGACAGCACGGTCTCCGGGAACCATACGCCGTCCGACGGTCTGATCGGCGGCGTGTACGCCAGACAGGTGATGGACGTCTTGAGTTGCACGATTGCGGGCAACACCAGTGGCGGCACGCTTGCGGCCGGACTGTTCTCGGGGTACTCATCGCCCCATCTGCAAAATACGATCGTCGCCAACAATACGGCCGATGGGATCGAGTTCGATGCGGGAACCGCCAATGGCCTGCCCATCCTC
>DASRTK010000235.1:0-14252 GCA_035655975.1 Rudaea sp.
TCGATCCTGCGCCTGCGCCACGACGGACAGATCGTCGACGCGACGCCTGACACGGTCGTTTTCCATGGCGACGCCATTGCGATCCTTGCCCGCAAGGAAGCGCACCTGGCGGGCGGAGACGATGTCGGTCCGGAAGTGGACGACAAGGAACTGATCGACGTCCCGATCGAAGTGCTCGACGTCATGGTCACGAATCGTGCGGTGATCGGAAAGTCGCTGCCCGAACTGGCGCAACATGAGTACGCCAATGGCGTGTTCCTGCGCAAGCTCACGCGCGCCGGGCAGGATATTCCGGTCGCGACGATCACGAGCATCGATCGCGGCGACCTGCTGCGCCTGGTTGGCACAAAGCCGAAAGTCGATCGCGCCGCGCAGGCACTCGGCTACCCGGACCGCCCCACGACGTCGACGGACATGGTCTTCGTCGGCACCGGCATCGTGCTCGGAGGACTCGTCGGCCTGCTCTCGGTTACCGTCGCAGGTATTCCGCTCACGCTGACCGCAAGCGGCGGCGCGCTCGTCATGGGACTGGTGTTCGGCTGGCTGCGCTCGGCGTACCCGTACTTCGGCCGGATCCCCGAGCCGGCGATCTGGATCTTCGACACGCTCGGACTATGCGTGTTCATCGCGGTGGTCGGCCTGAACGCCGGTCCGAGTTTCGTTGCCGGGCTGAAGACGTCGGGCATCAGCCTCGTATTTGTCGGCCTCGTGGCGGCGTTGCTGCCGCACACGATAGGTATCCTGTTTGGCCGCTACGTTTTGAAGATGAACCCGCTCATCGTGCTCGGCGCGTGCGCCGGCGCCGGCACGATCACGGCCGCGCTGCGCGCCGTGCAGGACGAGGCTCAGAGCAGCGTTCCGGCGCTCGGCTACACCGTGCCCTACGCGGTCGGAAACATTCTGCTGACCGCTTGGGGACCTGTTCTCGTAGGCCTCATGTCCATCGGAAAGTAAGGAGCACTACATGAACGTGCATGCTGACATTCAAACGCGATCGCCTGCGCTTGCGTTGCGAATCGCGCTGGGTCTCATGCTGTCTCTCGCCGGTACCGCGATCGCGGCGGCCCAGGATCTGCCCGAAGCAGAAACGACCGAGCAGGGCCACACGCAAATGGACCAGAGCGACCTTTCCAGTCCGGAACCCGGGGAACTCGTGGCTCCGGAAGCTGCAAAGGAAACGTCGCCGTTTTTCCGCGACACGAAATGGAGCGCTCAGCTGCGAAGCTTCTATTTCGACCGGGACAAGTACGACGGCAGCATCAGCGAGGCCTGGGCGGGAGGCGGTTCGATCAGCTACCTGTCCGGTTACGTGGGCGACGTTTTCCGCATTGGCGCGACCGGCTATACGTCGCTGCCGCTGTATGCGCCGACAGACAAGGACGGCACGGGGCTCCTTCTGCCAGGGCAGGAGGGCTATGCGGTGCTCGGCCAGTTGTACGGCGAGTTCAAGTTTACCGACAAGATATTCGCCGCCATCGGCGCAAAGAGCTACAACACTCCGTACATCAACGCGAACGACGTGCGCATGACGCCGAACACGTTCGAAGGAGCAACCTTCTACGGTACGGCGGGAGGCGGGCAGGGCGAACCGGCGTTTCGTTTCGGCGGCGGCTACATTTCGAAGATCAAGCAGAAGAACGACGACGAGTTCGTTCCGATGTCCGAAGCCGCCGGCGTGACCGGCGTGGACCGCGGGGTCTACGTCCTCGGCGGCAACTATATCGTCGGCGACTTTTCGATCGGCGCGGCGGAATACTACTCGAACGACATCATCAATATTTTCTACGCCGAATCCAAGTATGCGTTCAAGTGGGGCGAAGGATCGAAATTGAGCCTTGCCGCCCAGTACTCCGATCAACAGAGCACGGGCAACAACCTGCTCGCCGGAAATTCTTTCAACACGAACCAGTGGGGCGTCAAGGGCGACCTGACCTTCGGCGGGGCGGGACTGCTGACGCTGGCCTACACCGACACCGCGAGCGGACGCAACATGGTCGCTCCGTGGAGCGGATATCCGGGTTATACGAGCGTGCAGGTCAAGGACTTCAACCGCGCCAGCGAGTCGGCCGTCATGGTCAAGGGGCTGTACGACTTCTCGAAGGCCGGAATGAGCGGCTTCAGCGCTTACGCGCTGTATGTGCACGGCTCCGGCGTCAAAGCGCCCAACTACAACGAAGACGAGACCGACCTCAATCTGCAGTGGAACGTCAAGACCGGTGCATTGCGGGGTTTGTCGTTTCGCCTGCGTTATGCCTATATTGAGCAAAGGGGCGGGGGCGATCCGAACATCAACGACTTGCGCTTCATCGTGAACTACGACTTCCCGCGTCCTGGTGGATGAATGGAAAGTGCCCGACGAATCAGTGCCGCGGACAATTCGGACCGGAACAGTCGGTCCTTGGTCCAATTGCGGCCGGGGGCGGCACGGAACAGGCTTGCCCCGAAGCTATCGGCGACGGGAGCTCGCGATATCGCCAACGCGGTTGGAAGCGACCGGCAAGCGCAGCTGGCGCGGCAGGAAATTTCTGCCTTTCCCATGAATGAAGTTGCACAGGAATGATCTGCATGAACCTGGCGATTGACTCGGAGATGGCGATGAATCTTTGCAAAACGCGCGGCATGCGCAAACGTGCCGGCATCGGCTCAGCCTTGCTGGCTCTGTTCGTGATGCCGTCCGCGCATGCCTCGATGTTCACGGGCGAGACGCTGGACGCGGTGGCCAACGGAATGGCCTGGTTCGTCCTGATCGTGATGCCGGGTGTAGGCATTGCGATCTTCTGGATCGTGCACGTGTTGCCGGAAAAGATCGCGGAGAAGCGCCATCACCCGAACAAGGATGCCATTCACGTCCTGTGCCTGTTGTCGCTGGTGTTCGGTGGAATGTTGTGGCCGTTTGCCTGGCTCTGGGCCTACACCCGCCCGGTCGTGCACAAGATGGCCTACGGCACCGAGAAGCATGAGGACTACTTCGTCGAGCAGGGCGAGCTCGCGGCGAGCGGCGAACTCGAGGCCGGTCATATCGACCAACTGCGCGCGGAGCTCGAATATATCAAGGCGCGCGGCAAACTCACGCCGGAGCTCAGGCGCGTGTACGAACGCCTGCAGGAAGCGCGCCCGAGTCCCAATGCTGCCGGTACGGGAGGAGCAGGCTGATGGAAGCATTACTGCTTGGAATCTATTCGTTCTTCGTCTGGCTGATCTTCTTCAAGTTCAAGTGGCTGCCGTGGAACAACGCCTGGATGGTGACCGTGATCACCATTCCGATCGTCGGTTTGACGGCGCTGATCCTGACGCTGAATGTCGTGGCCCCGTCATCCGCCGACGTGCGCGTCATAAAGTATGTGGTACAAATCGTGCCGCAGGTGCGCGGGCAGGTGATCGAGGTTGCGGTCGAGCCGAACCGGCCGGTCAAGAAGGGCGACGTGTTGTTCCGCATGGACCCGACGCCGTATGAGCTGCGCGTAAAGTCGCTCGAAGCGTCACTCGTGAACGCCCAGGGAATGAGCAGCAAGCTTGGCAAGGACCTCGAGGCTGCGGTCGGGAAGACCCAGGCTGTGCGTGCGAACCTGGCGCTGGCAAAAAAACGCGTCGAGCAGAACAAGGAACTCGTCGCGGCTGGCGCGGGCGACCGCTTCACGCTCGAGCAGGCGCAAACGTCGCAGAAGCAGCTCGAATCCGAGCTCGAAGCCGCCCTCGCGAACGAAGGCCAGGTGCGCGTGCAGATCGACGCGACCGTTGGCGCCGACCAGGCGCAGGTCGCAGAGATCCGCGCACAACTCGAAAACGCAAAATGGGAACTCTTGCAGACGACCGTGTACGCGCCGGCCGACGGCTATGCAATCAACGTACAGCTGCGGCCCGGTTCGATCTCCGTCGCGTTTCCCCTCAACCCGTCCATGACGTTTGTCGAGAATGAATACCAAGTCATCGCGCTGTTCCATCAGAACGAGCTGCATGCGATAGAGCCGGGCAATGAAGCCGAGTTCACGATCGAGACCAGCCCCGGCACGATCGTGAAGGCAACAGTCGATTCGATCGTCTGGGCGCAGGGGCAGGGCCAGCTCAACATTAGCGGGATGTTGCCGACGACGGGGTCCGCTCCGCCACCGGAGGGCCGGTTTGCCGTCAAGCTCAAGGTCGATCCGAAGCAGGCCGGCATGTTTTTCCCGGCCGGCGCGATGGGCCACGGCGCGATCTATACGAATCATGTCGTTGCCATACAGATTCTCCGCAGGATCATCCTGCGCATCGGCGCGAAGCTCGACTACCTGATCCTGAAGATGCACTGACATGACAACCGCAGTCATGAGGTCATTGCAGGTGATGTCGCGACTGCTGTCGGCGGGCATCCTGGCGCTGTTCCTTTCGGCCTGCGGCCTGAAGACGGCGCCGGATCGCCAAACGCTGCAGCAGGAAAACCTGCCGAACCTGAAACTGCCGGCGGCCTGGGTCGAATCATCCGCAACCGGGCCGGTGCAGGACAACTGGATCGCCACGCTCGGCGATCCCCAGTTGCCCGCGCTCGTTGCCGAAGCGATCTCGTACAACGCCGACCTGCGCCTTGCCGTTGCACGCGTCGAGGAGGCCGCCGCAAACGTCAAGGCGGCCGGTGCGCAGTTGTACCCTTCGGTGAATCTGCTCGGAAAAACCGGCGGCAAGGTCGGGGGCGACGGCTCGGGCGTCGGCGGCGTGATCGTGCCGGCATCGTGGGAAATAGACCTGTGGGGCCGCGTGCGCTACGGCCGGGTGGCTGCCGAAGACCAATACGCGTCGACCGAGGCTGACGTGGCGGCTGCCGCGCAGTCGATAGCCGCGCTCGTGGCAAAGTCCTGGTTCCTCGCCATCCAGGCGCGCCAGCAACGCGACCTTGCCGCCGACATGGTCGCCAGTTCGCGCGACTTGCTGCGTATCGCCCAGCAGCGCCAGAGCATCGGACCGGGCAGCGCGGTCGAGGTTGCCCAAGCGAGCGCGTCGCTGCAGGAATTGCTCGACACCGTGCGCCAACTCGACCTGGCGCTGGCACAGTCATCGCGATCGCTCGAATTGCTGCTCGGCCGCTATCCGGCAGCCGAGATCAAGGCGCCATCGGTGTTCGCCATGTTGCCGCCGACGCCAGCGGCCGGTGTTCCGTCGGAGCTGCTCGAGCGCAGGCCGGACATCGTCGCTGCTCAGCGCCGCGTCGATGCGGCTTTCAACCTGGTTGGCCAGGCCGAAGCGGCGCGCTTGCCGAAACTGTCGCTGACGGCCGCCCTGACGTCGATTACGAGCGACACCTTCGTGCTGCAGAACCGTGACAATCCACAACTCGGCGTCGGTGCAACCTTGTTTGCAAGCATTTTCGACGCCGGCGGCCTGCAGGCGCAGGCAGACGCGCGCAAGGCCCAGCAGAAGCAGGCCGCCGCGATATGGGCGCAGACCGGGCTCAAGGCGTTCGGCGAAGTCGAGAACGCGCTGGCCACCGAGGTGACATTGCGTGACCGGGAGCCCTTGCTGAGCGAGGCGGTACATCAGAACGACAACGCGCTGGCGCTGGAAAAGACCCGATACCGCGTCGGCAGCACCGACATGCGCAGCGTCCTGCAACAGCAGATGGCGCTGTATTCGTCGCGCAGCGGATTGCTGCGCGTCCAGGCGGACCAGCACGTGAACCGGATCAGTCTGTACGTGGCATTGGGTGGCGGCTTCGGCCCCGGGCCCGCACTGGCGTCCGTTCCGGTGACGCCGGCCGAGCCATCCGCGCAGTAATGCGGCCTCGTGAGCGCAAGGCGTTGCTGCTCAGCTGTGATGCCGGGCCAGGCGCGTCAAGCAGTTACTGGTTGCACCGAACGGAGCGACTCGAGTCAGGGTGCCGAGTGGCGTGAAGGCAGCGTGCTGCCGGTATCGCGCAATGCGGCCACCCGGACAATAAGGCCTAGGTCCCATTACGCTGCTACGATCATCACATTATCGTAGCGGAATCTGGCCTCAGGACTTGCGGGGGGTGTATGAGCCTGGGATATATGGATGCTCCCCCACGGGTCTGGCGAATAGTCCATCAACCAACGGAGTGCGTCAGATGAACAGCATCAGAAAATCCATCGTCCTTGCGATTGCCGGCGCCGCGATGGCGCTCGGCGCGACCGCCGCGTTCGCGCTCGAAGACATCGTCGAAAGCGCCCGTGTCGGCTGCAAGACGGAAATCGATACCCTCTGCAAGGACGTAACACCGGGTGAAGGCCGTGTTCTGCAATGCCTTTCCGCGCACCAAGACAAGCTTTCGAGCCGTTGCGTATACGCGTTGGCCGATGGTTCGCTGCAGCTGGACCGACTGGCCCTCGCGATCAAGTACGTCTTCGTCGAGTGCAAGACCGATGCTGACAAGCATTGCGCCGAAATCAAGATGGGTGACGGGCGCATCGCCGACTGCCTGAAGAAAAACCAGGCAACGCTGGACCCAAAGTGCACGCAGGCGATGAAAGACACGAACATGCAGGTGAAGTGACACCCGTGGGTTCGGCCTCGGCGTGTTCGCGAGGGTGAGGCCGCCCCCTTCCGGCTGCCGCCACCTTCCCCCGCTACGCGGAGGAAGGATTCCACCTCGCGGCGTCTGATTCTTCCTTCCCTGGCGAAGCCGGGGAGGACCACACGTCGCGGCTTCTCATTCTTCCTTCCCCTGCGAAGCGGGGGAAGGTGCCGAAGGCGGAAGGGGCGCTCTTGACGGTTGCACTTCACCAGGCCCAAAGGAGATACGCAATGTACATGCGCCGCCAAACAGTTTCTCTTTGCGTAATTGCAATGCTCGCCACTGCCGGCGCAGCTCGCGCCGCGGAAGGCGCGCACTGGACCTACAAGGGTCACGGTGGACCGGTCGAGTGGGGATCGATGGACGCGGCTTTCGCCTCGTGCAAGCTCGGCAAGTTGCAGTCGCCGATCGACATCGTCGGCGCAAAGCCGGCCAAGTTGTCCCCGATCAAGTTCAACTACCAGCCGTCGCCGCTGAAGATCATCGACAACGGCCACACGATCCAGGTCAATTACGCGCCGGGGAGCTTCATCGTCGTCGGCGGTGTGCGCTACGAACTCGTGCAGTTCCATTTTCACCATCCGAGCGAGGAAAAGATCGACGGCAAGGCGCATGAAATGGTCGCCCACCTCGTGCACAAGAACGCCGAGGGCAAGCTCGCCGTCGTCGCCGTGCTGATCGACAAGGGAGGCGCCAGCGAACTGGTTGGCACGCTGTGGAAAAACATTCCGCACGAAAAGGAAAGGGAAGCGACGGTCGACGGCGTGACGATCGACGTGACCCAGTTGCTGCCGGAAAACAAGGATTATTATACTTTTCAGGGGTCGTTGACGACGCCGCCGTGCAGCGAGGGCGTCACCTGGTTCGTGCTGAAGGCGCCGGTGAAGATTGCCGACGCCGAGATCGCCGCGTTTGCGAAGATCTATCCGCTCAATGCGCGGCCGGTGCAGCCGCTCAACGGCCGCACGATCGAGACGACGAAGTAGATCCGCCTGCGATTGGGTTCGGTTACGGCATGAACCGGGTCGTGGGGTCCCACATCCGCGCGGGTATAGATGCGCCTGCCGGTGGCCACTCGTCCAGCGCACTGCCGCCGGCAGTCGCCGGACTGACTGAGGAGGAATGAAATGAAAGCATACGGTGCGGAATTTCTGGGGACATTCTGGCTGGTTCTCGGTGGCTGCGGGAGCGCGGTGCTCGCAGCCGCATTTCCGAATGTCGGCATAGGCCTGCTCGGGGTCTCGCTCGCATTCGGCCTGACCGTGCTGACGATGGCGTTTGCGATCGGACACATCTCGGGCTGCCATCTGAATCCGGCCGTGTCCGTCGGACTGTGGGCCGGTGGCCGCTTTCCGGCGAACAAACTTGCTCCTTACATCATTGCACAGGTGCTCGGCGCAATCGCCGCGGGCGGTGTGTTGTACGTCATCGCCAGTGGCGCTGAGGGATTCGACCTAACCAAGGGGTTTGCTTCCAACGGCTACGGCGCGCACTCGCCGGGCGGCTATTCGCTGACGGCCGCGCTGGTCTGTGAAGTCGTCATGACGATGTTTTTCCTGATCGTCATTCTTGGCGCCACCGACAAACGCGCGCCGGCCGGTTTTGCGCCGATCGCGATCGGCCTCGCGCTCACGCTGATTCATCTGATCAGCATTCCGGTGACCAACACGTCGGTCAATCCGGCGCGCAGCACCGGTGTCGCAGTGTTCGTTGGTGATTGGGCTATCGCCGAACTCTGGCTGTTCTGGCTTGCGCCGATTGTCGGCGCGGTGATCGGCGCGGTAGCCTACAGGTTCATTGCCGACGAAACCTGACGACGCGAACGTTCCCGCGGACGGAGCACGGACGGCAGGCGGAGGCCCGCAAGGGCCTTTCGTCCGGCTTGGTTTGTTCGTGATGCGTGCTCAGTTCTTCGGCTGGCTCGCGTACATGCTGACCAGCCAGGCGAGCACGACGGCGACGTAGAACTGGCCGAACATCGCTTCGCAGACGACCAGCATCTGCGAAAACGGCAGATGCGGGGTAATGTCGCCGTAACCCAGAGTCGCGATCGTGACGAAGCTGAAGTAAGTGGTTTGCAAGTCGACCGCTGCGTTCTCCGTTGTGGTTACGGCCTCCGGAAAATGGAAACTCGCCGGCGCGATCACATAGAGCGCTGAATAGGCAGCGGCAAACGCCAGCGCCGCGAACACGTACGCGACAATCGCCGCGAAGATCGAGTCGATCGTCACTTCGGTTTCGCGCAGCACATGGCGTATGGTCAGGACGACGCACGCCCCGAGCACGACGACTGTGCACAGGCGCGATGCCATATACAAGATGTTGCCCTCGATCGATTCCGGCGCGGCAAGTTTCAGGCCGAGGGCGGCGGCCCAGAATCCCCACAGGACGAATTTGGTTTCCTTGCGCATGCCGCCTTCGGCCAGGTTGACCCAGAGTGCGCGCAGGTAGACGACGTTCAACACCAGCCACATGAAGCGATTGCCGATCATCAATGGCGTGAACAGCAGCACAGCCATGATGAAGACGAACAGCCAGAAGAACGGTTTCTCGCGCGCCTTTGCGACTGCCTGACCAACGATCTTGTCGACCATGTTTCGCCTCTCTCGGTGAGCGGGCCGGAAAACAGGATGGCCAATGCCACGCAAATCCACGCATGCGTGGAGCGCGCGCGTTCGTACAGGTTCATACGCCCATCCCTGGCCGGCGTGCAGAAAAACTGCTGAGGTATGCGCCGATTGTCCTCCCGAGCCGGCGTGTGGCAATAGGCACAAGGTCCCATGGTGCGCAGCGGCCGCTACGGGTAAATAGTGTCGTCGGCTTTCCTCGACGCGGCCGGCGTTCGGATCGGATGTGGTTTTCCCGCGCGGACGCCGGGTCCCGGCGTCGCATTGATCGACGATCCATCGTCGGTCGCGTGCTGGAACGGCTCTGGAGGAATTCCGGGTTATCGCGAGTTTGTCGAGCGCGCGACCGGTGACAGCGTCCGTGCCGATGGATATGCTAAAAGTCTGACGGTATTTGCGCTCGGGCAACTTGCGGATATGTCAGCGCAGACGGCGACGCGGCCCGAGCGCGGCCCGGATCCGCGCAGGATTCGGCGTCGGGCACGTGGGCTGTGCCGGCGTCTGCAACGCCGGCGGCCACAGGCACGTCCTTGTAAGGATGGACAACCAAGGGAGGATCATCATGAAGCAGTTTTCGATCACGTTGTTGTTGGCATCGGCACTCCTGTGCGCACCCTTTGCGGCAGCGCAGGAAAGCAGTGTTTGGGCTGAGGGCGGCCTGCAAAAAGTCCAGGTTCAAGGACTCGATGTCGTCTATGCAAAGCCGGGCGCGACACTCGCTGGTTACACCAAAGTCATGCTGGCGCCGGTTTCGGTTTCGTTCCACAAGGACTGGGCGTCGACCGTCAAGGTCGGGACCAACCGTCAGATCAGCTCCAGCGATCAGCAGCGCATCAGGGAGAAGCTGGCGAAACTCGTGCAAGAAGAACTCGTCAAGGAATTGAACGCAGGCGGCTACCAACTCGTCACGGCACCGGGGGATGACGTGCTTGGCGTCGAGGCGGCGATCGTGAACCTGTACGTAAGGGCGCCTGCCAATCTGAGCGGGCAGAGCGGCAAGGATTTCTACGCAGTGACCGCCGGTGAGATGTCGCTGGTCATCCAGTTGACTGATTCCGCATCCGGCGATGCCATCGCGCGTGCGTTCGACAATTTCAAGGCAACCGAATACACCAATCCGGAGCGCATCACCCGGGCCGATAACGAAGCGGAAGCGCGTTCCGCTGCCAGCCAATGGGCCAAGCGGCTGCGGATGGCGCTCGACAAGGCCAAGGGCATAAACGCCAAATAGCGCCACGTAGTCTTCGAAGGAGAGTGTTCGCCGCAGCGCTCTGCCCCGGCAGCCGCTGCCTGCGCCGGCCGGCCCAATGGGTGAAACTGAGCGGCGGACAATATCCACCGAAAGACTCGCGGCGAGCGCTGTGCCAAGGTGTGCACACAGGTTACGCCGCCCTTGAGAACAGGAGCGCCATGAAACGGTTGGCGATTGCGTGGTTGTTGGCGGTTGGCGGAGTCTGCACATCGTTCGCGCAGGCGCCTGCCAACGAGATGCCGAAGAGCAGGCGTGCCGCGGCCACAGTGTGGAGCGAGGAGGGCTTGAGCAAAGTCGCCGTGAAGGGCCTCGACGTGGTTTATGCGAAGCCGGGCGCGACCCTCGCTGGCTACACCGCAGTAATGCTCGGACCGATATCGGTCGCGTTCCGGCGCGACTGGGAGAAACAATCGGCGCCCGGCTCGCGCACGCCGATCAAGGCCAGCGATTCGCAGCGCATCAAGGACAATCTGTCGACGGCCGTGCGCGAGGAAGTCGTCAGCCAGTTGGGCGATGGCGGATACAAGCTCGTCGACGCACCCGGCAGCGACGTGCTCGATGTGCAAATGTCGATCATCGATCTGGATGTTGCCGCGCCCGATATCCAGTCGGCAGGCAGGGTGACCACGTTTGCCGTTTCCGCCGGAGAGATGACGCTGGTCGCTGCACTGCGCGATTCGGTCAGCGGCGCCATCGTCATGCGCATTTTCGATCGCGCGCAAGCACGCGAATCGTTCCGCCCGCAGCGCATCACCAGCGTCGACAACGCGGCCGAAGCGCGCGACGCGGCCAGGGGCTGGGCCAAGGCGTTGCGCAAGGAGCTTGACCTGGCCAGGACCGTCGGCACGGCCAAACCCTGACCCGCAGCACGATGGGATTCCTGTAGCATCCGCTGTTGACCTTTGTGCCTTCGTTTGACGCGCCGTCGCCCGCTTCGCGCATCGGCGCAGTGCGAAGACGGCGGCGCCGGCAGCAGCACGCCGGGGTCGGTATGGCATTGTGGAAAAATTCCGACGCTGCCCTCCGGCGTGATCATCGCCTTTTCGTTGTCGATGGCCATTGCCTGATTCGACCGGCGCGCTCAAGGGCGATCGCAGCTTTCTTTCGCAAGTTTTCGCGGGTAACAGTCCTGACATGGTCCATCGACCCCGATGAAACGTCAGCGTCCCGATGCGGCAACCGCGTTGCTGCGTGCGAATCTCGCCAGGGCGTTGGACTGCCTTGCCGAGACCGGCAAGATCGACGCGCGCGTGCACGCGGCACGCAAGGCGCTCAAGCGCGCGCGCGCCGCGTTGCGCCTGATGCGGCCGACGCTCGCTTCCGCGGTCTACGAACGTGAGAACCGTGCGCTGCGCGATGCTGCCCGCTGCCTTTCGCCGCTGCGTGACGCCAGGTCGCTCGTCGTGGCAGCGGGGCTGGTCGGCAGGTCGCGAGTGAAGACGGCGGCCGGCGCCGCGGCGATATTCGCGTTACGTCGGATTCTGGAGCAGCGACTCGACGCGGCGCGCAGCGCATTTGCCGGCCTGGCAGCGCGGCGCCGATGCGTGCAACTCGTGAAGGCGTGCAACCAGCGCATGCTCCGCGCACCGCCGCCACGCGCCGACGCGTCGAAACTGCTGGCCGGATTGCGCAGGATCTATCGCAACGGGCGCAGGGCGCTCACGCGCGCGGCGGCCGAGCGCACGCCCGAGGCATTGCACGAATGGCGCAAGCAGACCAAATACCTGCATGCGGCAGCCGGCGCCTTGTCCGACGCAGGAGTTCACCCGCTGAAAAGGGTCGTCCAAAGCTGCGCAGACATTGCCGCGCGGCTCGGCGACGATCACGACCTTGTCGAATTGCGCCATGAGATAGAGCGCACTTTCCCGGCAGAGGCCGGTGCTGACGCAGTGCTGTACCGCCTCGACGTCCGGCGCCAGCGGCTGCAACGCGACGCACTGGATCGTGGCTCCCGGACATTCCGGAAGGAGCCACGGCAGTTCGTCGCCGATCTGTCTGCTTCGCGTCTTTGACTCGTTTGCCGCGGCTTAACTGCGGGAACGGTTCCTGGGTGATGCCTGCGCCGAAGACACCCCCAAAATCGGCATTCCGGCACGCCGGTTACAACGGTACCAAGGTCCCATTGCGCGGCTGCGAGACGTCCCCGATGATCGGAAGCGGTTGGGGCCGAACGCGCCGGCGGAGCGGCCCGGTGCTATCGGAAGATCGGTCGGAACAGCGTTCTTTTCGCCGCGGTGCACTCGCATCGATGCCGGATGGCGGTCCGGGAACTGATTCGTGATGCAGGTCCTGTAGCCCACGGGCCGAACGATGGGATGATGACCCGCTTCGCGGCTCAGACCGGCGCGATAGCGTCGGCGAGAAGCCCGGACAGGTCTTGAAAAAAGTAGCGAGGAATCTCAGCGTGAGCAAGGTTGACGACAGAAGCCTGGCCATCTACATCGTCGACGATGACGATGACGTGCGCTTCGGCTTTGCCCGGCTGATACGGTCGGTCGGCGTCAATGCTCGCCCGTATGCTTCGGCGGAATGCTTCCTCGATGATCTGGTCGACGGAGAAGAGGGCTGCATCCTGCTCGACCTGACCATGCCCCGCATTACCGGACACCACGTTCTTGCGCGGCTCAGACAGCTCGGCAACCGCCTTCCCGTCATCGTCATCTCGGCTCGTGACGACGAAATGACCCGGGCGATGGTGCGCGACCTCGGTGCGAAGATGTTCCTGCGCAAGCCCGTAGACGACCAGGCGCTGCTCGACGCGATCAATTGGGCCACCGGTTTTTCGCTCGGTCGATAGCCGGCGTTCGCCATCGGCATCGCCAATCGGCGCGCCCGCGTCGAAGCGGCTGGGCAGGAGGGGCATTTGCGCTAGACTCGACGCCAGGATAGTCGAGGGGCCGCGGGGGGAATGAACTGGATCGATGTCGTCTGGCCGATGATGGGCGCGGCAAGCCTCACGCTGGCGCTCATCCACCTGCTCATCTGGTTCAAGCAGGGGCGCCAGACCGCTCACCTGACGTTCGCCATCACTGGCATATCCGTGGCGACGCTGGCCATCTTCGAGCTGCTGATGATGACTGCGCCGACGGCCGAACGCTACAGCGTGCTGCTGCGCTGGGTGCACGTGCCGTTCACGGTGATGATGATCGGCATCGTTGCCTTCGTGCGCGTAAATCTGCAAGTCGGCAGGCTCTGGCTCGGCGCGCTCGCCTGCCTGGCTCGCCTGGCGTGCCTGGTTCCGAATTTCCTGACCGGCGAGAATCTCAACTTCACCCGGATCACATCGCTTAGCCAGGTTCCGATCTGGGGCGGTGGATTCGTGGTGGCACCGGTTGGCGTGCCGAATCCCTGGATGGCACTCGGCCAAGCAAGCGTCGTATTGCTGCTGGTGTTCCTGGTCGATGCGCTGGTATCCGGCATTCGGCGCACGACCGGGGAATACCGGCGCAGGGTCATGCTCCTGTGCGGCAGCATGATCGGGTTCCTGCTGCTTTCGGCGGTTTGGTCTGTCGCTGTCGTCAGCGGCACGCTGCATGCGCCGCTGACGGTAAATCCGGCATTCACGGGTGTGCTGCTGGCGATGAGCTACGAACTCGGCGGCGACGTCCTTCGCGCCGTGCAGTTGGCGAAAGACCTGAGCGCTTCAGAAGCCCATTTGCGCGACACCGAGCAGCGCATGGACATGGCGGTTCGCGGCGCCGGCGTCGGCCTGTGGAGCCGCGATTTGGTCCACGAGGACTCGTGGGTGTCCGAAACCGGCATGAGATTGCTTGGGTTCGGGCCTGACGAAAAATGGGATCGCGACCGCTTCTACAAGCGGCTGCCTGCGGCCGATGCCAAGGCGCTGCAACGCGCTGTCGCAGCGGCGATC
>DASRTK010000236.1:0-7950 GCA_035655975.1 Rudaea sp.
CAGGACGAATTCATCCTCGGCTTCCAGCAGATGTTCGGCAACGATGGCTGGTCATGGGGCGTCAGCCACACCTACCGCGAACTGCACAATGCGATCGACGACATGGGCATCACCGCGACGCCACAATGCGGCGATCTCAACGGCGGCGTCGGCTTCGTGATGGGCAATCCAGGCAAGCCAATGACGGTCTGGGGCGACTCGGACTGCGACGGCGTCAACGACAGTTACATCACGATCGACACGTCGAAACAGGGTTGGGCCCTGTACGACAGCGACGGCAAGTACCTCGGCCAGCGCGGCTTCGTGTCACCCAAGCGTTCCTATCAGGCGCTGGAATTCCAGATCGATCGCGCCTGGGACAACAAGTGGGCGTTCAACGCGTCGTACGTGCTGTCCGTCAGCAAGGGCAATGCCGAAGGCCCGGTCAACTCCGACACGGACTTCTCCGATACCGGGCGCACCGAGCATTTCGATGATCCGTGGGTCAACCTGAAGAACTACGGCGACCTGGCCAACGACCATCGGCACCAGATCAAGGCGCGCGGCACGTATGCGCTCACCGACAACTGGCAGTTCGGCGGCAACCTCAACGTGCTGTCGGGTGGACCAATCTCGGCGTTCGGCGTCGGCAATCCGTACGATGCGACGAACTACCACAGCAACTTCATCTGCGTGCAGGGTTGCGACGGGCCATCCGCAGATCGCGTGTACGTCGTTTCGCCGCGCGGCTCCTACGGCACGATGCCATGGGTCACTACGTTCGATGCGAGCGTGTCTTATCTGATGGGCCTCGGCGAGAAGGGCCATCTGCAAGTGAAGTTCTCGGTCTACAACCTGTTCAACCAGCAGAAAACGATTGCGGTCGACCAGGATCTGCAGACGGATATCTCGAACGAGACCAATCCGAACTTCCTGCAACCGATCCGCTTCCAGGCGCCGCGTTCGGCGCAGTTGACCGTGACTGCGACGTTCTAGTGAACTGCTACGTTTGATTCGAGAGCAGTTTGTGAGTCTTTAGCCAAGATTGCCCCCCTCCGCCTTCGGCACCTTCCCCCGCTGCGCAGGGGAAGGAAAAGCACGAGGCATCAGCCTGGAATCCGTCCCCCGCTTGCGGGGGAAGGTGGCGGCAGCCGGAAGGGGGCGCTCCCGCGAAAGACTTGCTACTGCTTCAAACGTTGCAAGTCACTAGTTGGTCGCTCCTCCAGCAATACCCGGCGATACGCAGCCAATATTCATGCAATCCGATCTGGTTCCACCCGTTATCCGCGCTGCCGCGGACGATTCGACGTTGCAACGCTCGGGCAATTCGCGCTTCGATGGCGTTGATCTTGCGGCACTCGCGCTGCGCGTCGGCACGCCGTGCTACGCGTACTCCGCGACGGCAATCCGCGAGCGCATCGGCGCGCTGAAGTCCGCGCTCGGCGATCTCGACGCGATCGTCTGTTTCGCAGTCAAGGCCAATCCCAATATCGCCATCCTGCAATTGATGGCGCAGGCCGGTGTCGGCGCGGACATTGTCTCCGTCGGCGAGTTGCGCCGCGCCTTGCGCGCCGGCATTGCCGCCGATCGCATCGTGTTTTCCGGCGTCGGCAAGACCATGCAGGAAATCAACGAAGCGCTCGTCGCCGGCGTGGCGCGCTTCAACCTGGAATCGCGCGACGAACTCGAATGCCTGCAGCGCCTGGCGCGCGAACATCACGTGATCGCACACGCCGCCGTGCGCGTGAATCCCGACGTCGACGCCGGCACGCATGCGAAAATTTCAACCGGAAAGGCCGAAAACAAGTTCGGCGTAAGCCTGGCCGAGGCGCGACGCTGGTTTGCCGCCAGCGATCATTTTCCGCACGTGCGCATGGACGGCCTGCACGTGCACATCGGCTCGCAGATAATGAGCGTCGAACCACTGCGCGAGGCCTTCGCACGCGTCGCTGAATTTCGCCGTGAGCTCACCGCTGCCGGGCACACCATCGCCAGCATCGACGTCGGCGGCGGGCTCGGTGTCAGCTATCGCGAAGAACACGACAAGCCGATCACGCCGGTCGCCTACGTCGAGGCCATTCGCGCGTCGCTCGGCGACTTCACCGGACGCATCGTACTCGAGCCCGGCCGCTGGCTCGTCGCCGAGGCCGGCGTGCTGCTGACGCGCGTAATCCGCATCAAGCGCGGCGTCGAGCGCGACTTCCTCGTGCTCGATGCGGCGATGAACGATCTCCTGCGGCCGGCACTATACGACGCGTGGCATGAGATCTTTCCGGTCGGTCACACGACAAGCGTGTCGCGTGCCGCCCCACTCAAGACGTACGACATTGTTGGTCCTGTCTGCGAAAGCAGCGATATCTTCGCGCGTGCGCGGGAACTGCCCGCATGCACACCGGGTGACCTGCTGATGATCAAGGCGACGGGCGCATACGGCGCGTCGATGGCATCGACGTTCAATTCGCGGCCACTCTCCGCCGAAGTTTTGCTCGATAGTGGCCGCTATTCGGTCGTGCGGCGACGCCAGACGTTCGAAGAAATGATTGGCGGCGAGACGCTGGCGACGGATTGGCTATGCACGTGAATCGTATTGTCGCCGCGGGCAGCGGGGCCGCGCTCCAAAAGCCCTCCCCTTCAAGGGGAGGGTTGGGTGGGGATGGTGTCGAGGCGCCCGATCGTGCGGACGTCGGCGGCAGTAAACACCATCCCCCTCCCGGCCTCCCCCTTGAAGGGGGAGGAGAAAGCGCGCGGCGCCGAAGTCGCGCCATCAGGCATGAACGAGCGTGGCTCCATCGTGTTGCGTCGCTCGCGCTCGCCTGCTGCTGCGCGCCAGTTCTCGCGGCCTCCCCGTACGACAAGACCTACGACGACGTGATGGCCCGCTATCACCTGCCGGGCCTCGCACTCGGCGTGATCGATGACGGCAAAGTGGTCTATGTGCGCACGGGCGGCGAACTTGTCGCCGGCTCGGGCCGGAAAGTCACGCCCGACTCGCTGTTCAAGATTGCCTCGAACACCAAGGCGATGACCACCGCGTTGCTCGCGCGCCTGGTCCAGGCCGGCAAGTTGAACTGGGACGATCCGGTCACGAAGTACCTGCCGCAATTGCGCATGGCCGATCCGTGGGTCACGCAGAACCTGCTCGTGCGCGACCTGCTCGTGCACAACATCGGATTGCGCGAGGGCGCGGGTGACCTGATGCTGTGGCCGGAGCCGAACCACTTCACACGCGCCGACATCATCTCCGGCCTGGCCTATCTCAAGCCGCAGACGAGCTTTCGCTCGGGTTATGCGTACGACAACCTGATGTACGTCGTCGCCGGCGAAGTCGCTGCGGCGGCCGGCGCCACGGCCTACGAATCGCTGATGCGCCGCGAGGTGTTCGAGCCGCTCGGACTCTCGCGCTGCCAGGTCGGTCAGTGGCGCCGCGACGACGTCGCGAATGTCGCCCAGCCGCACATGCACAAGGACGGGCGCAACGTCGCGATCAACGAAGACGGCGACGTTGTTCCGGAAATCACCTCGGCCGCGGCGGGCGGGATCCGCTGCAGTCTGCACGACATGTTGACCTGGGCACGGAACTGGCTCGTGCCGGACGCGCAGCAGCTGACATGGTTGTCGTCGGAGCAGCGCCGCGTGCTGTGGACACCGCGCACGTCGATGCCGATCTCGCAGCGCCGGCGCGATTGGGACCACACGCATTTCTACGCGTACGGCTTTGGCTGGCGCTTGGCCGACGTCGATGGCGTCTGGACTGTTTCGCACACCGGTACGTTGTCCGGCATGTATTCGGTGCTGACCTTGTTGCCGGACCGGCGCAGCGGATTCGTGATGATGACGAACGGCGAAGGCGACGAAGCGCGCACGGTGTTGACCGAGGTCATGCTCAAGCAGATGGCGGCCGGCAAGACAGTCCGTGTTGCGAAATACGCCGACGAACTGGCGCGCGAATCGGCGTCGAAGCCGGCGCAGCGGAAAGCCCCGGACACGTCGGCGCGGCAAGCCGCGACAAGCGCGCAAGCGAAAGCGCTGCTGGGACATTGGCGCGACCCGTGGTTCGGAGAAATATCCATTTGTCCTCGAAGTGATACGGTGCGTTTCGAGTCGATGAAATCGCCCCTGCTTTCCGGCACCGTGATGCGCGTCGGCGAGCGCTATCTTGTCGACTGGGACGAGGACCGCATGGACACTGAAGCGTGGCTGCAAGCCGCGCCGGGCAATCCGCCGGGATCGGCCGTGCTGACTATGGCCAAAGTCGAACCCGACGCCGACTTCAGCTCGGATTTCGAAGACCTCGCCTTCATACGGGAGCGCGACTGTGATTGAACCGATTCGAATCGACCGTATCCTCGCTCGCGGTGTGTTTGTCCTGTTCTGGGTAGTCGCCTTGAGCGCGTGCACGCCGCAGCATGCGCCGGTGTCGGATGAAAAGACCGTCGATGCAATCATGCAGGCCTACGCCGGCGATGTTCCCGGCGCTTCGGTGCTGGTAGTGCGCGACGGCAAGCCGCTGGTGCGCAAGGCATACGGCCTTGCCAACCTCGAGGAAAAGACTGCAGCGACACCGGCGACGAACTACCGCCTGGCCTCGGTGACGAAGCAGTTCACGGCCGCATCGATCCTGCTGCTCGCCGAAGACGGGCGGCTGACGATCGACGATCCGATTCGCAAATGGTTGCCGACGCTGCCCGAAACCGATCAGGCGATCACGATCCGCCATCTGCTGACGCATACCGGCGGCCTAGTCGACTACGAGGACATCATGCCGGACGCCGGCAACGAAGACCCGGTGACGGATTTCTCGAAGCAGCTGCGCGACATCGACGTGCTGCACCTGCTGGAGAAAGAGCAACGCGTCTATTTTGCGGCCGGCACCAGCTACCGCTACAGCAATGGCGGCTATTCGATGCTCGCGCTGATCGTCGAGCGCGCTTCGGGTCAAAGCTTCCAGGCGTTCCTGCACGATCGCATCTTCAAGCCGCTGCGCATGGACAACACGCTGGCCTACGTCGTGGAAGGACCGCCGGTCCCGAATCGCGCGTACGGATACACGCCGGTCGACGGCCAGTGGCGGCGCACCGATCAAAGCCTGACGAGCGCCGTACTCGGCGACGGCGGTATCTATTCGTCGATCGACGACCTGGCCAAGTGGGACGCGGCGCTGTACGACAACCGCCTGTTGAGCGACGCTTCGCGCAAGCTTGCCTTCACGCCGTGGACCAAGACCGACGATGCCTCGATCGAATACGGCTTCGGCTGGCGCATTACCGGCGAGACGCTCTGGCATTCCGGCGAGAGCATCGCGTTCCGCAACGTCATCGTGCGCTATCCGCAACGGCACCTGAGCGTGGTCATCCTGACCAACCGCAACGATCCGGAGCCATACCGCATGGCGCTGGCGATCGCCGCGCCGTTCCTCGCGGCAAAGTAAATCGCCAAGGCGCCGTTCAGCGCGGGCGCTGCGCGCCTTGCTATTCTGTGGCGCATGTTTGCCAACAAGCCTCAACCCACGTCAAAAGCCACTGAGGGGGAGCCGTGTACGAAGCGGCCGTGACGTGCCTGGTGCTGACCGCGATCCTGGCGTACGTCAACAAGCGTTTCGTCGGCCTGCCGACCGTCATCGGCGTCATGGCGATCGCACTGGTGTTGTCCTTCACCCTGGTCGGGCTGGACTGGCTCGAAATTCGCCACCTGCGTGATTACGAGACGACTTTCATTGCTTCGGTCGATTTCTCCGCGGTACTGATGCAGGGCATGCTGTCGCTGCTGCTGTTCGCCGGCGCCCTGCACACCGATGTCGCCGAGCTGAAGGCGTACTGGTGGCAGGTCGGCGTGCTTGCGCTCGTCGGCACGGTCGTGTCCGCGCTGCTGATCGCCGGCGCATTGTGGTATTTCCTGCCGCTGCTCGGCCTCGGCCTGCCATGGACATATTGCCTGATGTTCGGCGCACTGATCTCGCCGACCGATCCGATCGCGGTGGTCGGCATCCTGAAGTCCGCCGCTGCGCCAAGGAGTCTGGAGGCCGTCATCACGAGCGAGTCGCTGTTCAACGACGGCGTCGGCATCGTCATGTTCCTGCTGCTCCTGGGCATGCTCACGGCCGGCGATACGCCGACGGCCGGCGATGCCGCATTGCTGCTGGTCCGGGAAGGCATCGGCGGAATCGCATTCGGCGCGGTGCTCGGCTACGTCACGTATCGCCTGCTCAAGAGCATCGACGCCTACCAGGAAGAAGTCCTGCTGACACTCGCAGCGGTGATGGGCGGCTACATGCTCGCGACACGGATCGGCGTATCCGGCCCGCTGGCGATGGTCACGGCCGGGTTGATCATCGGCCACCAAGGGCGCGCCCTGGCGATGTCCGACAAGACGCGCGCGCATATCGACATGTTCTGGGAACTGATCGACGCGATCCTGAACTCGGTCCTGTTCGTGCTGATCGGGATGCAAGTGATCGTCATCGCTTTCCCGGCCAATGTCGTCGCGGCGTCTTTCGGCGCGATCGTGATCACGCTGTCAGCGCGGCTGCTCACCGTCGGCGTGCCGGTCGTGGCATTCAAGCGGGCATTCGCCTTGCCGAGCGGCTCGTGGCAGGTATTGACCTGGGGCGGACTGCGCGGCGGGATCTCGGTTGCCCTTGCGCTCGCGCTGCCGGCCGGTCCTGAACGCAACGTGCTGCTCGCGTTGACCTATTCGGTCGTCGTGTTTTCGATTCTCGTCCAGGGACTGACGATCCGGGCAGTCGCACGCGCGACGGCCGACTGCAAACCGGAAGGAAGCCTTCCTCTCTGAATTTGCTGCCGCTGGCCAAGGGATGCGCGGTTGCGACAACGGGCCGCTGATGGATCGATGTTGTCCCGCCGTCAACGCCGCACGTCGAAGCGCCGTTCGCCGAGAAAGTCCGTCACCTCGCCGACGGAATGCCTGAGGAAATCGCCGGGCACGGAATGCTTCAGGCAGCCAGCGGCGAGACCGAAGTCGAGGCTGTCCTGATCGCTCATGCCGGTGAACAGTCCATGCAGCACGCCGGCCGCGAATGCATCGCCCGCGCCAATGCGATCCACGATTGACGCGACCTGTTGCGCGGGTGAAGTCACTGTCCCCGCGCGCGTGGCCATTACAGCCGACAGTTCGTGATGATCGACGCTGTGCTGGACGCGGCGCGTGGAGACGATTCGCTGCAGCGGCGGGAAGGCCTCGAATGCGGCGGCAGCGGCGGCGGCGAACGATTGCTCGGGCGAAGCCGACGTGAACTCCCGCCCGAGCACGATCGCGATGTCGCGCTGATCGGCGAACAGGGTGTCGGCGCAGGCGAAGATGTCGCGCAGGATGGGACCCGGGTTCGCGTTCCATGCCTGCCACAACTTGCTGCGATAATTGCCGTCGAACACGACCGACATGCCGCGCGCGCGCGCCGCGCACACGGCGGCAGTCGCCGCGGCGGCGGCATTGGCGCCGACCGCGGGGGTCACTCCCGACACATGCAGCACGTCCGCGCCGTCGAGCAGCGACGGCCAGTCGTATTTCTCCGGCGACGCAAGGGCAAACGCGGAATCCGCCCGGTCGTACAGCACCTGGCTTGGCCGGTGGACTGCGCCGGTTTCGAGAAAGTAGAGTCCCATGCGGCCAGCGCCCGTGGCGACGCGGCCCACGTCAACGCCGTGCCGGCGCACTTCGCCGACGGCGGAGGCGCCTAGCGCATTGTCCGCCACGGTACTGACCAGTGCCGCCGGATGACCAAAGTGCGCAAGCGCGACGGCGACGTTCGCCTCGGCGCCACCGACCTGCACCTCGAACCGCGGTGACTGCAGCAGGCGTTCGCGCCCGGGAGATGCCAGGCGCAACAGCAACTCGCCGAAGCAGAGAAATCGTGTCGCGCTCATCGTGGTCCTCGCCTGGTTTTTCTTCACTTTGCCAACCCAATCACACCGCCGTTTTCAGCACAGTCGCAGCCTCTCTGGGCCGCCCGTCACA
>DASRTK010000237.1:0-3021 GCA_035655975.1 Rudaea sp.
GCCATGCACCACAGCCGAGTCAGCGCGTTCGTCCTCGATTGCCCGGTCGACGATCTGTCAAAGGGCACCGAATTCTGGAGCAAGGCACTCGGCCGATCTGTCGCGAACCAGGATCAGGACGGCGACGGCAAGTACGCCGAATTGAAAACCGACGCGGACGAGCCGTTCCTGCTTTTACAGAAAGTCGATCATGCGCCGCGCATCCATCTCGACATCGAAACCGACGACCTCGACGCCGAAGTCGCGCGCCTCGAAGCGCTCGGCGCGACGCGCATCGCCTTCGTCAAGCGCTGGTGGATCATGCAGGCGCCGACCGGCCATCGCTTCTGCGTCGTGCGCAAGCAGCGAGCGGAGTTCGGTCCGCATCTGAATACCTGGGATTGATGGATACCGGCGGAGGCCACAAACCGGCAATGTCCGGCTGCGTGTCGTGTCCTCGTTTAAACCCTCCGACTGCGATCCCGCATCAACACTGCAGGCATTTTCCGGGGAGGTTTCATGAGAGCTCTACTTCGTTGCGCCGCCGGCGCGATGGTTGCGCTGCTGTCCGGCAACAACGCGCTGGCTACCGAGGTCATGATCCTCGGCACCTACCACATGGCCAATCCGGGCCATGACATCCACAACCTCAAAGCCGACGACGTGCTGGTCGAGAAACGCCAGAAAGAACTCGCCGCTGTCGCGGAGGGCCTGGCGAAGTTCAAACCGACGAAAGTCGTGGTCGAGCAGCCGGTCGACAACGGTGCACCGGCCAAACTTCCGAAGTATCACGACTACCTCGACAGCAAGATGGCCGACTCGCGCAACGAAGTCGTCCAGCTTGGTTTCCGGCTTGCGAAACAAATGAAGCTGGCGGACGTCTGGGGCATCGACGTCGACGGCGACTTCCCGTTCGAAGCCGTGCAGAAATTTGCAGAAGACGGTCATCCGCAACTGGCCAAGCGCCTTGCCGACCTGGGCGCCGACGTCGAGCGCGGGCTCAAGAGTCTGGAAGAGGTGCTGAAAAGCGGCACCGTATCGCAGGGCCTTCGCTACTTGAACGGTCCAAAGCGCATCACCGACGACAACGCGTTCTACAGCACGCTGCTGCTGTACGGCGCCGGCAACGAACAGCCCGGCGCGGCGCTGCTGACTGCCTGGGAAGGCCGCAACAACCAGATCTGCGCGCGCCTCATGCAACTCGCGCAAGCGGACGACCGCATCGTCGTGCTGTACGGCGCCGGCCACGCATTCCTGCTCCGCCGCTGCGTGCAAGACATGCCGGGGTTCAAGCTTGTCGAAGCGAACGACTACTTGCCGAATTAAAGTTAACGGCGCGCGATATTTCCGCTGGTCGGCCAATGTGGGCGAGGTGCATTGAGCCCCTCTCCCTCCGGGAGAGGGGCTGGGGTGAGGGTCGGGTCTCGTCTTGACGTCGATAAATGCCCCGACCCTCATCCGGCGCTGCGCGCCACCTTCTCCCGGTGGGAGAAGGGAAAGGGAAGGGTTCAGCGGCTACGCTGGACCGAGCGCCTCGATCGCCTCCCGCGCAGCCGCCATCGCTGCTTTCGGGTCGGCGAAGCCGCCCTGCGTGGCGAGCACGGCCTTCTTCGAATCGAGCACCTTGAACGCGAATGTCTGGTTCTCGTCGCGAAACACGACCGGTTGGACTGCTGCGCGCGCCGCTGGGGCGACCTTCGCTGAAGATGCCTTCTTGCTGTCCGCGCCGAGTGGTCGCAGACCAACCGCATCGCGCAATCGCGCCAGCAACGGTTGCGACAACGCGCGCGCGCGTTGCGCCCCAGCTTGCAGCGTCTTCTCGATTTCTTCCGGTTGCGCGATCAGCGCCTCGTAGCGCTCACGCATCGGCGCCAACTCGGAATCGATACGCTCGAAGAGTTTCTGCTTCGCATCGCCCCAGCCGATGCCGTCGACGAATGCCTTGCGCATCGCGGCGGTTTCTTCGGCACTCGCGAACGCCTGGTAGATGCTGAAGATGTGCGACTCGTCCGGATTCTTCGGCGCGCCGGGCGCCTGCGAATTCGTGACGATGCCGAGGATCGCCTTGCGCAGTTCCTTCGCCGGCAGCCACAGCGGAATCGTGTTGTTGTAGCTCTTCGACATCTTGCGGCCGTCGAGGCCCGGCAGCGTGGCGACGTTGTCTTCGATCGCCGCTTCCGGCAGCGTGAAATAGTCGCCGCCGTAGATGTGGTTGAAGCGCTGGCCGATGTCGCGCGCCATCTCGATGTGCTGGATCTGGTCGCGCCCGACCGGCACCTTGTGCGCCTGGAAGATCAGGATGTCGGCCGCCATCAGTACCGGATACATGTACAAGCCGGCGTTGATACCGGCATCGGCGTCCTCGTTCTTCGCACGGTTCTCGTCGGTCGCGGCCTTGTACGCGTGCGCGCGATTGAGCAGGCCCTTCGCGGTCACGCAAGTCAGCAGCCAGGTCAGCTCCGGGATCTCGGGGATGTCGGACTGGCGGTAGAAATATACTTTTTCCGGATCCAGGCCGCAGGCCAGCCAGCTGGCGGCGATCTCGAGCGTCGACTGCTGGATGCGCGCCGGGTCGTCGCACTTGACCAAGGCGTGATAGTCGGCAAGGAAGTAGAACGACTCGGCGCCGGGATTGCGGCTGGCCGCGATCGCCGGGCGGATCGCACCGACATAGTTGCCGAGATGCGGCGTGCCGGTGGTCGTAATGCCGGTGAGGCTTCTGGTCTTGCTGTTCATGCCCTGGGTCGGTCTGCGGTTTCCGGACTCAAAGTTTACGCGATGGATCGCTGCACTGCCGCATTCCCGGTCTCCTGGCGCGTTTAACCCCGGCTGGCGCGCCGCTGCGTTCCAGTTCTCACCCAGTCAACGACGGAGTCGCCATGAAGTCCCTGTTGTCCGCCGCCGTCGCCGTCGCTCTGTCCATCTCCGCCGCCGCGCACGCCGGCTCGCTCGTCGATGTCAGCGTGATCGACCGCGATACCGGTTCGGTGCTGCCGACCCACCGGCACGACGGCAAGCTCTACATCGCCGGCGTCCCCGGCC
>DASRTK010000238.1:0-2174 GCA_035655975.1 Rudaea sp.
ATTCGTTGCCGGCGTACCGCTGGGCGGCGTCAGTCCGCACTGCGTATAGGTCAGGCCCGGATTGGTCCAGCCGACCGATTCCCAGCCGTGCACACCGATCTTGCCGCGGCTGAGCGAGATCCCGCCGAGCACACCGAACGTGCCGGCGTCGTTGGTCCAGCTGCCGATCACCGAGCCGAGCGGGCTGTATTCCTCGGAGATGTTGTTGTAGCCCTCCTGGAACGCGTAGGTCAGGTGCGCACCGGTGTAGTCGAACGGCCGCGCGCTGCGCATGTCGACGGTTCCGGCGATACCGCCTTCGAGCGTGGTCGCCTTCGGCGTCTTCTCGACCGTCAACTTGGTGAAGAACTCGGTCGGAAACAGGTTGAGGTCGACTTCGCGGTTCTGGTTCTGGTTGTTCAGGCCGATCGACGCGGTCGTGATCGGCGCGCCGTTCATCGTCGTCAGCGTGAAGCTGTTGCCGAGGCCACGGATGGAGACATTGAGGCCTTCGCCGTTGACGTCGCGGTTCAGCTGCACACCCGGTATGCGGTTCAGCGATTCGGCGATGTTGAGGTCCGGGAACTTGCCGATGTCCTCGGCATACACGCTGTCGATCGTATTGACCGCGGCGCGCTTGGCTTCGGTCGACTCCTGGATGCTGTGGCGATAGCCGAGGACACGTACCTCGGACATCTCCTGCGTATCGCTGCCGCTCGGCGGTTCGGCCGGGGCCGGCGCCGGTCCCGGCATAGCCGGCTGCGACTGCGCGTCCGGCGTGGCGGGTTTCGCCTGGGCGTCGGGTGTGGCTGGCTGGGACTTTGCGTCGGGCTGTTCGTATGCCTTGGTCTGCGCGTCCGGCTGCTCCGGCACCTGCGCGAGCGCGGCGCCGCTCGCCATGCCCAGCAGTGCCAGGCCCAGTGCGCGCGAGAGGGTGTTTCTTGGTAAATGAATATGCATCGGGTCCCCTCCCATTCTGATGGATCGGCTAGGCGACAGCTTTCGCTGTCAGCGCCGAGCGGTAGTTCTTTTCTGATGCGGTCTGTTCGGGTCGTGCGGAAAGCGGCAAACGACTTGCAACGATTCGCCGTGATGGTAGCGCTACCATTTTCGTCTCGCACGCTGCGAAGCAACATAAGCGAGACCGAAGGGAAACGGGCGTCAATGGCGCACTTCGCTGCAGCACGGCAAAAGATTCGCGCCGCGGCCCATGCCTTCCTCCTTCAGAACCGCCTATGATAATGATAGCGCTACCACAATCCGGGCCAAATGGACATGCAGCGTCTCGCCTCAGAATCACCTGCGAACCGGTCCTTGCGCTGGCTGGCGCGAGGCTATCGCCGTCGATCCGAACGCGCGCCGCAGGCCACGTGAGCATGTCTCAAGCCGCCCCGGTCTCGACGTTGCCCTGGGCGAGCGGCAGCGTGCGCTGGCGCGTGTGCGCGATGCTGCTCGGCGCGACCACGATCAACTACATCGACCGGCAGGTACTCGGCGTGCTCGCGCCGTTCCTGCAGGAACAGATCGGCTGGACCGAAGTCGAATACGGCTACATCGTCACCGCATTCCAGGCCGCCTACGCGATCGGCCTGCTTTGTGCCGGCGCGATCATCGATCGTTTCGGCACGCGCATCGGCTATGCGCTCGCGATCGGCATATGGAGCGTCGCAGCGATGAGCCATGCACTGGCGACCGGCGTGATCAGTTTCGCGGCCGCGCGCTTCGCGCTCGGCCTCGGTGAGGCCGGCAATTTCCCGGCCGCGATCAAGGTCGTCGCCGAATGGTTTCCGCGCCGCGAGCGCGCGCTGGCCACCGGCATCTTCAATTCCGGCTCGAACATCGGCGCGATCGTCGCGCCGCTGCTCGTGCCGATCATCGCAACGCGCTGGGGCTGGCAGGCTGCGTTCCTGTTCACCGGTGTCCTGAGCGCCGCGTGGCTGGCCTGGTGGTTGTTGCGATATCGTTCGCCAGAACAGCATCCGCGCGTATCGCCGGCCGAACTCGATCACCTCCGCAGCGATCCGGACGAGCCTGGCGCGCGCGTTGCGTGGCGCACGATCCTGCTGCACCGCCAGGCCTGGGCGTTCGTCGCGGCGAAGTTCATGACCGATCCGATCTGGTGGTTCTTCCTGTTCTGGCTGCCGAAATTCCTGCACGCCGAATACGGCCTGACGCTGCTCGGACTCGGCGCGCCG
>DASRTK010000239.1:0-2881 GCA_035655975.1 Rudaea sp.
TCACGCTGGTGGAGTCCGAGCAGATCGGCACGATCGGCGTAGGCGAATCCACCGTGCCGCCGCTGCGCACCTTCCATCACCTGATCGGTATCGACGAGCGCGAGTTCATGCGCGCGACGGCCGCCACCTTCAAGCTGTCCATCTCGTTCGAGAACTGGCTGCGCCCCGGCGATCGCTTCTTCCACCCGTTCGGCACCACCGGACGGAGCACGTTCACCTGCGCGTTCCACCATTTCTGGCTGGACAGCCTGCGCCGCGGCATGACCTCGAGCCTGGGCGACTACTGCGTGGAAACCGCGGCCTCGCGCGTGGACAAGTTCGCATTCGCGCAGCAGCCGCAGGTCAACTACGCCTACCACATCGATGCCGGCCTTTACGCGCGTTATCTGCGCACGTTCGCGGAGCGCCACGGCTTGAAGCGCGTGGAAGGCAAGATCCGTGAGGTGAGGCAGAACGGCGAGTCCGGCTTCATCGAGGCGCTGGTGCTGGAAGACGGGCAAGTCATCGAGGGCGACCTGTTCGTGGATTGCACCGGCTTCCGCGGCCTGTTGATCGAACAGACGCTCAAGACCGGCTACGAGGGCTGGAACCACTGGCTGCCGAGCGATCGCGCCGTGGCCATGCAGGTCGAATCGGTCGACCCGGCAGTACCGTACACCCGCGCCATCGCGCACGCCGCCGGGTGGCGCTGGCAGATTCCCCTGCAACACCGCGTCGGCAGCGGCATGGTCTACTCCAGCGCGTACATGTCGGATGATGAAGCGGTCGCCAACCTGCGGCGGGACGTCGGCGCGAAACCCATCAAGGAGCCGATGCTGCTGCGCTTTCCCACCGGCCGCCGGCTCAAGACCTGGAACAAGAACGTCGTCTCGGCCGGCCTGGCCAGCGGCTTCGTCGAGCCGCTGGAATCCACCAGCATCCATCTGGGCATCACCGCCATCGTGCGGCTGATCCAGATGTTCCCGGCCGAAGGAATCTGCCAGAGCCTCGTCGACCGCTACAACGCGATCAGCCGCGCGGAACTGGAGCAAGTGCGCGACTTCATCGTCCTGCACTACCACGCCACCCAGCGCGATGAGCCAATGTGGAAGGCCTGCCGCGAGATGGAATTGCCGGCGTCGCTCACGCAACGCATCGAACAGTTCCGCGAGCGCGCGCACGCGTGGCAGGGCGAAGACGAACTGTTCCGGGTCGACTCGTGGACGCATGTGATGCTAGGCCAGGGCATCACGCCGCGACAGCACCATCCGCTCGCGCGCGGGCTGGCCGATGCCGACATGCGGCGGCTATTCGACGACATCCGCCAGCCCATCGACAGGCTGGTGGCGACGATGCCCAGCCACCAGCAGTTCCTCGAGCAGTATTGCAAGGCCGACTCGAGTGTCTGGGCGGGCAGGCGAAACTGATGCTGCTCAGCGCGCACCCCGGCATCCGCATCGAGAAGCGCGTCGTCGGCCGCGAGGCCGCGCCGCTGCTGGTGATCGACGCGTTCGTCGCCGATCCTGACCGGCTGGTGCGCAAGGCCGCGCGCAGCGCGTTCGCGCCGCTGGGCGCGATGTTCCCCGGCCTGCGCGCGGCTGCCCCGCTCTCCTACCGGCTTCTGCTCGAGAGCGTGCTCAATCCGCTGCTGCGCGACTGCTTCGGCCTCGCGCCCGGCAGCTTCGACTTCCCGATGTGCCACTACTCGCTGGTCACCAAGCCGCCGACGCAGTTGCGCTTCCTGCAACGGGTGCCGCACATCGATTCGGTCGGCGCCGACGGGCTGGCGACCGTGCATTACCTGTTTCATGGCGACTGGGGCGGTACCGCGTTCTACCGTCATCGCAGCACCGGCTTCGAAAGCGTCGACGCCGCCCGCCACGAAACCTATTTTTGCGAACTGGAACGCGAAAGCCATGGCGACGACGCGCCGAGCGCCGGCTACATCGACGGCGACACCGCGCTGTTCGAGCGCATCGCCAGCGTGGATGCCGCATACAACCGCCTGATCGTATACCGCCGCAACTGCCTGCATTCGGGAAACATCGACAGCACCCGCATGCCGCCCGCCGATCCGCTGGCGGGGCGGCTGTCCATCAACAGTTTCATCGACGTGGCGACCGCGCCGGCGAGAACGGCAACGGCCACGCCTGCGCAGCCGGCATGAACGCGATCGCGGGCCGCTCGAAAACATCCGGCAACGAGGAGAACGGCAATGCAACGGCGTGAGGTTCTGCAAATGTCCTTGGCGCTGGGCGCGTTGCTCGCGCCGGCAGCGTTCGCTCGCGCCGCCGCGCAAGCCGATGCGGGCGCCCGGTCGGCACCCGGCGCGTTTCCACCGGGTTTCCTCTGGGGTGCGGCGACGGCGGCCTACCAGATCGAAGGCGCGTGGAACGAGGACGGCCGCGGCGAATCGGTCTGGGACCGCTTCGCGCATACGCCGGGCAAGGTCAAGAATGGCGACACCGGCGACGTCGCCTGCGACAGCTATCATCGCTATGCGGAGGACATCGCGATCGCCAAACGCCTGGGCATGCAGTCGTATCGCTACTCGATCGCCTGGACGCGCGTGCAACCCGATGGCAAGGGCGCGATCAACCAGAAGGGACTCGACTACTACTCGCGCGTCACCGACGCGCTGCTCGAAGCCGGCATCCGCCCGTTCCCGACGCTGTACCACTGGGACCTGCCGCAGCCGCTCGAAGACGCGGGCGGCTGGCCGAATCGCGACACCGCGGCACGCCTCGCCGACTACGCACGCACCGTCGTCGCGGCGCTCGGCGATCGCATCAATCAATGGTGCGTCTTCAACGAGCCCAAGACCTTCACGCAATGCGGCTACTGGCAGGGCAACCACGCGCCGGGCCGCAGCGAGCCGCTCGCGTTCCTGCGCGCAACGCAC
>DASRTK010000240.1:0-6541 GCA_035655975.1 Rudaea sp.
TTGCCAATCGGATATGGATACCGGTGTTCCTTCGCATACTGCTCGGCATACAGGATGCTGACCTGCATCGGGCCACCGGTGCGCACCGGGTTGGCATCCGCGAACAGCTGCTTGCCGAGTGGCACTGAACCGATCAGGTCCGCGAAAATCAGGCTCAGCTCGCGCTCGGTGCGCGCACTGTCAAGTCGGTCGCCGTAAGTCCTTCCGTCCGGTGATTTGAGCAGCAACGCGCCCTTCACGAGCAGCTGCGGGAGGTGGTGACGCTCGGCGCGGCGATCGATTTCCTCTCGCGCGATCCTGCCCAGGCCCGGCACGACCGGATCGGCGTCGAACGAGGACTCCTGCGCGGCGACCGCGAGGGCTGCACAGATGTTGCGCACAGAAGTGTCGACTTGCAGCGCTGCGAAAGCCGCGAAGAGGTCGGTTGCCCACCCGTTGCGGTCCACCGTCGATTCCGGAATGTTGCGCAGGATCTGAGTGCGCACCTCGGCTGGCTGGCGTTGCGCGCGTACTGTCTCGGGTTTTGCGCAACCGCCAAGCAATACTGCCGCGGCGAGAGCCAGCGCCAAGGCGAACAGGGTGCCAGCATGCATCGCGCGGGATACGCAGCATGTCGAAATCCGCACCCGCACCGGAGATGGATCGGCCATTGCGTTCGGATGCTATCGCATCGTTCTTGTCCGCGTGCTGAAGCACGCCTCGTGGCCGGCGGCACGTCTTGCACCGTGCCGGCGATCACTTCCATGGACGAGCGGATCAACACCCGCCAAGACAGCAAACGCCAGATTGACACCGGTAGCAATCCTGCCGAACATTCGATCGTCGGCTCCGTTTGGAATCCTGTATGGAAAAAACACGCGGTCTGTTGTTCGTGCTGCTGGCAGCTGCCGCGTTGTCGGCTTGCGACAGTCACCGAGCCCACGAGGACAACATTCACCTGGTCCTGGTCGGCGATTCGACGGTCGCGCGGATCACCGGCTACGGCGATGCGCTGTGTGCCCGCTTCGATGCGCTGACGAAATGCGAAAATTTTGCGCGCAACGGCCGCAGCTCGAAGTCGTATCGCGTCGAGGGATTGTGGGACGAGGCGCTCGCGCACACGCGTGAACCGGGCCATCGCACGTTCGTGCTGATCCAGTTCGGCCACAACGACCAGCCGGGCAAGGCCGAACGGTCGACGACGCTGCCGGAGTTTCGCGCGAACATGCGCCGCTATACCGATGAAGTGCGTGCCGCCGGTGCGGTTCCGCTGCTCGTCACGCCGCTGACACGGCGAACGTTCAAGGATGGAAGACTCGTGGACGGACTCGAACCGTGGGCCGAGGCGACCGCAGCCGTCGCCAGAGAGACGGGCACCGTACTGCTCGACCTGCACCGCGACAGCATGGCAGCCGTTGCCGCGCTCGGCGCCGTGGAGTCGCTATCGCTTGCTGAGCTGCCGCCGCCAGAACTTGCAGTTGCGGCGGCGGCAACCGGTACGACGGTCGAGGTCGAGAAACCGGCAGCCTCGGTACCCGGCGCGCACGTTGCGATGTTCGACTACACGCACCTCGGGCCGAAGGGCGCCGAACTGTTCTCGAGCATTGTCGCCGCGGAGATTGCGCGATCGGTTCCCGAACTGGCTTACCATCTGCGCGACCATGCAAAGCCTGGAGAAAAAGGAGCGGCCGGCGTGAAATGAGCGAATCCGCCCCCATCTCCGGTCTTCTCGGCAAAAAAGGCGTGCGAAGGCAAGGCAGGTAGCGCGCGTCGACTACTACGAGGACATCCAATGACTTCCGAACGTGCAATTCTCGCTGGCGGCTGCTTCTGGGGCATGCAGGAGCTGATTCGCAACATGAGTGGCGTCATCTCGACGCGCGTGGGGTATTCGGGCGGTGACGTCGCCAATGCGACCTATCGCAATCACGGAACGCACGCCGAAGCGATCGAGGTGGTCTTCGATCCGGGCAAGCTGAGCTATCGCCAGTTGCTCGAGTTCTTCTTCCAGATCCACGATCCGACCACAAGGAACCGCCAGGGCAACGACGTCGGCATGAGTTATCGCTCGGCAATCTACTTCACGTCGCCCGAGCAGGAACGCATCGCCGAGGATACGATTGCCGATGTCGAGGCTTCGGGCTTGTGGCCCGGAAAGGTCGTCACGGAAGTCGAGCCGGCCGGCGCCTTCTGGGAAGCCGAGCCGGAACATCAGGATTATCTGCAGCATTACCCGACCGGCTATACCTGCCATTTCCCGCGTCCGGGCTGGCGCTTGCCGACGCGCGCAAAGGCGGCGTCGGCAGGACGTTGAAGTACCGCGGTGCTGAAGTACGGCGGGCCGCGGTAATTCGACGTTCGCACGCAGATCGCAATGCATGGTTGCATGACGGCGAGTTCGTAACGGCGCGTTCATCTACGCGACCGGATACTCGGCCGATGCCGCTGCTGGAGTCCCGGTGAAGTCGCCAACTGCGCTGCTGTGCCTTCTGATGTCGACGCAGGCGCACGCGGATCCGCGCGCGACAGTGCAGCACGCCTTCGAATCGGTCATGGCGGCAGGCGGATTCCGCGGCTATGCGCAGGGTCACGTGTTCGGCCCGGGTTTGCCGGCCTTGTCCGGCGAAGTCGAAGTCGTGTTTCCCGACCGCATCCATGTGCGCACGGAGCAACTGGAATTCATCGCACTGCCGCAGAGTGCGTGGATCAATACATTCGGGGTATGGACGCAGACCGATCGGGCGCTGCTGCCGGTTACGGCGTTCGACATCGCGGCGATGCGCCAGGCGATAGCCTCGATCAGGGACGTGAAACCCGAAGGGACGGCAAAAACCAGCCAGTGTCCTGCGCATGTCTACCGGTTCCGCAGCAGCGGCCGCCTGCCCGGCGCGAGCGGGGACGGCGACTTGCGCACGTGGCTGTGCGACGACAGCGGGCGGCCGGCCCGGCTCGAGGCGACCGACACGCACAGCGCTGAGCGCGTGATCGTCGATTTCGACTGGTCGCGCCGTGCCGATGTGCGCGCGCCGCGTGACTGACGGCGTCTATCCATCGGCTTGTGTTGAAGGTCACCAGCCCACATGATGCTCTGAGGCAATCATTGTTTCAGGAGGCCGCCATGGCTACCGGCTGGGCAGGCGACGGCGCCGTACAGGACCAGATCGACGCGACGATCAAGGACGCGATCAAGCGCGTGCGCGATCAGGCGCCAAAAGGCCCGAGTCTGAAACGGTGCGAGGAATGCGACGCGAAGATTCCGGAGGCGCGGCGCAAGGCCGTGCCGGGCGTGCGCCTGTGCGTGGCATGCCAGACCGACAAGGACAAGGAACAGGCCGCGTTCGCCGGCTACAACCGTCGCGGCAGCAAGGACAGCCAGTTGCGCTGAGCTGCCTGGCATACACTCGACGGGCTGGACCATTTGGGTCGAATGCCCAAGAATGCGCGCTCCTCTTCGCATGGCGCACATGACGCATGTACTTCGATTCTCCCGGTTGCCGGTTCGTTCGGCGGGCTATCCAGCTATTGTCTGGCGCCGCACTGTGCGTCGCTGCGTGGACTCCGGGCGCGTACGCGGCCAAGTCTGAGCCGCCAGTGGCGCTGGCGCGCGAGATTCTCGCGCAGCTGATTGCCATCAACACCACGCACGCGCATGGCACCACTGCCGCGGCGACCGCGTTGGCCGCGCGTTTTCGCGCTGCCGGCTTCGCGCCGGCCGACGTGATCGAGGTCGCGCCGCCGGATCACCCGGAGCAGGGCAATCTGGTCGTGCGCCTTCACGGCAACGGCAAGGCCAAGCCGGTGCTGTATATCGGCCATCTCGATGTGGTCGAGGCCCTGCGCGAAGACTGGAACTACGATCCGTTCACGCTGACGGAGAAGGATGGCTGGCTTTACGGTCGCGGCACGATCGACATGAAAGGCCAGGATGCGGCAGTCGCCGCGAACCTGATCGAGATGAAGCGCACGGGTTTCGTGCCGGATCGCGACATCATCGCCGCGTTTACCGCCGATGAAGAGAGCACCGGTTCGAACGGCGTCGATTTCCTGATGCGTGAGCATCGCCCTCTCGTCGACGCCGAGTTCGCGATCAATCCCGATGGCGGCGAGGCCGGCATGAAGCAGGGCCGCCGGCTTTACGTCGGCATGCAGACCAGCGAGAAGGTCTTCTACACGCTCAAGCTCACGATCACCGACAAGGGTGGGCACAGTTCGCGTCCGACTGCGTCGAATCCAATCTATCGGCTCGCCGCCGACCTTGCGCGGCTGGCGGATTTTCACTTTCCGGTGCATCTGACCGACACGGTGCGCGCGTACTTCGCGGCCCGCGCCAAGCTCGAGACCGGACAGGTGCGCGACGACATGCTCTCGGTGAGCGGTGCCAGCCCCGATCCGGCCGCGGTCGAGCGGCTGTCGCAACAGGTCGAGACGAACATCTTGTTGCACTCGACCTGCACGGCCACGCAGATTGCAGGAGGACATGCCGAGAACGCGCTGCCGCAGCGCGCCGAGGCGATGCTGCAGTGCCGGATCCTCCCCGGCGAATCACTCGACAGCGTGCGCGAGCAGATCGCCGCGCGTATCGCCGATCCGGAACTGCAAATCAGCGTGCAGACGCCGGGCAAACCGAGCCCCGAGTCGCCGCTGACGCCGCGCATCGTTGCTGCCGTGGAACACGTAACGCACTCGATCTGGCCCGACGTCATTGTCCTGCCGTCAATGTCTCCGGGCGCAACGGACAGCTTGTATCTGCGCGGCGCGGGCATTCCGAGCTACGGCGTCGATGCCATGTTCGACGACCTCGACGACGGCCGCGCGCATGGTCGCGACGAGCGCATTGGCGTCGGCGTGTTTGCCGACGAGGTGAAGTTCACCGGGGCGCTGATGCGCGAGGTGTCGCGGGCGAAGTAGTGGATTGCAAAGTTTGATTCGGAAGCTGCTTGTAAGGCTTAGCCACGATTGCCCCCATCCGCCTTCGGCACCTTCCCCCGCTTCGCAGGGGAAGGAAAAGCTCGAGATATCAGTCTGGAATCCTTCCCCCGCTTGCGGGGGAAGGTGGCGGCAGCCGGAAGGGGGCGCTCCACGCGAGGACCTGAATGTAATGCTGGTTCTAGCATTGCGGGTCATTGGATTCTGCCGGGCTGCCGAAGAATTTGCGCCGCCTCCGGCGCGATCGCCCATGACTCCCGCCACAGGCTGCGGCGGCGGAAATGGTTCAATCTGCAGCATTACCGGCTAATGCCAACCTTGGGGACACAATGAAATCCATTTTTGCTTTCGGTATCGGACTGCTTGCCGTCACGGCCCACGTGCGCGCGGACGAAACTGTCCGCTATGTCGCGCTCGTCAATGGCGGCACCGCGAAGGCCGGGCATCAGTGGGTGACCAAGGGCAGCGACGGCACGACGAAGGTCGACTTCGACTTCAAGGACAACGGCCGCGGCCCGACGCTGAAGGAGGAATACAGGCTCGGCGCCGACGGCACGTTCGTCACTTATCACGTGACCGGCACGTCTGAAATCGGCGCGCCGGTCGACGAATCGTTTGCTCGCGAAGGCGACAAGGTGCATTGGAAGTCGACCAGCGACAAGGGCGAGCAGTCGGTGCAGGGCACGGCGCTGTACACGCCGCTCGGCGGCACGCCCCAAGGTCTGTCGGTTGCGTTCGCGGCGCTGGCCAATCGTGTCGATGGCAAGCTGCCTCTGATTCCGAGCGGAACGCTGAGCTTTCGCAAGCTCGGCGATGCCGAAGTGTCGAATGGCGGTGTCACGCGCCAGGTGCAACTCGTCGCGATCACCGGCATCGGTTTCACGCCGACGACGGCGTGGGTGACCAAGGACGCGTCGCCGCGCATGTTCGCCTTCATCTTCCCCGGCTTCCTGCAACTGATCGAAGAAGGTTACGAGAAGGATGCTGCCGCGCTCGAGACTCAGCAGAAGACGGCTGAAAAGCAGATGCTCGGCGCCATGCAGGAACGCCTTGCGCATCCGCTCGCCGGCACCACGCTGATCCGCAACGCGCGCATTTTCGACAGCGAGAAGGCGACGCTCGGCGCGCCGAGCGATCTGCTGATCCGGGACAGCCGAATTATCGCCATCAGCGATGGCGGCACCGAGAAGCGCAAGGCCGATCACACCGTGGACGCGGGCGGGCGCGTGCTGCTGCCGGGGCTGTTCGACATGCATGCGCACTTCGGGCCCTGGGACGGCGGGCTGCATCTGGCCGCCGGCGTGACCAGCATTCGCGACATGGGCAACAACAACGAGACGCTGCAGCAGTTCATCGCGCAGGAACAGTCCGGCGCCCTGCTCGCGCCACATGTGATCCCCGCCGGCTTCATCGAAGGCGACAGCCCGAATGCCGCGCAGGGCGGTTTCGTCATCAAGAACCTCGACGAAGCCAAGCATGCCGTCGACTGGTACCACGAGCACGGCTATCCGCAGGTCAAGATCTACAACTCGTTTCCGAAGGCGATCCTCCCCGACGTCACGGCGTACGCGCAGAGCAAGGGCATGCGCGTCAGTGGACACATCCCGGTGTTCCTGCGCGCGCAGGACGCGGTGGA
>DASRTK010000241.1:0-8160 GCA_035655975.1 Rudaea sp.
CCTGCGACTGCCGCCGCGCGTCGCGCGGTTCGTGCTGACGATCGGCGCGAGTGCAAATCATCACGGCACGGCTCTGTTCGAGGGGCTCACGACGCTGTTCCTCGCCCAATGCTTCGGCGTGACACTCGACCTCGTCCAGCAAGCCTTGTTGCTGGTGCTGTGCATCCTGGCCAGCATCGGCACAGCCGGCGTTCCGGCCGGTTCGCTGCCGGTCATCGCGATGCTGCTGGGTTACCTGCAGGTTCCGCCGGACGCGATCGGCCTGATCCTCGGTGTAGACCGCCTGCTCGACATGTGCCGCACAGCGCTCAACGTTACCGGCGATCTGGCCACCGCCGTCGTCGTTGCGCGCAGCGAGGAAACGGACGGCCAGTCGGCGCGACGGCACGCGTTGCTGGATCCTGCGTACGAGCCCGATGGCTGACTTGCGGTCTGTCGCTGAGCGGGATCGCCAGTGAGTCGACGCGCTCGCACGAGCGTGGCTTTCGCGCCGGCCGATGGACGCGAGCGGCGACGCATGCCATCGTGGCGCACACGCGACCCGCGTTGGCTGACGGCTTTGCTGGAAATCGGGTCGTGGCGTCTGTCCACTTTCCGTCCATCGATGCTTGCACCCAATCGCCCTTCCGCCGAACTGACCGCGGCCGGCACGCCCCAGGCGCCCGACCATGCGGCGCCCGTGCCCGTGCATCCGCCGACCGCGCTCGCGCGCACGTATGCAGTCGAACTGATGGCAGCCAGCGCGATCCTGTTCGGACTGATGGCCGTCACCCTGCGCCTGGCAGTCGCCCACGTCAGCGCGTTCGAGGCGGCATTCTTCCGCAGCCTGTTCGGCCTGGTTTTCTCGCTGCCGCTGCTGTACGGACCGGGGCTGGCGCTGCTGCGGACGAAGAATTTCCACTTGTATATCGTGCGCGCGCTGTTCGGCACGCTGGCGATGCTGACGGGCTTCTGGGCGCTCGCCCATCTGCCGCTCGCCCAGGCTGTTTCGATCTCGTATTCGACGCCGCTGTTCGTCACGATCGGTGCGGTGTTCATGCTCGGCGAGGTCGTGCGCCTGCGGCGCTGGACTGCAGTCGTCGCCGGATTCGTCGGCGTGCTGATCATCATGCGCCCGGGTGCCGGGGAGTTTTCCTTCGACATGCTCGTCGCGCTCGCCGGCGCGGCGCTGTCCGCCGGCTCGTACATCAGCATCAAGTTCCTGTCGCGCTCCGAGCCGGCCGACGCGGTCGTGATCTACATGAACATGATCATCGCGCCGCTCTGCCTGATCCCGGCGCTGTGGTTCTGGAACTGGCCGGATGCGGCCGGCTGGTTCTGGCTCGTGCTGACCGGGCTGCTCGGGACGCTGGCACAATTCTGCATGACCCGCGCCTACCACGCCGGCGAGGTCTCGGCGCTGGTCCCGCTCAACTTCATCCAGTTGCCGGTCGTGGTGGTCTGCGCGTATTTCCTGTTCGACCAGCGGCTCGATGCCGCCACAGCGATCGGCGCGGGCATCATTGTCGGCGCCAATGTCTACATCGCGCGGCGTGAAGCGCGCTTGGCGCGCGCGGTCCGTACAACATGAGCCTGCGCGACTTTCCGTTCTCGCTCGTCGATGTCTTCGCGCGCGAGCCGCTATCGGGCAACGGACTGAGTGTGTTCCTGCTCGATGCCGAACTGCCGGCCTCGATGATGCAGCGGATCACGCAGGAGATGCGCCAGTTCGAGACGATCTTTCTGCGGCCTCTCGGGGCGTCGACATTCGAGGCGCGCATCTTCACGATGGAGGAGGAACTGTCGTTCGCCGGGCATCCGGTACTCGGCGCAGCCGCGGCGATGCACGCGCAATTCCACGCGAGTGCGGAAGATGCCGGTCTGGAGTTCGTCATCCACGGCCGGCGCATCGCCGTGACGAGTCGCCGCGATCGTGACACGTACCTGGCTGAAATGGACCAGGGCGAGGCCCGCGTCGACGAACCGGTTCCACAGGCGAAAATCGCGCCACTACTCGACGCGCTGAACCTGCGCACCGGGGATCTGGCTGCCGTTTTGCCGTTGCAGGTCGTGTCGACCGGATTGCCGTACCTGATCGTCCCGGTCAGTCAGAACCTCGAGCGCGCGCGCATCGTAGCGGGCGGCTTCGAGGAGCTGCTCGCCACGGTCGGCGCAAAGTTCGTCTACGTGCTTGACGTCGCGAAGCGCGAGGGCCGCACCTGGGACAACGACGGCCGTGTCGAAGATATCGCGACCGGCAGCGCGGCCGGACCGGCTGCCGCCTATCTCGTTGCGCACGGGCTTGCCCTGCATGACGAAGTCATCACGCTTGCGCAAGGTCGATTTCTGGGCCGGCCGAGCGAGCTACATGCAATCGTTCGCGGCGACCGCGCCGGTGTCATCGTGCGTGGCCGGGTCTGCCTGGTCGGTGACGGCGCACTGCGCCTGGCGATTCCGCGGTAGCACCGCAACGTGAAGCGAGGGGCGCCTGCCAGGCACACTCTCGAAGGTATCCATGAAGACCTCGTCGTTGCTGTAGAGCAGATCGCCAAGGTCGCCGGCAGCGACGAACCGGATGACCGGATCGCCGCTGGCTGCCACCGCGGAGAGCGGGTGATTCGTCAATGCCGGTACCTGTGTCCAGCTGATTCCATCGGTCGACAGAAGGATCGCACCGTGGTCGCCCACGGCGACGAAGGCGTGGCCGTTCCAGGCGATCGCCGCAGCGGCGGGCAGCCCTCCCCAGGCATGCGCCGTCCACGTCGCCGCGTCCGGCGAAGTCAGGAACGCGGTATCGCCGACAACGACGAACTGATGGCCATCCCAGGCGATGCCGCTCAGGAAAGCAGTCGTGCCGGATGTTTGCGGCGTCCAGGTTTCGCCGTTGGGAGAGGTCATGACCCTGCCGTGGGAGCCGACGCTCACGAACTGGCTGCCGTTCCACAGCACCGCCTGCAGACGATCGGTGGTCGTCATCAGACTGTGATCCTTCCATGTAACGCCGCCATCGGTGGACGTTGCGATAAACATGGCGAACGTGTCCCTTCCACCGACGCCCACGAGAGTGCCGGTGTTTCCGGCAATGGCGTTGTAAGGAAAAAAAGGCGCGGACCGATTCGTCCAGTCGACGGCGTCGGCCGAAGTCCATATCTCGCCGAACTCCGTCGTCAGGGCAAACTGATTGCCTGTCCAGGTGATCGAGATCGGCGCTCCCGGCCCGGAACGAACCGTCCAGTTGATCCCATCCGGTGATATCAGCAGGCCGCGATTGAAGTCCGCCACGACAAACTGGCTGCCATCCCAGACGATGTCCGAGGGCGAGGCATTTGCGATTTCGGTCGAACGCCTCGCCCACGAACTCGCGTCCATCGCGGTCGAACTCAATAGAGTGCCCTTGGCGCCCACCGCCACCGATTGACTGCCGTCGCCTGCCAGGCCGAACAAATCGTTTGCGGTTGCTGCCACCGACGAGCGGTCAACCCACATCGCACCATCGGCCGAAGTCAGGATCGTGCCGAATTGACCCACGGCAATGAACACCTTGCCGTTCCACGACAGGCCGCGTTGGGCAACGCCACTCCCGGTGTTGCCAAGTCTCCAGGTCAGTCCATCGGGCGACGTCAGCTCCGCACCGCCGCTCCCGACAGCCATCCATTGGCTGCCGTTCCAGAGCACGGCAAACAGGCATCGCGCGGAAACCGGGTCGCGTGGCGTCCACGTGATACCGTCTGGCGAAGTCAGGACGGTCGCACTGGTGAAATCATCCGGCGATCCGCCCACCGCAACGAAAAGGTTTCCATTCCAGGCCACGGCATGAAGATTGTCGGTCGTCGTCGAGTTGCGCGCGGTCCAGGTGGCCGCGTCAACAGAAGTCAGAATGGCGCCGCCGTCACCCACCGCAACCAGCTCGGCACCGTTCCCGGCCAGGCTGTTGAGAAATGCATTGGTCCCCGGTGAACGCTTCGTCCACGCGACGCCATCGGCGGAAGTCAGAATCGTGCCACCTTCACCGGCTGCGACGAATTGGCTGCCATGCCAGGCGACGCTTGCCAGCGTCCTGGTCGTATTCGAGATTCGTATGTCCCAATCGCTTCCATCCGCGGAAGTCAGAATGGTGCCGTTCTCTCCGACGGCAACGAACTGGCCGACGTGCCATGTCACACCATGCAGCGTATTGCCTTGCGGTGACGGGTTGGCCCAGTTCCAATTCGTCTGCGCGTGCGCGAGCGCGCTGGCAATGCACAGAAGGAATACGACGAACGACCTCACGTCTTTCATCGTGCTGCTGGACAACGGCGTTTCCGATTGCACTTCCACAAGGTCGTGGAACGAAGTTCTGCAAGGCGATGCGCCTTTTGCTCATGTCCGACGCATCGGCGATGAGATCCCCTGCGTTGCGAGCAGGGCGCCACGCACGAGGGGGCTGCAGCACAGCGACGGGAAGGCGGCTCCCCGCGACCGTTCGGGGCGACGGTTTCCAGTCATGAAGATGACCGGAGGGCGCACGTTCCGATGTTGCCTCACGCCATCGCGGTTGATCCAAATCAACTCGCAGCCTTCGCCGGGCCATTAGGTTCGAGACCGTCACGGTCACGGATCGTAGTTAGGATGCTGTAGCATGTTCGCGCACAAGTTGGTCCGGACGTCTGCGAAGCGTGACGCCCAAGAGGGTCGTGACACGAGGCTCAGATGATCGCGCATGAATGCACTCTGCCGCTCAGAGAGTAGATGATATGGAAATCATCGATACGGATGTTGCCATCGTCGGCGCCGGCGGCGCTGGGCTGCGCGCCGCGATTGCGCTCGCCCAGACCGATCCGGCACTGCGTATTGCGCTGATCTCGAAGGTCTACCCGATGCGCAGCCATACCTGCGCAGCCGAAGGCGGCGCCGCCGGTGTCACCAAGGCGGACGACAGCTTCGATCTGCATTTCGACGATACCGTCGGCGGCGGCGACTGGCTCTCGGATCAGGACTGCGTCGAGTACTTCGTCAAGGAAGCGCCGAAGGAATTGTTGCAACTCGAACACTGGGGTTGTCCGTGGAACCGCGAAGCCGACGGGTCGGTGGCGGTGCGCCCGTTCGGCGGCATGAAGAAGCAGCGCACGTGGTTTGCCGCCGACAAGTCCGGCTTCCACATCCTGCATACGTTGTTCCAGACCAGCCTGCAGTTTCCTTCGATCAGACGCTTCGACGAGTACTACGCACTCGACCTGCTGACCGACGATGGCCGCTGCCAGGGCCTGACCGCGATGGAAATGCGCAGCGGCTTGATCAGGCAGTTCAACGCGAAGGCGGTCATCATCGCCGGCGGCGGCGCGGGCCGCATGTTTCCGTTCACGACCAATGGCGCGATCAAGACCGGCGACGGCATGGCACTGGCCTATCGCGCCGGCGCTCCGCTCAAGGACATGGAGTTCGTGCAGTACCACCCGACCGGCCTGCCGAACACCGGCAGCCTGCTGACCGAAGCCTGCCGCGGCGAAGGCGGCGTGCTCGTCAACAAACACGGGCGACGCTACCTGCAGGACTACGGCATGGGCCCGGAGACTCCGCTGGGCAAGCCGCAACTGAAGACGATGGAGCTCGGACCGCGCGACCGCGTAAGCCAGGCTTACTGGCACGAACTGCAGAAAGGCAACACGGTGTCGACCAAGTGGGGCGAATGCGTGTTGATGGACATGCGCCATCTCGGCGAGAAGACGATCAACGCGCGACTGCCGCTGGTGCGCGAACTGGCGATCAGTTATCTGGGCGTCGACATCGTCACCGATGCGGTGCCGATCCGGCCGGTCGTACATTACATGATGGGCGGCATTTCGACGAACACACGGGCGGCGACGACATTGCCGGGCCTGTTCGCCGCCGGAGAGTGCGCCTGCGTCAGTCTCAATGGCGCGAATCGCCTCGGCTCGAATTCGCTGACCGAACTGCTGGTGTTCGGCAAACGCGCGGCGCTGTCGGCGATCGAACACATTCGAGGCCTGCCGGCTGCGAACACCGATGCGCTCCACGCACGCGCGCTCGAATCGCAGGCGCGCATCCGCGAGTTGTTCTCGCGCACAGACGGCAAAGAGTCGATGTCCGGTTTGCGCAAGGAAATGATGGAGACGATGGAGAAGAATGTCGGCATCTATCGTCACGAAACCGGCCTGCAGGAAGCGGTCGACGCGATCGCCGCACTGCGTCGGCGCTATCAAAGGGTCGTGCTCAACGACAAGAGCAACGTCTTCAACACTGATTTGTTCCAGGTGCTGGAACTGGGCTGCATGCTCGACTGTGCGCAGGCGCTGACCGTCAGTGCGCTGGCGCGCAAGGAATCGCGTGGCGCGCATCAACGCCTCGATCACACCGAGCGCGACGACAGCAACTACCTGCGCCACAGCATGGCCTGGTTCCAAGGTGCGGAAGCGCCGCGGCTGGACTATCTCGACGTCGTGATCACGAAGTCGCCGCCCGGCGTGCGCGACTACTCGGGAGACCACAAGTGAACGCGCGCATCGTCCAGCTCGACGTGCTGCGCTACGACCCGGAAACCGACAGCGAGCCGCATTTCCAGCGTTACGACGTTCCGTGCGCCGAAGAGTGGGTCGTGCTCGATGCGCTCAACGCGGTCAAGGAAAACATCGACCCGACCTTGAACTATCGCTGGTCCTGCCACATGGCCGTGTGCGGCAGCTGCGGCATGATGATCAACGGCGAGCCGAAGCTGTCGTGCCATGCATTCCTGCGCGACTACGACGGCGTGATCCGCGTCGAGCCGCTGGCCAACTTTCCGATCGAGCGCGATCTGATCACGGTCGCCGACGACTTCATCGACAAGCTCAAGCGCGTCAAACCGTACCTGATCCCCGCGCACAACGAGCCGATTCCCGAGGGCGAGTACAAGCAGACTCCCGCGCAACTGATGAAGTACCGGCAGTTCTCGATGTGCATCAACTGCATGTTGTGCTACGCAGCCTGCCCCGAATACGCATTGCAACCGATGTTCCTCGGTCCGGCCGCGATCGCGCTTGCACACCGCTACAACCTCGACTCGCGCGATGGCGGTCGCGATGAGCGCCAGGAAGTCATCGCCAGCAACGCCGGCGTCTGGGAATGCTCATTCGTCGGAGCCTGCTCGGAGGTCTGTCCGAAGGCGGTCGACCCAGCAGCAGCGTTGCAGCAGGTAAAAGTCGCGAGCACGATCGACTGGTTCAAGGAGCATTTGTTGCCGGGTGCGCGTAAATGAGCCGCAAACCTTTCGTTCGAGAAGTCTCGAAGACCGGCTGGTACTTCAAGCAGCCGCGTTACCTGCGCTACATGTCGCGCGAAGTCACGTGCATTTTCATCGGCGCCTTTGCGCTGCTGATGCTGTGCGCGCTCGGACGCCTGGCCGACGGACAAACTGCGTACGAGTCGTTCCTTGCGGCAATCGAAGGTCCGTGGAGCGCACTCGGATTGCTGGTCGTGCTGATCTTCGCCGTGCACAACACGACGAGCTGGTTCAACGTGACGCCGAAGGCCATGCCTGTGCAAATCGGTGAGGAATTTCTGCCGGGCAAGTACATTGTCGCCGCACACTACGCGGCGTGGATCGTGGTCTCGATGGCCGCGCTGTTCCTGGCCGGACTCTGGTAGCGCCATGGCCAAGTCGAACAAACCGATCGTCTGGAGCCTGTTCGCCGCGGGCGGCACGCTGGCGGCTTTTCTGGCGCCGGTACTCGTCCTGCTGTTCCTGCTCGCGGCGCTAGGACATGCGCCCAGCGTGCTGCGCTACTCGCAGCTGCATGCCTTCGCGGCGCACTGGTTCGGCAAGCTGTTCCTCCTGACCGTGATCGCGCTGTTCCTGTGGCACGCCGCACATCGCCTGCGCGTTACGCTGCACGATTTCGGCTTGCGCCAGGATGCGATCGTTGCGGTCGTCGTCTATGTTGTCGCCGCGGCCGGCACGCTGTTGTCGGTGTTGTATCTGTTGCGCATCTGATATTGGCCACCAGCAATTCCGAAAAATGACTGTCGGCGGTCGACTGTTGCTCTGATTTTTCGGCCGGCAGCTTCCGGCCTATTCTGTTGAAAAACTCGACTGCAAAATTTGGCCGGAAAAACTATGGCCGCGAGAAGTCGATTGCGATGGAATTTCTCTCGGCAACGACGTTTAAGACGACTCTCGTGGTCAAGCGTTTTCCGAAAATTGGTACT
>DASRTK010000242.1:0-1914 GCA_035655975.1 Rudaea sp.
GCTAGCACGAGCGCGCAGAATCGGAAGTTGCTTTGCATGGCTTGATCCCCTTCGTCAGTGGACCTCGGGCGAGGCGTTGCAGGTACGATCTCCATCAGGAACTTCGGTCATTGCCGTTGCTGGCGACGCGAACCGGCAACGCCGGCTGCCTCGCTGGCGGATTGTACTGCCGATTAGACGAAGACGTTGAATTGCCTGGTCTGCTCCCGTCGCCGACGCGTACGGCACGGGATTTCTGGTCCGCGCCTTTCTTTCCGGACCATGGGAACAAGGGCACGTAGCCGTAGCCGGAAAGCTGCTTCTCGACGCGATCGGCTTCCACCGTGTTGCCGGACAGTCGTGACAGGCGCGCCCAGGGATCGAGCACACGCCAATAGCTGGAATTTCCCGCCAGTGGCTCGAGCACGCGCCGCGCTGCGGAAAAGTATACATCCGCATCGGACTGGCGACTCCCCGCCACAGCAGCCATGCCTGCTGCAATCTGGCTCAGTCCGTAACGGCCGGCATCCTGGGCCGAAGCCGGCGTCGCTTCATTGCCGGGATCGAGCGCGCGCAGTGCCTCGGCGCCGACCTGGGCTGTGGCGTGATCGTTGTTCTGCAATCCCAGCATGATGCGCAGCGAGGCAGCGTCGAACAGATCACGGCGCACACTCCGGTTCTGCGCTTCGGTTTGGCCTAGCGCATCGAGCAGCGGTTGTGCGAGAGCAAGATCACCCAGCGCTTCGGCGCGATTGCCGGTGGCGATGCGCGCGGCCGCGCGCATCAGCAACGAGTAAAGATAGTCCTGGCTCCACTCCTTGTTGCCCGGATCGCGCACCGTCAGCGGTTTCATGCGCTCGACCGCTTCGTTGGCGACGGAATACGCCTCGGAATACCTGCCGCGGACGCGCAGCAGTTCCGACTGCATCAGCTGGGCGGTCGACAATTCGACTTTCCAGCGCGGGTCATTGGGGTTCTTCGCGCTGATCGTGCGCACGCGTTCGCTTTTCTCGGCCAGCAATTCGGTGGCCTGGTCAAGGTGCCCCAGCTGCTCCTGCGTGCTGCCCAGCCACGACACCACATCGGCCACGTCGAACATCAATTGTGCGTCGCCGGGATTCTTGGCCAGAACCGACTCGAATGTGGCGCGCGCCTGTTTTAACCCGGCAGCCGCGGGTTCCAACTGGCCGCGCTCGAGTTCGAGGACCGCCAGGTTTTGATCTCCATAGGCCAGTTCGTGCTCCCAGTCGAGGTTCTTCGGGTCGAGGTTATAGGTAGCGCGGCTCGTGTCGCGGTAGCGCGTCAACCAGGTCTGCGCCTGAGCCAGGTCGCGGCTTTGCCAGTACACGTAGCCGACCCAATATTCCGCCTGGCCTCGAGCGAACATCCGTGCGCCGTCGCCGGGATTCCGGTCTACCAACTCGCTGCTCCGGGCGTAGGCAGTCCGGAAGCTTGACAGTGCCTCGGGATAGCGACCCTGGCTCAGCCTCACGTTGCCGATGCCGGTAAGCGTTTGCGCCTGCCGCGCCAAGGTGTTGTCGTTGAGGTCGCCTGCATGAAGCCCGGCGAAGTAGCTCTGCGCCTTTTCGTCGACCGTGTCGAGCAGATCGAGCTGGCCGACCTTCGTCAGTTTCGGTCTGAGGTCGTCAAGCAAAAAGCCGAGCATTCCTTCTGCCTGCGCCTGCCGGCGTTGCGCATCCCGGGTCGCGCCTTCCGCCAATGCCTGCTGCCGGCGCGCGTTGTCGCGTTCGAACCACGCCGTTGCGGTGAGGACCAGTGCCAGCGTCATGCCGGCGAGCGACGCGGCCGCGATCAGGGCCATGCGCTGATTCCGCCGGTGCGCTTCGCGTTGCCTCAGCGTATCGAATCCGACACCAAGCAAGCCGGCGATGAGTTTCAGCCGGGCGCCGCTCGCACCGTCCTTGCCCGGTCGCA
>DASRTK010000243.1:0-2388 GCA_035655975.1 Rudaea sp.
CGCCGGCGCCGCGTGACGAAGTGGAACGCGATGCCGGTAGTCATCGTGGCGCCGAGCAGGACGAACGCGAGCGTCGGGTCGAAGTCGCCGAAGATCTCGAGGAAACCGAGCACGACAAGCGGATCGGTCATTCGTGCTATCGCAAGGCCGACGCCGAACAGGGCCCCGCATAGCAGCGCGGCGAAAGCGGCCTTCATGCGGCGCCGCCGAACACGTGGTGCGTCAGCAAGACGGTGACGATCGCGGAGGCCATGAACGTCAGCACGGCGACCAGCGACCTGCGCGAAAACCGGCCCAGCCCGCAGACGCCGTGACCGCTCGTGCACCCGCCGCCGAGACTCGTGCCGAATCCGACCAGCACGCCGGCCAGCAGCAGGACCGGCAAGCGCGCCGGCGACACCGCGGCCTGATGCAACAGGTGCATCGTGACGCCTCCGGCTAAGGCCATGCCGGCGATGAAGGCCGCGCGCCATGCCCAGTCCGCGCCGGACGAGCGCCGCGTCAAACCGTTGACGATGCCGCTGATGCCGGCGATGCGGCCGTTGAACAGCAGCAAGCCGGTCGCGGACAGTCCGATAAGGACTCCACCGAACAATGAGATGAGCCAGCTGCTCATGCGTCCTCCCCATGCTGGCGAGCCGCTGCGCGCCGGGCATTCCATACTACCGAAATCCCGGCGCGCCGCGCCAAGACTTGCGCAAACCAGCGCGGCACGGCATCGTGCATCCTTTCAAACGGCCGTTCGACGCCATGCCCGACGCCAGCAGCGCAAATTCCCATTTTCCACATTTGCTTGCGCCGCTCGACCTGGGCTTCGTCACGCTGCCCAACCGCGTGCTGATGGGTTCGATGCACACGGGCCTGGAGGACCACGCGCGCGACTACGGCAAGCTCGCGGCGTACTTCGCCGAACGCGCGCGCGGCGGTGTCGGCCTGATGGTCACCGGCGGGCTGTCGCCGAATATCGCCGGCTGGCTCAAGCCGTTCGGCGGCCGCCTGTCGATGCCGTGGCACGTCGCGCGCCATCGCAAGGTCACGCATGCGGTGCACGCCGACGGTGGGCTCATCTGCTTGCAGATCCTGCACGCCGGTCGCTACGGCTATCACCCGCTGTCGGTCTCGGCGTCGCGCATCAAGTCGCCGATCACCCCGTTCACGCCGCGCGCGCTGTCGAACGGTGGCGTCGAGCGCACGATCGGCGATTTCGTGCGCTGCGCGAAGCTCGCGCAGGATGCCGGCTACGACGGCATCGAGATCATGGGCAGCGAAGGCTATCTGATCAACCAGTTCCTGGCCGCGCGCACGAATACGCGCAACGACGCCTGGGGCGGCAGCGTCGAGAAGCGCCAGCGGCTGCCGATCGAGATCGTGCGGCGCACGCGCGCGGCGGTCGGGCGCGAGTTCATCATCATCTACCGGCTGTCGATGCTCGACCTCGTCGACAACGCACAGAGCTGGGACGAAATCGTGCAGCTCGCCAAGGCGATCGAAGCGGCCGGCGCGTCGATCATCAACACCGGCATCGGCTGGCACGAGGCGCGTGTGCCGACGATTGTCACCAGTGTTCCGCGCGGCGCGTTCACCTGGGTCACGCGCAAGCTCAAGGGCCAGGTCAAGATTCCGCTGATCACGACCAATCGCATCAACATGCCGGAGGTCGCCGAAAAGATCCTCGCCGACGGTGATGCCGACATGGTGTCGATGGCGCGGCCGCTGCTGGCCGACTCGGACTGGGTCAACAAGGCCAAGGCCGGACGCAGCGAGCGCATCAACACCTGCATCGCCTGCAACCAGGCCTGCCTGGATCATGTGTTCAAGAACGAGCATGCGTCGTGCCTGCTCAATCCGCGTGCCTGCCATGAAACCGAACTCGTCATCAGGCCATCCGCGACACGCAAGAAAATCGCCGTGGTCGGTGCTGGACCCGCAGGGCTTGCGTGCGCGACGACGCTGGCCGAGCGCGGCCATGCCGTCACGCTGTACGACGCCGCCAGCGAGATCGGCGGCCAGTTCAACATGGCCAAGCGCATTCCGGGCAAGGAAGAATTCCACGAGTCGCTGCGCTACTTCGGCCATCGCATCGCCGACACCGGCGTCGAGCTGAAACTCGATACGCGCGCGACGGCCGAGTCGCTGCGCGGCTTCGACAGCGTCATCCTCGCGACCGGTGTCACGCCTCGCTCGCTGCGGATTCCCGGCGCCGACCGGCCGAACGTGCTGAGTTATCTCGACGTGGTGCTGCTCGGCAGGCCGGTCGGCAGGCGCGTGGCGATCGTCGGCGCCGGCGGCATCGGTTTCGATGTCGCCGAATTCCTGACCCAGGACGACCCTTCGCCCACAACCGATATCGCGCGCTGGTCGCACGAGTGGGGTGTCGACCAGAGCTAC
>DASRTK010000244.1:0-3841 GCA_035655975.1 Rudaea sp.
GGCACGATCATCGAATTCGCACTGCGCCAGCCATGCGTGCGCGGCGTAACCTTCCAGCCGATCCAGGCCGCCGGGCGCCTCGAGAATTATGATCCAGCACGTGATCGCCTGACCTTGACCGAAGTACGCCGGCGCATCCTCGAACAGACCAGCGTGTTCGAAGCCGACGACCTGATCCCGGTGCCGTGCAATCCGGATTGCCTGGCGATGGCCTATGCGCTGAAGCTCGGCAACAACACCGTGCCGCTGACGCGCTTCGTCAAGCCCGAAACGCTGGTCGCGAAAGGCCGCAACACGATCGTCGTCGAACGCGACGAGCAACTGCGCGCCCATGTGTTCGAACTGTTCGCGACCAACCATTCGCCCGAGTCGCAGGCCTGCTCGCTGTCCGACCTGCTTTGCTGCCTGCCGCAGATCCAGGCGCCGTCGGACCTGTCGTACCGCAACGTGTTCCGCGTGCTGATCATGCAGTTCATCGACGCGATGAGCTTCGACCTGCGCGCCGTGAAAAAGTCCTGCGTGCACATCGCCCAGCCGGACGGCACGATCGTGCCGTTCGACACGTTCAACCTGTTCTATCGCGACGAACGCCGCGAGCGGCTGACCCGATTGCGTGCGGCCGCGGATGCGAGTGGCGCAACCTACTGAGGAGCCGTGCCCATGTCAGAAACGCCAGCCCAGCCGGGTCCATCGACCCCGCAGACCGCCGACCCGAAGAACGGATCACTGGGCGCTGGAATCGCACTCGCGTGGGCATGCCTGATCGCCGGATATTTCGTCGTCGGGGCGCTGTCGAGCGTCGTCTTCAGCGTGCTGAATGGAGCGAATTCAGGCTTCGGCGCGATGCTTGCGATCCTTCTGTTCCTGCTGCCCTGGGCCGCGATGATCTGGTTGATCGTGCATTTCAGAAAAACCAACCAGCCGCGGACAGCGCTCGGTATCGGCGTCGGAATCGCGTCGATCATCGGTGTCCTGCTGCTGCTGGTCGCTGCGTGCTTCGGCTTGCTGTCGAACACCAATTTCCACTGACCTCGCGCGGCTTCACGCCGACGGCGCCAGCACTTCGTCGAAGTTGTACATGCGCGGTTCGCGGCGCGCGAGCCAGATCGCGGCAGCGAGCGCGCCGCGCGCGAAGATGTCGCGGCTCGTGGCGCGATGCGTGAGTTCCAGCCGCTCGCCATCGGTGGCAAAAATCACGGTGTGTTCGCCGACCACATCGCCTCCGCGCAGCGCGGCGAAACCGATCTCCTGTTCGCCGCGGGCACCTACCTGGCCGTGGCGGGCAAACACCGCGCGTTCCGCGAGCGCGTGACCGCGTCCCTCGGCTATGGCCATGCCCAGGTTCATGGCGGTTCCGGACGGCGCGTCGGTCTTGCCCTTGTGATGGAACTCGACGATATCGCAGTCCCAATCGGGCAACGCGGCAGCGACGCGGCGCGCGGCACGCAGCAGCATCGCCGCGCCGAGGCTGAAGTTCGCCGCCCACAGCACCGGTATCGAGCGCGCCGCATGTTCCAGCGACAGCCGCTGCTCGTCGTGCAAACCGGTCGAGCCGCAGACGAAAGCCGCGCGTCGCTGAACAGCGAGTGCGAGCGCCCCGTCGAACGCATTGGGTCCGCTGAAATCGACGATCACGTCGCAAGGCACGTCCGGGTCGAGCGATGTGGAAAAATCCACATTGCGCTCGAGCGCGCCAAAAACGCGATCGAGGGGCTCGTCCGCCAAACCCGATCCGGGCCGAACCAGCGCGCACGTCAGCCGCGCCTGAGTCGAATCGAGGACGAGCCGAATAATCGCCTGCCCCATGCGCCCGGCGGATCCATAGACGACGACGTTGACGAGATCGCTCATTGGGTAATGCTAGCAGGGACGCGGGACGAGGGACGAGGGATGAGGGGCGAGGGGCGAGGGGCGAGCAGAGCCTGGTTCAGGCTATGGATACGACTTGGCAAGGGCACCGGTAAAGGGTGGCGCTTCGACCGCTCTTACTCGTCCCTCGTCCCTCGCCCCTCGTCCCTGCCTCAAGAAGTTACCCGCTCCCAGAACTGCCTGACCCCGCCGAGCCAGGAGCTCGCTCGCGGTGTGTGCTTAGCGGCATCGTCGCCGAAGCTCGCTTCAAACTCCTCGATCAGTTCTCGCTGGCGCTTGTTGAGCTTGATGGGCGTTTCGATGACCACGCGGCAGATCAGGTCGCCAACGTGGCCGTTGCGCACGTTGCGCACGCCTTTGCCGCGCAACTTGAACAGTTTCCCGGTCTGGGTTTCGGGTGGAATCTTGATCGAGGCTTCCCCGCCAAGCGTGGGCACTTCGAGTTCCGCGCCGAGGGCGGCCTGCGAAAAGCGGATCGGCAGCTCGCAGAAAAGATCGTCGCGCTCGCGCTGGAAGATCGGGTGCTCGCGCACGTGGACTTCAACGTAAAGATCACCCGCGGCTGCGCCGGGCGGGCCGGCTTCGCCCTCGCCGGTCAGGCGGATGCGGTCACCGCTGTCGACGCCGGCCGGAATCTTGACCGACAAGGTCTTGTCCTTCTGCACGCGCCCTTCGCCGCGGCAGGCACGGCATGGATTGGAAATCTTCTTGCCGCTGCCGCCGCAATGCGGACACGACTGCTGGATCGAGAAGATACCGTTCTGCATGCGAACACGACCGTGGCCGCGGCAGGTGTCGCAGGTTGCCAGTTTGCCGTCGCTCGACCCGGAGCCCGAGCAGGATTCGCATGGCGACAATGTCGGCACATCGATCTTGCGCTCAAGACCGAACACCGCCTCTTCGAGATCCAGTTCGACGACATAACGCAGGTCGGCGCCGCGCCGCGTCTGCCGGCCCTGCCCGCCCATGCCGAAGATGTCGGAAAAGATGTCGCCGAAGATGTCGCCGACATCGGCGAAGCCGGCGCCGCCGCTCCGCCCTCCGCCATTTTCGAATGCCGCGTGGCCATGGCGGTCATACATTGCCCGCTTCTGCGGATCGCCGAGGACCTCGTAGGCCTCCTTGGCTTCCTTGAAGTGTGCCTCGCACTCCTTGTTGTCCGGATTGCGGTCCGGATGGTGCTTCATTGCAAGCCGGCGGAACGCCTTCTTGAGGTCCTCCTCGGACGCTCCGCGCTCGACGCCCAGCACTTCGTAGTAACAGCGTTTGCTCGTGGACATAAACCGTTCCGATCGTCCTCAGGGCAAATGCGTCTTGATGGTTGCGACAATGTTCATTCGTTCACTTTCTCTTCGATTCGCCGGTCGGGCACGAACCACATCGCGGCGACCGCTGCATACAGCCCGCAGGACACAATGGGGACAAAAAACGATAAGGCAATTGCCACGGCATAAACGAGAACCGAGCCCCATTCCTTCCAGTTGCTGCGGATGGCTTTCTTCAGTTCGCTCTGCGAACCGCCGTTGCAGGCGATCAGCGTGCGCATGAGCGGGATCCACGCGGCCCCCGCCATCAGCAAGACGAAACCGTAAAGCGCCGTCGGCACCGGGGACGGAACGGGCTGCGCCTCGTTCAGCCAGCTCGTGACAAACGGAAACAGCGACAGCCAGAACAGAAAGTGCAGGTTTGCCCACATGACCTTGCCGTTGACCGTCTCGGCCAGGTGCAGCAGATGGTGGTGATTGTTCCAATAGATCCCGACGTAGATGAAGCTCAGGACGTAACTGAGAATGATCGGCCAGTTGCGGAACAGCGCGTACCAGCTCGTGTCATGCGGCGGCTTGAGTTCCAGCACCATGATCGTGATGATCACGGCGATCACCCCGTCTGTGAAGGCTTCGAGTCGGTTTTTTTCCATAGACAATGCCTCGCGCGAAGCGCGACTCCTACTGTTCCTCTCTCCCCCGCTGGC
>DASRTK010000245.1:0-7296 GCA_035655975.1 Rudaea sp.
GACGGCCAGGACTGGTTCACCGCCTACGAAACGTCCGACGCGCAGGGCGGCATCGACTACGTGTTCTTTCCACCAGTGCAGGCGCGCTACCTGCGTCTTGCCAGCGTGCCGCGCACGGCCGACTGGGGCGTGTCTGTCTTCGAGTTCGAGCCGCTGTCGGCGCGCGACGCGCCACGCATCAGCGGATTGGCTTCCAGCGGCAACCCGGCGACGCTGTGGAGTCCGGGAACGGCGCGCGCGCTCGGGCGCATCCATGGCAAGTGCGAGTTGCTGATCGAATTGCCGCACTCGCTGCCGACGGCCGGGCTCGAGGTGTTCTGGGGCGCTGCGCGCAGCGGCGCCAAGCTCGAAGCACGAGAAACATCTGGCAAGTGGATGCCTCTGGCTGACGATCCCGGATCGCTCGGCGATACATCATATCTGGCCGCGCGCGAGCCGCACACAGTGAACACGTTGCGGCTGACCGTGTTGCCCTCGCGCGATACCGCGCCTGCGATCGCGCGTCTGCGTTTGCTGAGTCCGGTTCGCGTGATGACGCCGATGAAGCGCTACGAGATCGTGGCAGCGCGCGCAAATCGCGAACTGTTTCCGGCCTCGCTGCACGGGCAACAGGTCTACTGGACGGTAGTCGGCGTGCCCGCCGCGCAGCAGAAAACCATTTTCGATGAATGGGGCAACGTCGAGGCATTCAAGAGCGCGCCGCTCGTGCAACCGCTGTGGCGCGACGCTTCCGGCCATGCGGCCGCCGCGCCGGCAGCGCAAATCGCACATGGCCTGCGCGAAGGCTGGATGCCGATGCCTTCGGTCGAATGGGCGCCGCAACCGGGCTTGTCGCTGCGCACCGACGCGATCGCGGTCGAGCAGTCCGGCGCGCCGGTCACGCTCGTGCGCTATCGCCTGCGCAACACCGGCGCGAACCGCGTGGACGGACTGCTGTCACTCGCCGTCCGGCCGATGCAGATGAATCCGCCGTGGCAGAACGGCGGGCCGTCGCCGATCCGCACCGTCAGCATCGATGGATCCGAAACGCAACCCGAAGTGCGCGTAAACGGGCGCGTGTTGCTTGTCTCCCTGACAGGCGCCGATGCACGCGGCGCGTCGGCGTTCGGCGCGCACGGCGAAGACGAAATCACGCGCTACGTCGCGTCCGGCACGACGCCCGATTCGACCAAGGCCAGCGACGACGACGGCCTTGCTGCAGCGCTGCTGAGCTATCGCATCGAAGTCGAACCCGGCGCGCAGCGCGACATCGTGATCGCGTTTCCGCTCGGCAAGGAGCGTATAGATGCCACCGCGGCCACACTGCCGGACGCTCCGGCGGTCGATCGCGGTCAGCTGATCGGAACGCTGGAACCGGGCGCAGGATTCGACGCGCGCGCCGGGGAGGTGGCCGCGAGCTGGCAGCAGCGTCTCGGGCACATCGACTTGTCGCTGCCGGACCGCTCGCTCGTCGACATGCTGCGCGCGCAAGCCGCGTACATGCTGATCAACCAGTCCGGACCGTCGATGCAGGCCGGCCCGCGCAACTACAACCGCTCGTTCATCCGCGACGGTTCGGCGACGGCGGCGATCCTGGCGCGCATGGGCATGGCGAAAACCGCGCGCGACTACCTGCACTGGTACGCCGATCACGCGGTTCACGAAAACGGCCTCGTGTCGCCGATCCTCAACAACGACGGCAGCGTCAACACCGGCTTCGGTTCGGACATCGAATACGACAGCCAGGGGGAATTCATCTGGCTGGTCGCGGAGATTGCGCGGCTCGACGGCGGCGCGGCCAGCGTGCGCGACTACCTGCCGAAGGTGCGGCTCGCGCTTGCGTTCCTCAAGGAGCTGCGCGATCGCACGCTCGTGCCCGGCTATATGGCCGATCGGCCGGCACCGGAACGATTCCACGGCATCATCGCCCCGTCGATCAGTCATGAAGGCTACTCGACGCCGACGCACAGCTACTGGGACGACTACTGGGCCTTGAAGGGCTGGCACGATGGCGCGTGGCTGGCCGAACAATGGGGCGACCGCGAGTTGGCGAAGTTCGCGCACGAACAGTACGCGGCGTTGCGCGATTCGGTCGCTGCATCGATCCGCACGACAATGGCATGGAAAGGCGCCGACTACATCCCGGCCGCAGCCGACCTCGGCGACGGCGACCCGGCCGGCGTGTCGATCGGCGTCGATCCGTGCGGACAACAGGACCTGATGCCTGCCGATGCGCTCGAGCGAACGTTCACGCGCTATCTCGACGACGTGCGCAAGCGCGAGGCGCCGGATGCACTTTTCGCCTACACGCCGTACGAACTGCGCAACATACTGACGTATGTGCATCTGAATCGGCCGCAGGATGCCGAAGAACTGCTGCGCGACTTGCTGTCGGGCCGGCGTCCGGCCGAATGGCAGGTACTCGCCGAAGTCGTGCACTCGCGCCTGCGCCATCCGGGATACCTCGGCGACATGCCGCATACCTGGATCGGTTCGGAATACGCGCGCACGCTCTTCGGCATGCTGATGCGCGAGGACGATGCACGCCTGCAACTGCTGCCGGGCGCACCGCCGTCCTGGATTGCCGGCGACGGCCTGCGCGTCGGCAGCTTGCCGACCGCTTACGGTTCATTGTCGATGAGTGCGCGGCAACAGGATGCCATCCTGCGCGTGACGCTCGCACCGGGTCTGCGTGACGGCACGCCCGTTCAGGTCTGGTGGCCGACGCGGCTGCGACCGAAACAGGTCAGCGTCGATGGCAAATTACGATCCGACTTCAGCGCCGATGGCATAGCGCTCGAGCGGCCGTTCCACCAGCTGACGGCCCAGTGGTGACACGCGAACGCGGTGCGTTGCCCGCGCCGGCGCAACGCGCCCGACCAGATACGGTCACATTTGCGACATTTTCCCGTAATCCACTTTTCAAATCCGCCGGTTAGCGTGCAGGCACCAGGAGTGCATCTGCATGCGAGACGGCAAAGCCAGCGCAACAAGTTCGATCGGGATCGTCCGCACGGCTTCGGCGGTCAGCGCTCGCGCGCGTGCGGCCGATGCAGCCCTGGTCGGCCGCGCAAGCTCCGCAAGCGATTCCGCCGGGAGTGTGCCGTGACCGTGCTTCAGGTATGGCAGACGCTCGAGCGGCGCAGCGGCGAATGGCGCTGGTGCCTGTGGTGGAACCGCTGGGCCGCGCAACGCGCGTTCGTGCGCTTCTTCGGCATCGTCAGCCGCCTCGGCGACGGCGCATTCTGGTACGCGCTGATCGCGACGCTCGCGCTTTTCGGCGGCAGTCACGGCCGCATCGCCGCGCTGCATCTGGCCGTGACCGGCCTGGCGGCCGCCCTGCTCTATCGGCAGCTCAAGCGCTGGACGCGCCGCCCGCGACCGTTTCGCGCGCACCACGAGATCGTCGCGCACGTCGCGCCGCTCGACGAGTTCAGCTTTCCGTCCGGGCACACGCTGCACGCGGTCAGTTTCAGCGTGATCGCGCTCGCCTATGTCCCATTGCTCGCGCCGCTGCTCGTGCCGTTCACGCTGCTGGTCGGTGCGTCGCGTGTCGTGCTCGGCCTGCACTATCCAAGCGACGTGCTGGCGGCAACCGTGATCGGTTTCGCGCTGGCCGCCGCTTCGCTGTGGATCAGTTCCGCGTTGCTTGTGTGAGCGGCGCCTGCGCCGCGGCGGCGCCCGCGATGCGTCCGCTGGCCAGGCACGCAGTCAGCAGATAGCCGCCAGTCGGCGCTTCCCAGTCGAGCATCTCGCCGGCGCAGAATACGCCCGGGAGGCTCTTGATCATCAGGCTGTCGTCGAGCGCTTCCATACTCACGCCGCCGGCACTGCTGATCGCCTCGTCGAGCGGGCGCGGACGCATGAGTTTCAGCGGCAGCGCCTTCAACGTCGCGGCAACCCGGGCCGGATCCTGCAACTGGTCCTTCGGCAACACCTCGTACAGCAGACCGGCCTTCACGCCCTCGATTCCGGCATGGCGCCTCCAATGCTCGGTCAGCGTGCGGCTGCCGCGTGGCTGCGCCAGGTCGCGCGCGAGCCGATGCGCATCGCGGCCCGGCGCGAGATCGAGGCGGATTTCCGTCGCACCGCGCGCCGCAATCGCATCGCGCAGCCGCGCGCTCAATGCGTAGATCAGACTGCCTTCGACTCCGGTTGCCGTGATGACGAATTCGCCTTGCTGGCGCACGACCTGGCCATCGCTATCGGTCCATTCGACGACGACGGGTTTCAGTGGATGGCCGGCATGGCGCGCGGCAAAGTGCTCGCTCCAGCCGATGTCGAATCCGCAATTCGCCGGCCGCAGCGGCGCAATCGCAACGCCGCGTTCGTTCAACAACGGAACCCATGAGGCGTCTGAGCCGAGCACCGGCCAGCTGCCGCCGCCGAGTGCGAGCACGACTGTATCGGCGAACACATGACGCTCGCCATCCGGGTGCACGAAGCGCAGGTCGCCATCGGCGCACCAGCCCAGCCAGCGATGCTGCATGTGGAAGCCCACACCACTGGCGCGCAGGCGCCGCACCCAGGTTCGCAGCAACGGCGCGGCCTTCAGATCCATCGGGAAAACGCGGCCGGACGTGCCAACGAAGGTTTCGACTCCCAGCCCGCGAGCCCACTCGCGTATTTCGTTGGCGCCAAACAGCGCCAGCCAACGTCCGACTTCGTCCTGGCGCGCGCCGTAACGCGCCGCAAATGCTTCCGCACCTTCGGAATGCGTGAGATTCAGTCCGCCTTTGCCGGCGATCAGGAATTTCCGCCCGGCCGACGCGAGGCGATCGTAGAGTTGCACGTCGGCGCCGGCTGCGCGCGCGACCTCGGCCGCCATGAGGCCAGCTGGGCCGCCACCGATGATCGCAATGCGACGCGCGTCGGGGCGCGCGGCAGCGGGCACTTCGGCATCGCCTGTCGAACTGTCGCCGCGTGCGTCCATCTCACCGGACATCAGGCTAAAACCTTCGCGAAAAATCTGACCACTGTTGCCGCCATCGGTGGATCGTACCGGCAGTCTGCGCCGACCATCGATTTGTGCGCAACCAGGCATTCCCACGGTTGTGAAATCCTGAATTGCCCACATGATTGGCCGATGAACAATCCCACGACATCCAGACCGATGCCTGCGCTGTTCGTCGGCCACGGCTCGCCGATGAATGCGATCGAAGACAACGCGTTCACGCGCGGCTGGCAGGCTGCGGCGCAGGTCATTCCAAGGCCAAAGTCAATCTTGTGCGTTTCAGCGCACTGGGAAACCCGCGGCGTCGGCGTGTGCTCGGCCACGCAGCCGGAAACCATCCACGATTTCGGCGGATTCCCGCAGGCGCTGTTCGACGTGCGTTATCCGGCGCCCGGCGACCCCGCACTGGCGCAGCGCGTCGCGGCAATCGTAACGAGCGTCCAAATTCAGCCGACGCCGCAATGGGGTCTCGACCATGGGGCGTGGAGTGTGTTGCGCGTCATGTATCCGGACGCCGACATCCCCGTCATGCAGCTCAGCCTCGACAGCGTCCAACCCGGAGCCTTCCATCTCGCCCTCGGCCGCGAACTCGCACCGCTGCGTGACGATGGCGTGCTGATTGTTGGCAGCGGCAACGTCGTGCACAACCTGCGGCTGTTCAACTTCCGCGATCCGGCGCCAGCCGATTGGGCCATTCGCGCGAACACACTGGTGCGCGAGCGCATCGAATCCGGAGACGTCGACGCGTTGGCCGACTGGCGAAAACTGGGAGCCGACGTGGCACTCGGCATTCCGACACCGGAACATTATCTACCGCTGTTGTACGTTCTGGGCGCGCGCCGCGAAGGCGACAAAATCCACATTTTCAATGATGCTGTGACAAGTTCGCTGGCGATGATGTCGGTGATGGTTGGCTGACGTGAGTGGGCCTGGCCCGAGTGCAGACCGTCATCCTTCTTCTTTGCTCGTCATTCCGGCGAAAGCCGGAATCCAGTGCCTTCGCCCTTCTTTGTTGAGTGCAGAGCATCCAAGGCGCTGGATTCCGGCTTTCGCCGGAATGACGAGCGAAAGTAGCGAACGAGCGTCGAAAAATCCCGGCGTCAGAAGTCAGAACCAAACGCGCAACCCGACAACCAGTTGCGTATCGCTGCCAGCGCGCGTTGTCAACGCGCCGCTGTCACCCAAACGACGGACCCACAGCACGCCGACATACGGCGCAAACTCGCGGCGAATCTCGTAGCGCAGCCGCAAACCGAATTCGAAGTCGGACAATCCATCGGTGACGTCGCGAGCAGGATCGCTCTTGCCGTACAGGTTTGTTTCGAGTTCGGGCTGCAGGATCAGGCGCTGCGTCAGCAGCAGTTCGTACTCGGCGCGCAGGCGAATCGCGGTTCGGCCCTGCTCGCCGACGTACGCGCTTGCCTCGATTTCGAACCAGTACGGCGCCAAGCCTTGCACACCGAATGCGGCCCAGGAGCGCGGTGAACCACTGCCGAAATCGTGGCGCACGCCGAGCTGCCAGTCCCAGAAGCTGGCGAAGGCATGGTCCCAGAAGGCTTCGATGCGCGCATCGGTGACGCCGTCCTCGTGTTCGCCTTCGGTACGCAACCAGAGTTTGTTGAAATCGCGGCCGATCCAGCCCTCGGCTTCCCACGAGGTCGCGTACGCATCGTCGCCGTGCGCGCGCTCGAATTGATCGAGCTTGAACATCCCCAGCAGCGGATCGTCGTGCATGTCCATGACGCGATCCATTTCCTGCATCGACATCGGCGGCATCGGCTGTGCGGCCGGCGGCGGCGCGATGTGCCCGGGATCCTCCTGGGCCGTTTGCGCGCAGAGTGCTGCCGGCGCCGCCAGCATGGACAACGCGAGCATGAGGCACGACGCGTGCGATGAGCCGTCGTACGCGTCGGTCTGCGCTCGGCGAAGGATGTTCGCCCGCCGGGGCGCGGTCATGCCACCACGACCTCGCGGAACATGCCGCCTTCCATGTGGTACAGCAGGTGGCAGTGATAGGCCCAGCGGCCGAGCGCGTCGGCGTTGACGCGATAGCTGAGCCTCTGCGCCGGCTGGACTACGACCGTGTGCTTGCGTACGAGGAATTCGGCGTCGGCGGTTTCGACTTCGCTCCACATGCCGTGCAGATGGATCGGATGCGTCATCATCGTGTCGTTGACGAGGCTGATGCGCACGCGTTCGCCGTGCGCCAGGCGCAACGGTTCCGCGTCGGAAAATTTCAGTCCGTCGAACGACCAGATGTAGCGGCCCATGTGCCCGGTCAAGTGCAGCGTGATTTCGCGCTGCGTGTCGGCGCTGATCGGCGCCGTAACCGAATGCAGATCGGCATAGGTCAGGACGCGCCG
>DASRTK010000246.1:0-11292 GCA_035655975.1 Rudaea sp.
CGGCAAGTGATCGCGATGCAGCGCATCGAACAGTGCCTGGTGCGTCTTGTCCACGAGGCCTAGAGCCTGGGCCGTATAGAACGCCCGCGCGAACGGTTCCCACGCCGGGTTGAACACGGCCGGAACGAGCACGAACTGCGCATTGGCCGGCAGCTTGCTTTTGAGTTCATCGATGTACGTCTGGAAATGCGCGCAGTGCGGGCACGCGTACGAAAACACTTCGACGACTTCGATCTTGTTGCCAGTCGCCGTCGGCACCGGCGGATCGAGCACGAGGTAGTCGCTGCCGGCCACCCATTGGCGCGCGGCGGCGGGCGGCGCCGTATCGGCCGCACAGGCCGCCGTCGCCAGCAGGCTGAAGATCAGCCCGAACACACCCGGCAGTTGCTTGAACATGGAAGCTCCTCGTCTGAAATATGCGGCCACGAATGGCGCTACCTGATCCGCGCGATCTGGGATCGATCGCAATCGTACCGGCTCATTTTTGTTGCACAGATTCCTTGCGGACAAGATAGTTGATCATCTGGCCCATCTTGTCCCAGTCGCCGCCGGCGGACTGATAGTTGAGCCGATATTTGCCGGCGACGATGATCGTCGGCGTGGCGTCTACGCCGGTCGCGCGGATATACGCATCGGCCTGCTTCATTTTCGTGCTGATCGCGAACGAATTGGCCGTTGCGACGAAGTCCTCGGCCTTGACGCCGAACTTCGCGTAGAACTGCGCGGCGTCCTCGATCGTCGGCAGGGGATTCTTGATCGAGCGCCCGTCCGGATTCATGATCGCCAGCGTCTTGTCCTTCCAGATCGCGTCGAACATCGCGGTATGCGCCTTGTCGGCGATACCGAGCGCCTGCGCTGCCAGATACGCGCGCTGGAACATCGGCCAGTCTTCGGTCGGCTTGAACGAAGCGGGCACGTAGGTCATCACGGCGTTGGCAGGAAGGTTCTTGCGGATCTTCTCGAGGTACGGGTAGGCGAAGTTGCAGGCCGGGCAACCGTAGGAGAATGCCTCGGTCACTTCGACCTTGCCGTCGACGCCGGATCGCTGCGGCGGATCGATCAGGAAATAGTCGGTGCCTTCCACGAACGGCGACGGCACGGCTGGCGCGGGCGGAGCCGCAACGGCGGTCCCGGCAAGAACCATTCCCAACAGCACAACGAATAGGCGCACGCGCATTACCTCGGTTCTTGTCGCATCGAGTGGTTCAGACCGGTGCCGCGGTGCCGCGGTTCCCCGGGAAGGGTCAACTATTTCGCAGCCGTCGCCGCCGCGCCGCCCTCGGCGGCATGCAGGCCTTCGATATAGCTGGACAGCGCGGCAATGTCGGCGTCGACCAGAGGCTTGGCGATGATCGGCATGATCTTCGCGCGATCGTCGTCGCCCCAGGTCTTGCCGTCGTGCCAGTCCTTGAGCTTGAGCGTGAGGTAGTCGGCGTACTGGCCGCCGAGCTGCGGGTAGCCGGCGCCAGGATTGCCGCGGCCGTCCGCTCCATGGCAGGCCATGCAGGCGGGCACACCGGCCTTGGCATCGCCGCCGCGGTAGAGCAGCTCGCCGCGCGCGACCAGGTTCGCGTCGGCGACGCCGGGCAGCGACGACTTGCTGGCAAAATAGGCGCCGATGTCATGCATATCCTGCTCGGTCAGGCCCATGACGAAGCCCATCATCACCGGGTTTTCGCGCTTGTGCGTCTTGAACAGGCCGACCTGGCGCACGATGTAGTTCTCGTGCTGCCCTGCCAGCTTGGGGTACTGCGATGATGCTGGATTGCCATCGAGGCCGTGGCAGGCGGCGCAGGTTGCGGCTTTGGCCTGGCCGGCCTTGGCGTCGCCGGGCTTGATCGCCGAATCGTGCGCGGGGCTGGCCTCGGCCGGGGAGGCCACAGCCGCAGGCTCGGCGGGCTTGTCCGCGGGCGCTTGCGCGGACAACGATCCTGCGCCGAGCAAAGCAACCACAGCCATCACGAGCCGAAAACTCATACACTGCACTCCAAGGGGTTCTATCCGGGCATGGCGGCAACTGCCTGCTCCGGCGCAAGCGCCGAATTATCCCAGCCGCCCCGGGCAGGGTCAAACCTGTTCGACGACAAGCCGAAAACGACGAAGCCACCGACAAATGAAGGTCAATCCGTTCCGCAACGCGCAATTCACCCTGAGCGCCCCCGAACTGCGCCAGCTGCCGCGCGACGTCGGCGCCGAGATCGCGTTCGCGGGCCGGTCCAACGCCGGCAAGTCGAGCGCGCTGAACGCGATCTGCGACCAGACCGGCCTGGCGCGCACGTCGAAGACGCCGGGCCGTACGCAGCATTTCGTCGTGTTCGCGCTCGACGCGGACCACCGCCTGGTCGACCTGCCGGGCTACGGCTACGCCAAGGTGCCGGAGAAAATGCGCGAGCATTGGCGGCGCACGATCGACGCCTACATGAAGGAGCGCGAATCGCTGCGCGCCGTCGTCCTGATCATGGACAGCCGCCATCCGCTCAAGGACTTCGACGTGCAGATGCTGACCTATTGCCGGGACATTGGCCTGGACTGCCACGTGCTGCTGACCAAGGCCGACAAGCTCTCGCGCAACGAGGGCGCCAGCGCGCTCGCCGCGGTACGGCGCGAGTGCAAGGCGCAGGGCTGGCCGGCGACGGCGCAGCTTTTTTCCTCGCTCGCCAAGACCGGGCTCGACGAAGCGCGCAAGATCCTGCACGGCTTGCTGCTCAATGGCGTGGTCGCGCCGGCTGCGCCAGAAGGGTAGCCAGCGGCCTCTTTTTTATTGGCCTGAAGACCCCACATCGTCTGACCTTCCCACCGCGAGCGACCCATGTCCGGACCCAGTGCCGTCAAGGAAACACCGATCGAGAGCCGCGCGCAGCTCGTCGAGTACATCGCGTCCGGCGCGCGCACTGTGGAAAAGTGGAAAATTGGCACCGAGCACGAGAAGTTCGGCTTTCGTCTCGACGACCTGCGTCCGCCGACCTATGAAGGCGCGCGCGGCATCGGCGCGCTGCTCAATGGGATGACGCGCTTCGGCTGGGCGCCGGTCGAGGAACACGGCAACGTCATCGCGCTGACGCGCGGCGACGGTTCGATCACGCTTGAACCGGCCGGCCAGCTCGAACTGTCCGGCGGCCAGGTCGACACGCTTCACGACACCTGCTGCGAGGTCATGAAGCATCTGCGCGAGGTCAAGGCTGTCGCCGACGAACTGCAACTCGGCTTCCTCGGCATGGGCTTCCAGCCGAAGTGGAAGCGCGAGGAAATGCCGTGGATGCCGAAGGGCCGCTACGCGATCATGCGCCGCTACATGCCGCTGAAGGGCAACCTCGGCCTCGACATGATGACGCGCACCTGCACGGTACAGGTCAACCTCGACTTCGCCAATGAAGCCGACATGGTGAAGAAATTCCGCGTCGCCCTCGCCTTGCAGCCGATCGCAACGGCGCTGTTCGCAGATTCGCCGTTCACCGAAGGCAAGCCGAACGGCTATCTGAGTTATCGCTCGCACATCTGGACCGACACGGATCCGGACCGCACCGGCATGCTCGATTTCGTCTTCGACGAAGGCTTCGGTTTCGAACGCTGGGTCGATTACCTGCTCGACGTGCCGATGTACTTCAGCTATCGCGACGGCACCTATATCGACCTGGCCGGGCAATCGTTCCGCGACTTCCTGGCCGGCAAACTGCCGGGTCTTCCCGGCGCGCTGCCGACACTGAAGGACTGGGCCGACCACACGACCACCGCATTTCCCGAAGTGCGGCTCAAGAAGTATCTGGAGATGCGCGGCGCCGACGGCGGTCCGTGGAACCGCCTGTGCGCGTTGCCGGCGCTATGGACTGGCCTGCTCTACGACAGCACCGCGCTCGACGCAGCCTGGGACCTGGTCAAGGATTTCAGCATGACCGAACGCAACGCGCTGCGCGACGGCGTGCCGAAGCACGCGCTCAAGCTGCCGTTCCGCAACGGCACCGTGCGCGACCTGGCCGAGCGCGCCCTGCAGATCGCCGGGCACGGGCTCGCGCGCCGCAGCCGGCTCAACAAGTCCGGCGCCAGCGAAGCGGTGTTCCTCGAACCGATGATCGAGTTCGCCCAAGCCAACCAGACTCCGGCCGAGCGCAAATTGGAACTTTTCCACAAAGAGTGGAACGGCGATATCGATCGGGTGTTCCGCGAGTACGCTTATTGATGGGTTATTAGGTCGGCCGCATTGCGCCATGGGTAGGCCGCTTGCAACGCACGCTCGTGAGGTCAGCCGCTGCGCGGCTTCGTGAGGAACGTCACATGCGCGCTAGTGACCTGTACTGTTCTGCGCAGCAGTACGTCTATGACGTCGCATGGATCGCCCCTTCCGGCTGCCGCCACCTTCCCCCGCAAAGCGGGGGAAGGATTCCAGACTGATGCCTTGCGCTTTTCCTTCCCCTGCGAAGCGGGGGAAGGTGCCGAAGGCGGATGGGGCCAACCGCGGCTAGAGACTCGCAGCTGCTCCCGAAACAACGTTGCAGTAGGGTGGGCCTTGGCCCACCGCTTCGTTCTCGTGTCGAAGGAAAAAACGGTGGGCCAAGGCCCACCCTACGGCGCCGGCACGTTGAGCACGCGACCTCTCGTTCTCCCTCAGCCGCCTGCCTTACTGTCCGCTTTGGGCGCCTTGAGCCCGCGCGTCTCGAGCAGTGCGTCGACGCTCGGATCGCGGCCGCGAAATGCGCGGTACGCCGCGTCGGTATCTTCGCTGTTGCCGCGCGACAGCACCATGTCGCGGAAGCGCTGGCCGTTCTCGCGCGTCATGCCGCCGTGTTCCTTGAACCAGTAGAACGCATCGTCGCGCAGCACGGCTGTCCACAGGTAGGAGTAGTAGCCGGCCGAATAGCCGTTGCCCCAGATGTGCGCGAAGTAGCTCGAGCGATAGCGCGGCGGCACGAGCGCGTAGTCGACGTGATAGCGCGCGAGGGCCTTGGCTTCGAATGCATCGACATCCTGCTTCGGCGCGTCCGGCGGCAGCAGATGCCAGGCTTGGTCGAGCAGCGCGGCGCCCAGGTATTCCGTCGTCTCGAAGCCCTGGCCGTAGGTGCCGGCCCTGCGAATCTTCGCAACCAGCTCCGCCGGCATCGGCGCGCCAGTCTTGTAGTGCTTCGCGTAGTTTGCAAACACGCTCGGCTCGTCCGCCCAGTGTTCGTTGAACTGCGACGGGAACTCGACGAAGTCGCGCGGCACCGCGGTGCCGGTCAGGTAAGGATACTTGACCTTCGAGAACATGCCGTGCAGCGCGTGGCCGAACTCGTGAAACATCGTGATTACGTCGTCGCGGCTGATCAGAGCCGGCTGGCCAGGCGCCGGCTTGGTGAAATTGCACACGTTGAAAGCAACCGGCTTCGTGCCGTTGAGGCCGGACTGGTCGACGAATGTGCTCATCCACGCACCACCGTTCTTGTTATCACGCTTGAAGTAGTCGGCGTACCACAGGGCCATCGGCGTGCCGTCGGCGTCGAACATCTCGAACACACGTACGTCGTTCTGATAGACCGGGATGTCGTGGCGCTCCTTGAACGTGACGCCGTACAGTTTGTTGGCGGCGAAGAACACGCCGTCCTGCAGCACGCGATCGAGTTCGAAGTATTGCTTGACCTCCTCCGCGTCGAGCTTGAACTCGTCCTTCTTGACCTGCTCGGAATAGAACTGCCAGTCCCACGGCGCCAGTTCGAACTTGCCGTGCTGGCGCTTGACCAAGGCCTGCATCTTGGCCGCTTCGCCCTTGGCCTTGGCCACGGCAGCCGGCGTCATGTCGGTCATCAGCTTGATCGCGCGCTCCGGCGTTTTCGCCATCTGGTCTTCGAGGTAGTACGCGGCGAACGTCGGGTAGCCGAGCAGCTTCGCCTTCTGCGCGCGCAGTTCGGCCAGGCGCGCGACGATTTCGCGCGTGTCGTTGGCGTCGCCATGCTCGGTACGTTCGATCGACGCCTTGAACAGCTTTTCGCGCGCTGCGCGGTTGCGCAAGGATTCCTGCGCCGGCTGCTGCGTTGTGTTCTGCAGTGCGACGACGTACTTGCCTTCGAGCTTGCGCTCTTTCGCCGCTTCCGCGGCGGCGGCCAGATCCGCTTCGCTGAAGCCGGCGAGTTCGGCCGCATCGTCCGCGACCAGCGCACCGGCCTTGGTGCCGGCGAGCAGTTTGTCGCGGAACGACGTGCTCAGAGTGGACTGTTCCTTGTTGAGGTCGCGCAGCCTTGCCTGATCGTCCGCCGACAGTCCCGCGCCAGAACGCACGAACGTGCGGAAATAGCGCTCGAGCAGCCGCTTTGCCTCGGCGTCGAGTCCGAGCGTTTCACGCTGCGCGTAGAGAGACTTCACGCGCGCGAACAGCTTGGGGTTCAGGTAGATCTCGTCGCGATGCGCGGCGAATTTTGGTGCTTCCTCGCGCTGCACTTGCTGCAGCGTCTCGTTCGTGTTCGCCCCGGTGAGCGCCGAGAACACCTTGTTCACGCGTGTCAGCAGCGCGCCTGTGCGCTCGAGTGCGACGATAGTGTTGTCGAAAGTCGGCGCGTCGACCTGGCCGGAGATCTTCTCGACCTCGGCGATCTGCTGCCTCATGCCCTCTTCGAGGGCCGGCTGGAAGTCGCTGTCCTTGATCTTGTCGAACGGCGGCGCCTGGTACGGCAGCGTGCTCGCGGTGAAGAACGGATTTTCCGCGGCAGGCGCTGCGGCGACCGCCGCGGTCTTCCGCGCCTCATCCTTGTGCGTGGCGGGGGCACAAGCCGAAAGCGCGAGAGCGATCGAAACGATCAGCAGGATTGGGCGGCGAAGCGGCATCGGAGAATTCCCCTGAATGGATTGCAGAATATGGAAAGCAAAGCTTGTCATTCCTGCCGCCGTCAGGCATGACGGCAGGTTGTAATAACTCGTAAATCCTGCGTGGTCCTGCGACCGCAAGGAGCCGACTCGTTGCGTGCAGGTCGGCTCTTTTCGGTCGTGCTCGTCCGGAGCTTGTGGCGCCTATTTTGCCGCGGGCGTTTCGGCCTTCAGGCCGCGCGTTTCGAGCAGCGCATCGACGTTCGGATCGCGGCCGCGGAACGCACGGTACATCGCATCCATGTCTTCCGTGCCGCCGCGCGACAGCACCATGTCGCGGAAGCGCTGGCCGTTTTCGCGGGTCATGCCGCCGTGTTCCTTGAACCAGTAGTAGGCGTCGTCGCGCAGCACCGCGCTCCACAGGTAAGCGTAGTAGCCGGCCGAATAGCCGCCGCCCCAGATGTGGGCGAAGTAGCTCGTGCGATAGCGTGGCGGCACCAGCGCATAGTCGACGTGGAAGTGCTTGAGCGCCGCGTCCTCGAACTTGTCGACGTCCTGCTTCGGTGCGTCGACGACCTGCGTGTGCCAGGCCTGGTCGAGCAGCGCGGCGGCGAGGTATTCGGTCGTCGCAAAGCCCTGGCCGTAGGTGCCGGCGTCCTTGATCTTCTGCACCAGCTCGGCCGGCATCGGCTCGCCAGTCTTGTAGTGCCGGGCGTAGTTCGCGAACACGCTCGGCTCGTCGGCCCAGTGCTCGTTGAACTGCGACGGGAACTCGACGAAATCGCGCGTCGTGCTCGTGCCCGACAGCGTCGGGTACTTCGTGTTCGAGAACAGGTCGTGCAGCGCGTGGCCGAATTCGTGGAACATCGTGACCACGTCGTCGTATGAAATCAGCGCGGGCTGGCCGGTCGCGGGTTTGGTGAAATTGCAGACGTTGAACGCGACCGTGTGCGTGCCCAGCAGAGTCGACTGCTGCACGAAGTTGTCTTCCCAGGCGCCACCGGACTTGTTGTCGCGCTTGAAGTAATCGCCGTACCACAGCGCCATCGACTTGCCGTCGGCATCGAACACTTCGAACACGCGCACGTCCGGATGATAGACCGGCAGGTCGTGGCGCTCCTTGAAGGTGATGCCGTAGAGCTTGTTCGCGGCGAAGAATACGCCGTCCTGGAGCACGCGATCGAGCAGGAAATACTGCTTGATCTGGCTTTCATCGAGCTTGTACTGGGTCTGCTTGACCTTCTCGGAATAGAACTGCCAATCCCAGGGTGCGAGCCTGAAATCCTTCTGGTCCTTGGCCGCGAGCGCCTGCATGCTGGCGGCTTCGCTCTTGGCCTTGCCGACCGACGCCGGCACCATGTCGGTCATCAGCTTGATCGCGTTCTCCGGCGTCTTGGCCATCTGGTCGGCAAGACTGTAGGCCGAGTAAGTCGGATAGCCGAGCAGCTTGGCTTTCTGCGCGCGCAGTTGCGCCAGGCGGACCACGGTCTCGCGCGTGTCGTTGGCGTCGCCGTGCTCGGTGCGTTCGATCGACGCCTTGAACAGTTTCTCGCGCGCCGCGCGGTTGGTCAGTTCGACTTGCGCCGGCTGCTGCGTCGTGTTCTGCAGCGTGACCAGCCAGGTGTTGTCGAGCTTGCGTTCCTTCGCCGCGGCCGCGGCAGCGCCGATCTCGCCCTCGGACATGCCCGCGAGATCGTTCTTGTCCTGCGTCGTCAGCGCGCCGTCCTGGGTGCCTGCAAGAAGCTTGTTCTGGAACGCAGTCTGCAGCTTCGACTCCTCCTCATTCAGGGCGCGCAGCGCGGTCTTGTCGGCATCGGACAGAAGCGCGCCGGCGCGGACGAAGTTGCGGTGGTAGCGCTCGGTGAGAAACTTGTCGGCAGGGTCGAGCTTGTCGCGCTGGTCGTAGATCGCGTTGATGCGCGCGAGCAGCTTGGTATTGAGGTAGATCGCATCCTGATGCGCGGCAAGCTTCGGCGCTAGTTCGACCTGCGCCTTCTGCAGCGCCGGGTTCGTGTTGGCCTGAACGAGCGCAAAGAACAGCTTGGCCGAACGCGTCAGCAGAGCGCCGGAGCGCTCCATCGCCTCGATCGTATTTGCGAACGTCGGTGCGTCGGCCCGGTTGGCGATCTTCTCGATCTCGGCAATGTGCTGCTTCATGCCTTCCTCGATCGCCGGTTGGAAATCCGCATCGGTGATCTTGTCGAAAGGCGGCGCCTGGTACTGCAGAGGGCTCGCCGCGAGCAGCGGATTGGCCGCGGCGCTCGCCGGCTTGGCCGCCCCTTCGGGCGTCTTCGGCGACTCTGCGCCGGCGGAAAGGGTCGTGATCGCGGCGGTCATGGCGACCAGCAGCAGACGGGTTGCGAACATGGGGAACACTCCACTATGTATACAAGTGCAATAAACGGAAATTCGCTGACGCGGAGGAAATGGATCAAGCCGGGCAACGCAGACATCGGAACAAGCGACCCGGTCAGGCCGATTTGACGTCGCGCAGCGTCCAGTGCGCGCCGACGAGCAGGCTCAGCCGGTGCTTGAGCAGCGAATGCGGCAGGCGCGTCGTGACGATGACATCGACGTGCAGATCCGACTGCTTGGCCGTCACTGTCGCCGCCGGATCTGTCGCGCCCAAGCCGGGGTCGACCGCATCCGGATCTTCCTGCATCGCGCGCCAACGCTCGAACAAACCTGGCTCGCGCAATGCCGCCTGAAGTTGCGTCGCCAGGCTATCCGGCGAATCGCCGTGGAACGACAGCGCATCGACCGGGCCGCGTGCGCGACCGAGATCGTCGATGCCGAGATAGTACCGTTGCGCGCCAGCAGCCATGCCTTGACCTCTCCCGCAGGGCGCGCAGTCTAGCAGAGCAAAGGCGCGCCGGAGCCATGACTTTACGCCCTGCTCGTTGCGGATGCGCTGCCGTAGAATCCGCGGTCATTTTACGTTCAGGGATTTTGACCGATGCCCGCCCATTCCCGCTCGTTGCGCTGGCTTGCCGCGCTGGCCGTTTTGCTCGCCGCGCCACACGCCGGCGCCGAAACGCGGCTGCTGCGTTTTCCCGACATCTGCAACGATCGCGTCGTGTTCACCTACGGCGGGGACCTGTGGACAGTGTCGGCTCAGGGCGGAACCGCGGTTCGCCTGACCGCGGGTCCGGGGCTGCAGCAATCGGCGAAGTTCTCGCCGGACTGCTCGCAGATTGCATTCACCGGCGAATACAGTGGCGAGGATCAGGTTTATGTCATGCCGGCCAACGGCGGCGTGCCGACGCAGCTGACGTTCTATCCAGCCCTTGGCCCGCTGCCGCAACGCTGGGGCTTCGACAACCAGGTCTACGGCTGGACGCCGGACGGTTCGCGCATCCTGTTTCGTTCCTACATCGATTCGTTCGCGCTGGCGCAGCCGCGCCTGTTCACGGTCGCGAAGGAAGGCGGCCTGCCCGAAGCGCTGCCGATGCCGCTGGCCGGTGTCGGCGAATTCTCGCCGGATGGCAAGCAGCTGGTCTATTCGCCGCTGTTCCGCGATTTCCGCACCTGGAACCGCTACCAGGGCGGCTGGGCGCAGGATCTTTACATCTTCGACATGGCCACGCAGCAGGGCCGCAACATCACGAACAACGTGCGCACGGATCGCGATCCGGTCTGGATCGGCAACGCGGTCTACTTTGTTTCCGACCGCGATGACGTGCTGAACCTGTATCGCTACGACGTCGCCGGTGGTCAGACGACGCAGGTGACGAAGCACCGCGACTTCGACGTGCGCTGGGCCAGCGGCGATCGTGCCGGTCATATCGTCTACGAACTCGGCGGCGCACTGCGCGTGTACGACACGACGGCGAACGCCGACCGCGCGCTCGTCATCGACGTGCCGACCGATGGCGTGCACACGCGTCCCGAGCATGTGGCCGTGGCCGACAAGGTCGAGCAGTTCGGACTGAGCCCGCACGGCGAACGCGCGGTGTTCACGGCGCGCGGCGACCTGTTCAGTGCGCCGGTCGACAAGGGCATCACGCGCAACCTGACGCATACGTCCGACGCGCACGAACGTGAGGCGGCGTGGTCGCCGGACGGAAAGCGCATCGCCTACGTTTCCGACGCGAGCGGCGAGGAAGCGGTCTGGGTGCGCGACGCCGACGGCGATAACGCAGCCAAGCAGTTGACGCACGACGTGCTGGGCCGGCTGTACGCGCTGCGCTGGGCAGCCGACGGCAAGCACATCGCGTTCAGCGACAGCGCCAATCGCGTGCAGGTCGTCGACGTCGCCGGCGCCAAGGTCAGCGAGATCGCGAAAGATCCGTTCGGCCTGCAGCGCGACTACGCCTGGTCGGCCAAGGGCGGCTATCTCGCCTACACGCTCAACGAAGCCAACGCGCAGAGCTCGGTCTTCATCTGGAGCGTGGCGACCGGCAAGAGCGAGCGCGTGACCGACCCGACATTCAACGAGGCCGCGCCGGCGTTCTCGCCGGACGGCAAGTTCCTGTACTTCCTCGGCGCGCGCGAATGGGCGCCGCAGATCAGCGCGGTCGAATTCAA
>DASRTK010000247.1:0-3530 GCA_035655975.1 Rudaea sp.
CTGCACTACGCGCACGCCAAGGGTTTCGTGCACCGCGATGTCAAACCCGACAACATCCTGCTGCGCGAAGACGGCAGCGCCGCGCTGACCGACTTCGGCATCGCCCGCGCCGCCGACTCGTCGACGCGCATGACGCGCACCGGCGCGGTCATCGGTACGCCGCACTACATGAGTCCTGAGCAGGCGCGCGGACGGCCGATCGATGGTCGCGCGGATTTGTACAGTCTGGGAATCGTGCTCTACGAATTGCTGGTCGGCCGCGTGCCGTTCCATGCCGACGATTCGCTGGCGGTCGGCATCATGCATATCACCCAGCCGATTCCGGTGCTGCCGGAGCACCTGGCGCCAATTCAGACGATACTGAACCGCCTGCTCGCAAAGCAGCCGGACGAACGCTATCAGAGCGGCCAGCAGCTCGCCGACGCAATCGAACAGGTCGAGATCGCGATCGCGAACGGCGACCTGCGGGAATTCGAAGACCCGGACGCGGCTTACCTGCGCGACGTGCCCGGCGCCGCGCCGGCACCCTCCGGCAAGCGCGTCATCACGCCGGCGCCGGGGTTGCGCCAACGCGAACGAGCCGAGCCCAGTATTGGCCGGATGGACGATGTCGTCGCCGCGGCGCGCTGGCGGCCGCGTGGCGCATCGGCGCGAACACCGCAGCCTGCGGGCTCGCGACGCTACCTGATCATCGTAGTCTTGCTGTTGCTGCTGGCTGGTGGTGCCGGCGCTGCGTGGTTCTACCAGGATCGGCTGCGGGCGCTGTTGCCGAGCACCGAACTGAACACGCTGATCGCGCGTGGGCAGAAGGCGCTCGGCGAGAACCGGCTGGTCGGCACTCAGGGCGACAGCGCACGCGAACTGTTCCAGAAGGCGCGCGCGCTCGATCCGGATAACGAGCAGGCACGGCGTGGTCTGGACAACGTCGGCGCGCGCCTGATCGAACAAGCGCGCGCGGCGCTTGCGCGCAACGATTTCGAAGCGGCGCGCACCGATGCCGCCGCCGCGGAGGAAGTGCTTGGTGGCGGACCGGAAGTCGAACAGATCAAGGCGACGTTGCACACGGCGGAAACGCGCAATACCGCCACCGAAGACCTGCTGCAGCAAGGCGACACTGCGCTGGCCGCCGGCCGTCTGATCGGCGTGGACGGCGCGAGCACGTTCTACCAGCGCGTGCTCGATGCCGACGCGACCAACAGCCTGGCGCTGAACGGCCTGAAGAAAGTCGCGGAGACGCAGACCGCGCAGGCGCACGAAGCGATCAACGCGGGCAACGCCGATCTTGCAAACCAGCGCATCGCGGAACTCGCCCAGCTGTCGCCGAACCATCCGGCAATCGCCGAACTGCGCGCAGCGCTGGCGAAGATGCACGAGACCGATGTGCAGGCGCTCGATCAACAACTGGCCAAGGCCGAGGCGCAGTTGCGCGCAGGCAAGATCGACGGCCCGGAGGGCGCGCAGGCGCTGTTCCTGGGCGCGATCAAGCGCGATCCGGCCAATACACGCGCCAAGGCCGGCTTGCGCCGTGTGGCCCAGGCGTTCGTGATCCAGGCGAACGCGGCGCTCGACGACCACAACAATGCGGCGGCGGAAAAGCTGCTGCGCCAGGCCGAGGCAATCGCGCCGGAACTGGCGGATCTCAAGGCGGCGAGGTCGCGCCTGCGCGAAGAGCGCGAACGCATCGACATCGAAAAGAACCAGAGCAAGGCGGCGCCGGCCGACCAGGCCCGCATCGACGCGCTGCTCGAAGAAGCAGAGAAAGCCGTTGCTGCCGGCAATCTCAATGTCCCGCCCGGCGACAGCGCCTACGACAAGTATCGCGCGGTGCTCGCGCTCGATGGCAACAATGCCAGGGCGTTCGCCGGTCTGAGCCGCATTCCCGTGCGTGCGAAGGAATTGTTCGAGCAGGCGCTGAAGGCCGGCACGCCGAACAAGGCATACGCATATCTCGATGCAATCGGCGATCTGTCGCCGGGTGACAACGCGCTGCCGGCGATGCGCGAACGCCTGGCCAACGTATTTCTCGACCAGGCCGAGGTGCGTGTCGGACAAGGTCTGCGCGCCGAAGCAACGCGCGCACTCGCGTCCGCGCGTGAGTTGTCGCCGAACAATGCGCGCATCAGCGCCGTCGACCAGAAAATCCAGGCAATGCCCGGCGCTCCGGCGCCGCCCGCTGGCAACTAGTGGACTGTAACGTTTGATTCGGGGGGCAGTATGTGAGTCGCTAGCCACGATTGCCCCCATCCGCCTGACTTGCGTCGTCCTGGCGCTCGCCCTTTCGGGCCAGCTGCGCAGTCCGCAGGCGCTCCAGCGCCTGCAGCCGGCACCTTCCCCCGCTTCACAGGGGAAGGAAAAGCGCGACGTATCAGTCTGAAATCCTTCCCCCGCTTGCGGGGGAAGGTGGCGGCAGCCGGAAGGGGGCGCTCCACGCGAAAGACTCGCTACTCTTCAAATGTTGCAGGCCAAGCCCTCACCACTTCGTCGCTTGCCATGTGCCTGATCCTGCTTGCCCTCAATGTCGTGCCGCGGCGGCCCTGGCTGCTGCTCGGCAATCGCGACGAGTTTCACGCGCGCCCGAGCGCCGCGGCACAAGCGTGGGCCGAAGCGCCGGATGTGATCGGCGGGCGTGACCTCGAAGCCGGCGGCTCCTGGCTGGCCCTGAACCGCAGCGGCCGTTTTGCCGCGATCACGAACGTGCGCAGTGGTGCATCGCGGCGCGGAACGCGATCGCGCGGCGAACTGGTCGCGACGTTTGCGCGCGGAGGCGTGACGCCGGTTTCGTATGCACGCCAGACGGCGGCACACCGCGCGGAATTCGGACCATTCAATTTCGTTGTCGGCGACCGCGAAACGGTGGCCTGCGCGAGCAGCCTGCGCGACGAAGCCTGGTCGCTGGAGCAGGGCGTCCACGTCTTGAGCAACGGACCTCCGGAAGTGTCATGGCCGAAAGCCGCGCGACTGCGAGCGAGGTTTCTTGCGCTCTATCCTGGCGCCGGGGAGCCGAAGCCAGCGAATCCGGACATGAATTTGTCCGAATCGGCGCGACCCGAAGACGCGGCGCTGCTCGACCTGCTTGCCGATGCTTCGCAGCCGCCCGACGACACGCTTCCGGAAACCGGAGTGCCGTTCGAACTCGAGCGCCTGCTCGCCCCGATCTTCATCCGCGGCGAGCAATACGGAACGCGCGCAAGCACGCTGGCCTATGCGCGCGAAGATGGCGGAATCGTGTTGCACGAGCGCCGGTTTGGTCCGGGCGGCGCGCCAGCTGGCGAAACCCGCATCGAAACGTAGGGTGGGCCTTGGCCCACCGTTTTATTTTCTTTGTCCTGAAGAGCCGGACGGCCCGAAGAGGGTGGGCCAAGGCCGAAGAGCCGGTGGGCCGAGGCCCACCCTACGGGAGGATGCGCGCCAGCGCGGTGCGTGCCGCGGTGAACGAAAAATGCTCGTGCACGTTGGCCAGGCCGCGGTCCGACAGCGTCGTCCACAATGCCGCATCGTCGTAGGCGCGGCGGATCGCCGCGGCGAATCCG
>DASRTK010000248.1:0-10831 GCA_035655975.1 Rudaea sp.
TCCGGGCAGCGCCCTGACGCGGAACAAATGGCTCATCGGCGCGCTCGCGGCAATCGTTCTGATCGTCGTTGCCGGCGCGTGGTATGCACTTCGCGGCGGCGGCGGCCATCGGCTCAGCAAAGACGAAGCAGACCTCGTGACGTTCTGGCTAGAACGCGCCGACCAGCGCGTTGCGGAGAAAAGACTCGTTACGCCGGCGGAGGACAGCGCGTATGAGTACGTGCAGAAGGCGCTGCAGAAGGACCCGGAGAACGCCAAAGCCCAGACCTTGCTCGACGGCATCACCAAGACGCTGGGCGATGAAGCGCAACAAGCCATGTCTGCGGAAAAATTCGACGAGGCCGCGGACCTGAACAACCAGGCGTTGCTCGTGCGTCCGGACAATCCCGAGCTGCGCGCGTTCGCGGCACGCATCAAGCAGCTGCAACAGTCAACGCAGTCGAAGCAGCGCATCACGCAACTGATCGCGGAGGCCGATGCGGCGCGCAAGGCCGGCCGCGTGTTCGGCGAGGGCGGGGCGTACGCGCTGCTCGGCCAGGCGCGCGCGCTGGCCGGCGAAGATCCCGTGCCGCAGCAGCGCATGCAGGAACTCGTCAACGAAGAACTCGCCGCGCCGCGCAAGGAACTGGGTGCGGGGCAGGCTGCGGGCGCGGCAGCGGCCCTCGACAAGCTGCAGCCGTATCTGGCCGCGGAGAAAGCCTACGTCGATCTGCGCGGCGAAGTCGACGCCGCGCTGACGAAGCAGGAATCGGAAAAGCGGATCGCGGCGGAATTCGCGCGTGCCGACACGCAGCTGCGCGCCGGCCACCTGGTCGAACCCGGTGGCGACAACGTTTACGAATCGCTCGGCGCGCTGGAAAAATCTGCCGCGGACGACAAGCGCACCGCCGATCTGCGCAGCGCGCTGGCCAAGGCGCTGCTGGCCGACGCGCGCCGGCTCGACGGCTCGGATCAGGCGCAACGCGCGCTCGATCGGGTCGGCCTTGCGCTTACCGTCGCGCCGGACATGGCGGATGCGCAGAAGCTCAAGGACGTTATCGAAAAACGCCTCGGCGCGCGCGGCGCGCAACTTGCGCAGATGCTCGGCGCGGCGCGCCAGGCGATCGCCGAGAAACGCTTCGTGCCGCCAGCGCAGAACGACGCCTACACGGGCCTGACCGCGACGCTGAAGTTCGATCCGACCAACGCCGAAGCCGCGCAACTGCTCGCCGAACTGCCGAAGCGAATCACGGACACGGCGAACGACAACGCGCGCACCGATGTGGCGGCGGCGATCGCCCTGGTCGAGGCCGGGCAGCGCATTTTCCCGCAGGATGCGGCGCTCGGAACTCTCGCGCAGACGCTCAAGGCGAAACTTGCGGACGAGCGCCTGGCGAAGCAACGGCAAGGCGACCGCGACGCCGTTGCGAAAACACTATCAGGCCAGGCGCCGAGCGCGCAGCAGCTGCGCGCGGCCAGCGACGCGATCGCCGCGTTGCTCGCCGCCGAGCCGGCCGACAAGGAAGCGCTGCAACTGCGCAAGCGCTGGATCGATGTCGTCGACGGCGAACTGCAAGCCACCGATTCGGCGGCCCAGTTCGATGCGCTGGCAACGACGCTGGCCGAGCAGAAGAAGAATCTCGGCGCGGATCCGGCATTCGACAAACTCGTGCAATCGCTGCCGACGCTGCGCGCGAAAGTCGCCGCGGCCGAGCAGGCCAAGCTCGAAGCGCAACGCGGCGAACTCGTGCTCAACGCCTACCCGTGGGGCAAGGTTGAATCCGTGCTCGATGCGAATCGCCAACCAGTGCCATTGCCCGCGGATGCGACGACGCCGTTCGCGCTGAAATTGCCCGCCGGCAGTTACGTCATCACGTTCCGCCATCCGGATGCGGCCAAACCGGCGCAGGTCATCGCCAAGGTCGAAGCGCAGAAGCGCAGCACGGCCAATGCCGCGTTCACGACGATTTCGGCCCAGGAGTATTTCTCGCGTGCCGGCTGGTAAGCCACGCGCCTGGCTGGCCATCGCCGCGCTGTGCGTGGCGACGCTCGCGCACGCCGACTACAAGGACAACTACGCGCTCGGGCTGAAGGCTTACAACGATGGCGACTATGCGAAGGCGCGCGAACTGATGCAGCAGGCGTTTGCCGAGCACGCCGAGCCGGCCGCGCGCGTTCGCTTGTACGGCCAGCGCTGGGAAGCGTACGTGCCGCAATACTATCTGGGCATGGTCGCGTTCAAGCAGGGCGATTGCGCGACGGCACTGGCCCAATGGAACGCGCCCGCGAACAAGCAGGTTGTCGCGCAGGTTGCCGAAATCAGCAGCGCGCAGCAGCGCGACGCCGCCTCCTGCGAACAGAAAGTCGTCGCAAAGGTCGAAGACAAACCCAAGCCGCAGACGACCGTTCCGGAGACTCCTCCGGCCAAGACAGTCGTTGCAGAAAATCCTGCGAGCAAGCCCGTAGCGCCTCAGCCGGCTGCACCGAAACCTGCCGAAAGCGCGCCGGAACAAGTTGTGCCGCCGGCAAAACGCACCGACGTTGCGGTGGCCAAGCCGGCGCCGCCAGTCGTCGCGCCGCCGGTCGCAAAACCGCCGCCGCCGGGCAACACGCCGCCGGCGCCGCTCGAGGAAGCGTTCGACAACTATCTGGCCGGACGCTACGCGAAGGTCGTGCGCCTGAATCCCGAGGCGATCCCCGAGTCGCGCGCCCGCTTCCACGCTTACCTGGTGAGAGCTGCCGCGCGTTTCACGCTGGCGCAAATCGGCAACGACAATGCCGAACTGGACGGTGCGCGCGCAGACGCCCGCGCCGCGCGCGCGCTCGATGGCCGCGCAACGCCCGACGCAGCGCTTTTTTCGCCTCGGTTCAGGACGTTTTTCCTCGAAAGCCGCTGAGGCTCGCGGGCCGCGCCCTGCAGGTCACGCTTGGTCTTTGTCGGCAACGAAATTTTAAGCAACGGGTGCGAGTGACTGCGATGCAGTGCCGTTCCGTGATAGTTTCAACACTGTCTATGGCGCAGGCAGCGCTTCGACAGGTTCGACGCGACCGGGTGGACCGCCAGGTACGCGTAACGATCGGGAGTGTGCAATGAATCGAGTATCGACCGTCGCGCGGATTTTCTCTGGCGCACTTGTCCTGTGGTTTGCCCTGTTGCCATCGTGGGCTTTCGCGCAGCAGCAGTACCAGTTCAGTGCGCTGCTTTCGGCGAATGACGGCGCAGGAATTTCCGCCGGGGACCAAGTGACGCTTACGCTGACGGTCAGCAATGCAGGCCCGGTCAGCGGAACGGGTTCTGCCCGGGTCACGATTCCAAGCGTGTTCCAGTACAACGGTCAGGCCGGCTGCAATCAGTCTTCGGTAGTCGCCACGGGCGGAGCCTCGTTCGAGTTCGACTGGAACAATATTCCGGACAATACCGATCTTCAGCTCGCTCCGGGCGCGTCGACCGCCTGCAATATCCTGTTGACGCTGAAGACGCTGCCGGCAGGCCCGGTATCGGCGTTCGCCGCCATCCAGCCGACGGCGCTCGATCCGAATCCAGGCAGCGCAAGCTACCAGTTCAATATCGCTCCTCCGCAGTCGGTCACGGACCTGATCGTCTCCGTCAGCGCAAATCCCACGACGCTGAGTCAGGGTCAATCGACCACTGTGCGCGTGGGCGCCGCCAACGCCGGCTCGCTGGCTGCGCCGAACACGGTCGTGGTCATCGCGCTGCCGCCGCAGGTGCAGTTGGAATCTGCGACGTGCAATCTGACGAACGTCAATGGACAGCAGAAATGGCTGCTGGGAACCTTCGCCCCGTCGGCCTCGGCAATCTGCGACGTGCAACTCCTGGCCGTCGGCACCACATCCCAGCCGGTATCGGTAGTCGCGACGATCCTTTCCGATCTGCCCGATCCGAATACATTGAACAATTCATCCGGGGTGCCGCTAACGATCACTGCCGCCGTGCAATCCGACCTGTCGGTCGCACTGACTGCAAACGGCAATCAACAGACTTACGCAGGCAACGACCCCGTGTCGCTGACGCTGTCGGTGTCGCTGCTTACCGGTCAGGCGCCGACTGGTGTCGTGGCCAGTTTCCTTCTCCCGGCGCAAGGCCTGCTGAACAACCTCAAGGCATCGTGCGGATCGATCGGCGCGACTGCGACGAGCTTCGCCTGGAACGTGGCGAATCTGGTCAAGGGAACACCGCAGAGCTGCACGATCACCGGCAACGTGGCCTCCGTTGCAACGCCGATTGCGATTTCCGCGGGCGTGAGTGGCGCGCAGACTGATCCGAACCTGGGCAACAACACGGCCAACCTCGTGTTGCAGACTTACGCGCCGCCCCACGCGTTGATTAGCGTGCCGACGACCAAGAATTCCACCAACGCCGTGCTGTCCGCGGATGGGAAAGCTGCGGTTTTCGAATCGCGCCAGACCGATCTGGTCGGCAACAATACCAACCCGAACGGGCAGGACATCCTGCGAGTGGCCAATGGCCAGATCATTCGCGAAAACATCGACGCCAGTGGCAAGCAGCAGGTCGGCACTTCCAGCCTGCCAGCGTTCTCGGCGAACGGCCAGGCGATCGTGTACCAGTATTCCGCGTCGGCACCTGGTGCATCGACGCAAAGCGCGCACGCTCCGACCGGCGCCGGCGATCAGGTCGGCATCATGATGGGCGGTCCACCCGCGCAGCCGAAACGCCAGCTCGACACCGGAATCGGCGGCGCTGCCCCAAACGGCGCGAGCGGCGCGGCGAGCGTGTCTGCCGACGGCCACAAAGCCGTGTTCTGCTCATCGGCCTCCAACCTCGTCGCAGGCGACACGAACGATGCACAGGACGTTTTCCTGGTCGATCCGTTGAATTCCGCACAAGCGACGCAACGGGTCAGCCTCGACAGCACGGGCGCGCAGCTGCCCGGCGGAGGTTGCGAACCGAAGATCTCCGAAGATGGCAACAAGGTCGTCTTTTCAACGTCGGCGCCAAACCTGTATGGCACCGCCGCGCGCCAGATCGTGCGCAAGAACCTGGCGAGCGGAAAGCTCGAGCTGATTTCGGCGGCTGCGGGCAATCCGGCGCAGGGCGCGAATGCCGACAGCACGCAACCGGCTGTCAACTTGAACAGCAGCACGATCGCGTTTGTATCGAACGCAACGGACCTCGACAACCGCGGCGCGGTGGCTGCCGGTGGCCAGGTGTTTGCTTCGGTCGCCGGCAACGGCAGCGACGGTCAGCCACGCACGACGACGCGAGCGCAACCGGCCGGCGCACCGGCGCTGAATGGGTCGTCGCAGAATCCGGCCGTTACCTGCGACGGATCGACCGTCGTGTTTCAGTCGAGCGCAAGCAACCTGCCAGGCGCGGTCCCGGGACAGCAGGGCATGTTCGTCTACGCGCCGAACAGTTCCGAGGTGAAGGCGGCCGGCAATCCCGGCGCGGTCAGCAACACGAATCCCGGCGCATCGTGCGACGGCACTGCGCTCGCTTTCGACAGCAACCAGGCGCAGCCGAACAGCAACTCGACGAACAGCAACGTATTCGCGCAGACCACGCCGACGCTGACCCTGGATGGTAGCTACAGCGGCCAGTGGGATGATCCGACCCAGGTGCCCAGTGGGCCGGGACACGGACTCGTTCTTGACGTCATCACCGACGGCGGCGGCGTTGCGCGCACCATGGTGCTGACCTGGTTCGCGTTCCAAGGCGGCAAGCCGACTTGGGTGCAGGGCATCAGCTCGCCGCCGCAATTGGGTACCGGTACGAATGCGGGCCTGCTGGTCGTCAACTTTCCGCAAGTCGTGATCGCGCAGGGCAAGTCGTTCCCGCTCGGCGAGCCCGCCCGCACGTTCCAGAACTGGGGAACGGTTACGTTGAAGTTCGCCAGCAACAATACCGGTGTCATGTTCTGGACCAGCACCGTTGCCGGGTTCAATTCCGGTTCGATGCAATTAAGCCATTTCGCATATACGGACCTGCCGACGGCTGACCCGGCCGGCGCGAAGGTGCGGGCGTGCTATGCCGGCAACTGGTACAGCCCCGGCGAAGTCGGCCACGGATTCGAGTTGAACATCACCACGCAGGGTGCTACGCGCATTCTCGTTGCCGACTGGTTTGCCTTCGATCCGACCGGCAAGCCGGTTTGGCTGGCCGGCACCGGAACGATCGGCAGCGGCAACTCGGTCGAGGCCACGCTGTACCTGATCAGCGGAGCCGGCGCGCAGTTTCCGCCACTGTTCGACCATACCAAGCTGAGCTATCTGCCGGCATGGGGAACGGCAACATTCACCTTCACCGATTCATTGCATGCGCACGTCGCCTGGAATTCTTCGGTCACTGGTTACGGTTCCGGCCAGCGTGACTTGCAGCCGGTGTTCGGGCTTGTCGGCAGGCAGTGCGACTAGCCAGGCGGTTCCCGCACAGCCGGCCGCAAAAGACGGCGGCCGGGCGCCGCGGGTGTTTCCCACGCGCGCCATGGAGGTGAACAACCATTGCGCGATCGCGCGAAATTCCGGCAGGTCGTCGGTCTAGCGCCTGTCACTCAGGTCGCCGACAATCGTGGTGCCGGGCGCAGGACTTGAAAAATGGACGTTCGGGGTGAAGATCATGCGCTCTAAAATTGCATCCAAATTGGGCCGGGTCGCCGGCATGTTGTGCTTATTGACCGGTCAGGCTAGCAGCGCATCCATCCCGCTGCTTGGCGCACAGCAGATTGGTGCGGGCGCCTACACGACGTGCGCCGTGGTCAATGGCGCCGTGCAGTGCTGGGGTGCCAACATACTCGCTGAAGCCGCTTTCAACGGGATGCTTTACAGCTACTTTTATCTGAGCAGTTCGCCGGTGATCCTTCCCGAGCTTGGAGGGGTCTCGAAAGTAACTGTGGGCTCGGAGCACTTCTGCGCGCTGATCAACGGCGCGGCAAAATGCTGGGGCTACGGCGACTACGGTTCGACCGGGCCAAACGGTGCCAGCGGCGGTTCCGGTCCAGTGAGCGTACCCGGCGCGACTTCCGGCGTGACCGATGTTTCCGCCGGTGGGCTGAACACTTGCGCGATCGTTAACCAAGGCGCAATTTGCTGGGGAGACAACTACTTCGGCCAGCTCGGCAACAGCACGGTGGCATCGGGCGACTATGGCGACTACAGCAGTACCCCGGTCGCCGTCATCGGTCTGGAAACGAACGTCAAGAAGATCGTCGTAGGCACGACCGGATTTCCCTCCGAGGGATTTTCAGGGCATGTCTGCGCCGTTGTCGGCAACATCGCCGAGTGCTGGGGCGACAATTCGCACGGTCAACTGGGGCGCGATACGATTCCGGCGACCAGTTACGACGACACAGCCGGCCAGGTCAGCAGCCTGGGTTCGGGCGTCACCGACATCGCGACCGGGGACGACCATAGCTGCGCTGTCGTGAACGGGGCAGCCTATTGCTGGGGCAGCAATTACGCCGGCGAGCTGGGTAGCAACAGCGTGCCGGTCGGCTTGTTCAGCTACAGCCAGACACCGGTTGCCGTGCAAGGTCTCCAAACCGGCGTCGTCGCCATTGCCGCCAGTTCCAATCACAGCTGCGCATTGGTCAACAACGACGCCGTTCATCCGGTCAAGTGCTGGGGCTCCAACGGTTTCGGCGAACTCGGCAACGGGACGGCGGCATCCAGTCCCGTCCCGGTCAATGCCGCGTTTTTCCCGGCATTGACGGCCTCGAACCAGGTGACGAGTATCGCAACTGGCGGCCAGCACACCTGCGCCGTCATCGTGACTTCCGGGGTAGCAAGGACGTATTGCTGGGGCGACAACGAGGCGGGGCAATTGGGTAAAAGCGACGCGCCGGTGTTCAATCCCGCGCCGCAAACTGTCGTGGGTCCTTCTTCGAACATTACCGCGATTGCTTCCGGAACTGACAACTGGCATGGCTGCGCGGTAGTCAATGGTGGCGCGCAATGCTGGGGCTCCAACAACAGCGGTCAACTCGGCGACGGACTGAATGTCGACCGCAGTATTGCGCTCGGCGTCAGTGCACTGGACATGAGCGTTAGCCAAATCGCAGCTGGTGGGAACTTCAACTGTGCAATCGTTGCGAACGCTGCCAAGTGTTGGGGCGGAGGCTCCGGCGGGGTTCTCGGCAACAACAGCCAGGCCTCGCAGAAAACCCCCGTCCAAGTCAGCGGCTTGGCGACAAATGTGTCGAAAATCGCCGCCTCCGGTGGCCAGATTCCGATTGTGAGCTCAGGCGGAGCGGCGTCGTTCGGCGGCCATGTATGCGCGGTCGTATCAGGCGGCGTTCAGTGCTGGGGTGAAAACACCTATGGCGAATTGGGCAACGCATCAGTGGCGACGGGCAGCGGCGCGTACAGCCCGGTTCCTGTCGCCGTCACCGGTATCAGCGGCGCCACCGATGTCGTCGTGACGGCCGGAACCTCCTGTGCCACGGTCAACACTGGAGTGTTGTGCTGGGGTCAGAGAGTCGGCAACACGATGTACGCGTCCGGCAGCACGACGCCGGTCGGCCCGACCGGACTGGCATCCGGCGTCACCGCGCTGGCGGCAGGTCACGCGCATTTGTGCGCGCTGCAAAATGGTGTCGTACGTTGCTGGGGCGAAAATTCCCAGGGACAGTTGGGCAACAACGACAGCTCCGGAATCCCGAGCGTCGAGCCGGTTTCAGTGCCTGGACTGAGCAACGCCACGCTGATCGCCGCTGGTGGTTCCCATACTTGCGCGGTGGATGCGGGCGTCGCCAAGTGCTGGGGCTCCAACATCAACGCTGAACTCGGAATCGGCACCGTGGGAGGCCGTAGATTGCTTCCGGCTGCCGTCAAGGGCCTGGACAATGGAATCGTCGCGCTGGCGGCGGGCACTTCGCACACGTGTGCACTGCTGGGCAGCAGTTCGATCAAGTGCTGGGGCAGCGATTTCAACGGCCAACTCGGCGACGGCCGATACTTGAGTGCGGAAACACCGCAACTGGTCAATCTTGGCGAGACGATTTTCAGCAATGGGTTTGATCTGTAAGAAACTGTTTTTGTCGCTGCAGTAGTATGTTTTCGACTAGATGCTGCGTTGCTGCCGGCCATAACCAAACTCGAACACCGAACTGTGCAGTGGGTATTTCGTCTGCCTCTGGACTGTCCACCAAAGTCGGTAATACGCCTCAGGCTGGTTATTGCACCGTGGCGCCCGGTTGCGCGTACTACCTGAATGTGATTCAAGCATCGATCAAGAATATACCTGTCACCAATGCTGCCTCGCCGAGCTGTCCATCGAATTGTGCTCCCTGGACTTTGCGCCAATAGGTGCATCGTGCGCTGGTGAGGTTCTCACCTATACGAAGGAACTGGTCGTGAATTCAACCCAACTGTTGCGCGCGGTCCCTCTGTTCGACGGATTCTCGAACGACGACCTTGTGGCACTTTCGCATTCGATGCATACGCGGGCGTTCAAGGCCGGACAGGCGATCTTCGCCCAGGGTGATTCGGGGCGCACGATGTACATCATCGAAAGAGGGCGCGTGGACATTCACCTGCCCGGGGATGCGGAAGGAGCCATCCTGCTGAGAAACGTCGGCCTGGGTGAATTCTTCGGGGAGTTGTCTCTGTTTGATGACAAGCCGCGCAGCGCAAGTGCGATCGCCGCTACCGATGCCGTTTTGTTGGAACTGGAACACGAAAGTCTCGAGAAGTATTTCGAGATTCGTCCGCATGCAGCCATTGCGCTGCTTCGCGCGGTAAGCGGGTATGTGCGACGAACCAACGCGTTGCTGTCCACGCGTGCCGCGACCAACGTCGATGAAGAATTCGCCCGAAGCATGACGTGGAGCGACCGGCTTGCGGATGTCGTCGCCGAGCTGAACGGCAGCTGGAAATTCATTCTGTTGATAATCCTGATCACGGCGGCCTGGTGCCTCGTGAACAGCAACCTGATGGCGAACGCGCCACCGGACCCTTACCCCTATCAATTCTTCAATCTTGCCTTGGCCATCCTCGTCGCCCTGCAGGGTCCGCTCATCGTAATGAGTCAAAACCGCGAAGCAAAGATGGACCGGGCGCGGGCCGATACGGACTTTCGCGTGAACCTGAAGAACGAAGTAAACATTGAAACCGTGTTGCGCGAGCTCCGTGACTTTCGCGCGGAGGCTGCCGCCAGGCGGAAAGTGGAGAGTTGAATGGTGTGCCCCCGGAATGGCATCGGGAATGCTTGGCGTGATATTTGTGTGCATGAGGCTTGATCTACGGTTGGAACACTCCAGGCAAGCAAGTTCGTTGGATTCAAAGTTTCTGAGATCGCGCAAACCAGGGGGCGAGAGTGAGGCAGCTGCTTTCCCGCCAATGTGGATCGCTGGTTGCAGCCGGGCTTTTCTCAGTCTGACCCCGAGGCGATTTACGTTTCATCCATGCCGGCGCCGGCACCGGTTGCTGTAACCGGTTTGGCCTTCTGCTTGGTAAGCCTGGCGTGTTGCAACGCGTGGTCGGTGAACGGCGTTTACAACCGGGGGATCATCGGCTTTCCAGCAGCGAAAATTGCCGACCTTGCTGACGCCAAGGCTCGAATGGCTGGCGGGCGACATTCAATCAGTCAAAGCCGTTCTGGAAAAGATCGTCGCCGTGAACGACCAGCTGCGGGGTGCTTGCGTACAAGTATCTGCCGACGCCCAACTGGCCATATGTGTCGTCTCCCCAGCATTTCACCGCTCCCCCAGCCAGTGCCGCACACGCATGCTGCCCACCGGCTGTGAGCGCAACCACTCCGCTACTCAAGCCCGCGACGGAAGTCGGCTGATTGGTGCTCTGGTACGTGCCATTGCCCAACAAGCACAATCGAGTATCTCACCGCCCACACAGGGTTCAAAGCTCAACGCGGGCGAGG
>DASRTK010000249.1:0-16356 GCA_035655975.1 Rudaea sp.
GCCGCCAGCCGCCAAGGCACCATCGGCAACCACGAATGCGGCCACCGCCATTGCTACTGCCAAAACGAACTTCTTCATTGAGTTGTCTCCCCGAATCAAAAGTTTTGCGCCGGAATGAATACAGCCAGCGTTTTACCAACCGCGCCAGCCCAATATTACGCCAACTGCGACGCGGCGGCACAGTCGCTTGTGGCCGGCCTCCGCACCAGACTCGCCGGTGGCACTATTCCCCGGCTTTCCTGTTCATCCGCAGCGTCGTCAACAAACAGTGAAACGGAAAAAGGGCGCAAATCCGAACAGGATCGCTCGCGTCTGAACGAAGCTCGCGGCGGGACCGGACCTATCGATTGCCGCAGGCGTTACCAGAAGCTGCACCCCGACGCTCCGGACGGATCGAAAGCAACTTCGGGTGCCGCAATCGACGAACTGCATTGCCGGCCACTACCTCATAGCTATAAAAGACCATCTGACGACAACGTATATTCGTACACAATGCCGCATTTGACCAGGTCTGGCGAACGTCAGTTGCACGAACGGGACCACGACGTATCCGATTGGTTCCACGCAGAAATCGTGCCATTTCGCACGCACCGACAGCGCGCGCAAAAGCAGCCTCGCCGGTTAACACGACGGCAACACACGATTAACCTGACGGACACTTGCGGAACGTAGACTCGCCGCATACGGCAAGGAGAACAACGATGCAGAGTGTGAGAACCACCGAAACCGTGATGCTTGGCTATACGATCGAGCGCGTGGACAGCGTCGACGCGAGTGGAATGACCTGGGACACGAGCTACGACGTACTTAGCGCCGACGGCGACAATATGCTCGGTGGCGCACACCCGACCCTGCGCGCGGCGCAGAACTTCGTCCTCTGGCATGAACTGGAAGTCGCCCGGCGGCGCAACAACTCACCGGCGTTCAAATTCGTGACGAGCAAGTCGGGAACGGCCAAGTCCGGAACAGCCCAGCCACAGACGACCCAATCACGGGCCGCGTGAACCGCGAGCGCAGCCGTTCACCGGCGCGCGCCATTTAGAGCGTCGTCAGCGCAAAATCGTCCGCGTCCATCCATGCGGGAAAGCGCTCGCGGTGTGCCGCGAGCGCCGCGGAGCCCAGGCATACCGTGACCGTTTGTTCCTGTGCGCCGAGTTCGGCCAGCGGCTGGCCGAGAAAATCCAGGACAACGCTATCGCCCGAGTAGGCAAGGTCGTTGCCGTCGACGTCGACCCGGTTCACGCCGGCGCAATAGCTGAGGTTTTCGATCGCGCGCGCGCGCAACAACGTGCTCCATGCGTATCGTCGCGCTGACGGCCAATTGGCGACGAAGATCACCAGGTCATAGTCGAAGCGCGCGGCTGCGCGATCGTAGCGGTTGCGGATGAATACCGGGAAGCGCAAGTCATAGCAGACCAGCGGGCAGACGCGCCAGCCGCGCCACTCGACGATGATACGTTCACCGCCGGCGGCATAACGCTCGTGCTCGCGGGCATAGCGAAACAGGTGACGCTTGTCGTAGTGCCGCACTTCGCCGTCCGGCGTCACGAACAACAGGCGGTTGTAGACGCGCGCCTCGCTGCCTTCACCGACGCGCAGTTGCACGCTGCCGGTGATCGCGGCGTCGAGCCGCCGCGACTGCTCGCGCAGCCACGCGACGCTCTGCCCGTCCATCGTCTCGGCGTGATGGATCGCCTCGTTCGAGAAACCGCTGGTAAAGGTTTCGGGCAGCACGATCAGGTCGCTCTGCCCTTTCAACGGCGCGATCAGCGCGCCGTAGTATTCGCGATTGGCAGCCGGATCGTGCCAGCGCGTCGCGCCCTGGACCAGCGATACGCGCAGATCGCTCAGAGCAGGCATAGGCGTTCCGCGGCCGCGACCAGCGTGTCGTCGTTCTTCGCGAAGCAGAAGCGGATCAGGCGCGAGTTCGGCGGCGTCTCGTAGAAGGCCGAAACCGGAATCGCCGCGACGCCGGCCTCGCGGATCAGCCATTCGCAGAAGGTCAGGTCGTCCTTGTCGCTGATCGCCGAGTAGTCGACGAGTTGGAAGTACGCGCCGCTGACCGGCTGCAGCTTGAATTTCGACGCAGCCAGCAGCGTGCGGAAACGGTCGCGCTTGGCCTGGTAGAACCGCGGCAGGTCCAGGTAATGCTGCGGATCGCGCTCGAGCACCTCGGCGAATGCCCATTGCGCCGGCTGGAACGTACAGAACGTCAGGTACTGATGAACCTTGCGGAATTCTGCACTGAGGGCTGCCGGCGCGATGCAGTAGCCGACCTTCCAGCCGGTGCAGTGGTAGGTCTTGCCGAAAGAAGACACGACGAAGCTGCGCGCAGCGAGTTCCGCATGCCGCAATACGCTCTGGTGCGCGAGCCCATCGAACACGATGTGCTCGTACACCTCGTCGGAAAGGACCAGGATTTCCGAGCCGCGCGTGATCTCCGCGAGCGCGTCGAGGTCGGCCGGTGAAAATACCGCGCCGGACGGATTGTGCGGCGAGTTGACCAGGATCATGCGCGTCTTCGACGTGATGGCATCCCTGACACGCTGCCAGTCGACCGAGAAGTCCGGCAGGCGCAGCGGAATGTGGATCGCGCGGCCGCCGGAAAGCTCGATCGCCGGCTCGTAGCTGTCGTAGCACGGATCCAGGACGATGACCTCGTCGCCGCCGCGCACGCAGGCCGCGATCGCCGCGAACAGCGCCTCGGTCGCGCCGCTGGTCACCGTGACTTCGGTGTTCGCGTTGACGCGGCAGGCGTAGAGCTTCTCTGACTTCAGCGCGATCTGCTCGCGCAACTGGGCGATGCCGGTCATCGGCGCGTACTGGTTCCGGGCCGCATTCATTGCCGCGTCGAGCGCGTCGCGCAACGATTGTGGACCGTCGAAATCCGGAAAGCCCTGACCGAGGTTGACCGCCTTGTGCTCGATCGCGAGCTGCGACATGACGCTGAAGATCGTCGTGCCGACCTTGGGAAGTTTGCTCTGGATCTGCATCATGCCTCGCGGTTTGGATGGCCAAACGAAGATGGAATGAATGGTAACACGGGTGCGCGGTCGTTCGAGAGCGGTAGCCGGCAGCCGGAAATCAAGGGCCGGGGCGGCGCGTCTGCTCTATGGTTTCGGCCCACGGTTCTAAGCGTAGTGCCGCAACGTCGCCTCGGCATCGCCCGCACGGATGTCGCTTTCCCAATCCTCCATCAGTGCGATCAGCGTCAGCTTGTCGACTTCGCGCGCGAAGCGTTGCGCCAGCGGATCCGGATCCGGCACGAGCAGCGAATCGACGATGATGCCGAAATGCACGCGGCCGTTGTAGCTGAGGATCGACAGACCCATGCCGATCGTGCCGTTCTGCGGCACCCAGAACATCATCTCGCGCACCTCGCAGCCGCCGAAGTACAACGGCATTTGCGGACCCGGCACGTTGGTCGCGACCGCGGTCGCCTTGCGACTGAAATGCTCGAGGGCCAGACGCTGAATCGACGCCGGGGCCATGCCGACCGCTGCCAGCAGGCCGAACGTCAGCACGGCCTGGCGAGAACGCTTCAACTCGCGCATCGACGTCGCAACCCGTTCGAGGCGCCGCAGCGGGTTGGCCTCGCCGATCGGCAGATCGAGGAAAACCAGGCCGAAGTGATTGCCGAGTTTCTTCGCGTGTTCGAGCGGACGCAGGTTGACCGGCACGGTCGCGCGGATCGTCAGTCCATCGACGTTTTCGCCGATCGAGCGCAGATAATTGCGCAGCGCGCCGCTAGCGCACGCGAGCAGCACGTCGTTGACCGTGCAACCGAGCACCTTGCCGATCGTCTTGACTTCCTCGAGCGGCAACGGCTCGGCCCAGGCGCAACGCTTGGTGCCGCCGAGCGCGCCCTTGAATGCCGTAGGCGGATCGTCGGCCAGGCTCAGCGCGACAGCGAGTTCGCGCGTGATCTCGCCGCTCTCCCTGGCGATCGTCGCAACCAGTGCGGGATCGCGAAGCACTTCCCCGCCCTTCTTGAGCGCCTTGCCACCGAACTGCAGCGCCTTGCCAAGGCCTGCGCGCGCCGGCTGCACGAGCCGCTCGAACACGCTGCCCTGGTCGTGCGGCTTCCACGCCTTGGTCAACTCGGTCCGCTGCGACGGTTTCGTCGCCGCGTCGGTCAGCGACAGCACGACCTGCATCAGTGCGATGCCGTCCGCGTAGCAATGATGGATGCGCTGGATCACCGCGCAGCCGCCGGTGTAATTTTCGACGAGGTGAAACTGCCACAACGGCCGGGCGTGATCGAGCGGCGTCGATGCCAGCTTGCTGACGAACGTTTCGAGCGCAGCCTTGTCGCGCTTGCCGGGCAGCGTTGCGCTGCGCACATGCCAGTCGATATCGAAACCGGCATCGGTCTGCCAGAACGCGGCCGAACCGTCGTCCACGGCCTTCTGGCGGAAACGCCGGTAGGCGAGGAAGCGTGAAACGATGACCTGCTTGAGCTTTTTCAGCGGCAGCTTGCCGCCGAGCATCCACACGCCGGTGATCATCATCAGGTTGGTCGGGCTCTCCATGCGCAACCAGGCCGTGTCGACGTTGGACATCGGTTCGCGATCGCCGCGTTCGGATCCGGACATGCTCCAATCTCCTTGCGGACGCGATACCTGGATGCGCCGTCTCGTGTAGCATCCGGTGAACGCCCGCAAAACGCAATGCTTCGGGGAATCGCATGGATCACGGTGGCGGAATCCTGCTCGGCCTGTTCGTCATCTTCGTCGCGGCCCAGATAGGCGCGGAGATCGCACAGCGGCTGAAGCTTCCGGGTGTCGTCGGCGAAATCGCGGCGGGTTGCGTGCTCGGCCCGTCGGCGCTCGGCTGGGTGCATTCGAGCGAGGCGCTCGACCTGCTGGCTGAAATTGGCGTGGTGCTGCTGCTGTTCTCGGTCGGCCTGGAAACCAAACTCGAGGAGATGAAGCGAGTCGGCCGCAGCGCCTTCTTCGTCGGCGTGCTCGGTGTCGTCGTGCCCTTCGCACTCGGTTCGCTGTGGGCGCACGGCTCCGGATTCGAATGGGCACAGTCCATGTTCGTCGCCGCCGCCTTCGTCGCCACTTCAGCCGGAATCACGGCGCGTGTGTTGCAGGAGCTCGGCGTGCTGCAACGTCAGGAGAGCCGGGTCATTCTCGGCGCCGCCGTGATCGACGATGTGCTCGCGATGCTGTTGCTCGGCATCGTGACTGCGCTGCAGAGCGGCGAATCCCTGCATCTTGGCCAGATCGCCCTGGTCCTGGCCGAATCGGTCGGTTTCATCGCCGTGATCGTCTTTCTCGGCACGAAGGTCATGAAGAGCCAATCGCACTGGCTCGAAGCGCCGATCAATCCGTTGTCGCCGCTGACGCTCGCCCTCGCGCTGTGCCTCGGCCTTGCGTTCCTGTCGACGCAATTCGGGCTCGCCGCGATCATCGGAGCATTCCTCGCCGGCATGATCGCCTCGGAAACGAAGCAGCGCGAAACGATCGAGCACCAGACCCAGCCCTTGCTCGCATTCCTGACGCCGTTTTTTTTCGTCATGACCGGCAGCAAGGTCGAACTCGCGCAACTGGCCGACGCGAGCACGCTGCTGACTCTGGCGCTGATCACGGCGATAGCTATCGTCTCCAAGCTCGTCGGCGGATTCGTCGGAGCGCTGTCGCTCGGCAAGCGCGGTGCACTGATCGTCGGCGTAGGCATGGTTCCGCGCGGCGAGGTTGGCGTGGTGATAGCGGCACTTGGCCTGGCCTCCGGGGTGTTCTCGCCGCACACCTATGCGTTGATCGTCGCGATGTCGCTGCTGACGTCGGTCGTAACGCCACCGGTGCTGGCAATGCTGTTCAAGGCCGACGCGAAGGAACGTCTCGAGGCTGCCGAAAAGCCGGCTGCGTAGCGGCCTTCAGGATACCTGGCGCGCGCGCGCAGCGACCGCGTCGAAGAAATCGCCAGGCAGTTCAGCCCGCACCGGCACGCGCCAGCAACGCGCGTCGGCAAACGCAACGCATTTGACCGCATCTTTTTCCGTCATCAACACCGGCAGATCGTCGCCGAATTTCAGATCCGCCGGCGCATAGGCGAAGTGATCGGCGAAAGCGTGCTCGATGACGTCGAGACCAGCGGCGCGCAAGCCGGCGAAAAACCTTGCAGGATTGCCGATGCCGGCGACGGCGTGGACGCGCTGGCCCAGCCAGTCGACGAGTTCGCGTTGCTGCGGCGGCCCGCTTAGCGCGACAGCGACGTCGACGTGCAGCGTCATCGCAACCTCGCCCGCCTGCGCGACACCGCCGTTGCAGACACGGAAAGCGTACACGCCAGCGCGGCTGGCCGGCTCGCGCAACGGCCCGGCCGGCAGCAGCCGGCCGTTTCCAAACCGGCGGTCGCCGTCGATGACGCAAATTTCCACATCGCGGCACAGTTTATAATGCTGCAATCCATCGTCCGCGATCAGGACGTCGCAGCGCGACGTTTCCAGCAACATGCGCCCAGCAGACCCGCGATCGCGCCCGACCGCAACCGGCGCGCGCGTGGCCTGCGCGATCAGGCACGCTTCGTCGCCCGCAATGCGCGGATCGCTGTTGGCATCGACGAGCAGCGGCCTTGTCGCGCTGCCACCATAGCCTCGGCTGATGACGCCCGGATTGAAACCGCGTGCGCGCAGCGCCTCGATCAGGGCAATCGCCAACGGGGTCTTGCCGGTGCCGCCGACGCTGATGTTGCCGACGACGATGACCGGTACGGGAAGTCGCGAGCGCGGAAGCAGGCCCGCGGAATAGAGACCGCGTCGCAGGCCTGCGACCGGCGCGTACAACGCCGCCAGCCCTCGCAGCAGCCATGGAACCTTGCGGCCACCGTACCAGACCTGCTGCAGTTCGCTCTCGTTGAACATCAGCCTGTCGGTCGGCAGCAATCCGTTCCCATCTGGACCGGCGGACAAGGCACCGATCCGTACGAACAGAAAACACAGCAATGTCCCGGAAGCGGCCGCAGCAGGGCGCCGCAGCCCGGGCAGTCGTGAAACCAGATGCACGCGTTGACCGGCATCGTCTCGATCGACTTCAAGCCGCAGTGCGGACAGGTCAGTGTGCTGGTCAGTACCACGTCGCCGGACATCGAGTACGCACCTAGTGACCGTTGTCGCGAAACTGCAGTCGATGCAGCGCCGCGTAGTAGCTGTCGCGGCCGATCAGCTCCGCGTGCGTGCCGAGTTCGACGATGCGGCCTTCCTCGAGAACGGCAATCTGGTCGGCATGCTCGATCGTCGACAGACGGTGCGCGATCACGAGCACGGTGCGATCGCGCATCAGCCGCTTGAGCGCCTGCTGGATCAGGTTCTCGCTTTCGCTATCGAGCGCGCTGGTTGCCTCGTCGAGGATCAGGATCGGCGCGTCCTTCAGGATTGCGCGCGCGATCGCGATACGCTGGCGCTGTCCACCGGACAGCAGGGCGCCGCCGCCGCCGATGCGGCTGTTCAACCCATCGGGCAGCCGGCGCACGAATTCCATGGCATTGGCCGCTTCCGCTGCCGCCACGATATCCGCTTCGGACGCGCGCTGCAGCGCCCCGTAGGCAATGTTGCGCGCAATCGTGTCGTCGAACAGCACGACCTGCTGGCCGACCAGCGCGATCTGTTCGCGCAAGCTGGCGATCGTGTACTCGCCCAGTTCCCGGCCGTCGAGCCGCAGGCTGCCGGCCTGCGGGTCGTAGAAACGTGGAATCAGCCCCGCAATGCTCGACTTGCCGCTGCCGGAGCGGCCGACGAGCGCGGTCACGCTGCCGGGCTGGCAATGCAGGTTGATCGAGCGCAATGCCGGCTCGGCCGCATTTGGATAGGTGAACTCGACATCGCGCAATTCGATCTCGCCGCGGCTGCGCGCGATGCGCTCGCGACCGCTGTCGCGTTCGTCGTCCGCGTCGATGATTCCGAACAGGTCGCGCGCGGCGACGACACCGCGTTGCAGGTTTGCCTGCACGGTCGTCAGGCGCTTGAACGACGGCAGCATGACCAGCATCGCCGTGATCAATGACATGAATGTGCCGGGGCTCATGTGGCTTAGCGTGCCGGGACGCGTGGCGAGGAAGATCACCATGGCGAGCGCGCAAGCGGCCGCAAGTTGCACCAGCGCGGTCGCGAGCGCATTGGTCGCAGCGACCTTGAGGTTCAGGCGGCGGATCGCCGTGTTCGCGTCGCCGAAACGGCTGCGTTCATACTCCTGGCCACCGTAGATCTTGACCTCACGCTGACCGTTCACGATTTCGTCGACGATGCCCGTGACCGAGCTGACCGAATTCTGGATGCTCTGGCTGATGCGCCGGTAGCGGCGCCCGACCGCATAAACCACGCCCGCTATCAACGGTGCGAGCACGAACAGCGCCAGACTCAGGCGCGCGCTGTTGTACAACATCACGCTGACCTGGCCGATCACCATGAGCCCGTCGAGCACCGCGATCTTCAGCGCATCGGTGCTCGCATTGGCAACCTGCTCGACCGTGTAGGTCATGCGCGCAATCTGGTGGCTCGGCGGTTCGCTGCTGAAAAATGCCGTCGGCAAGCGCAGGTACTTGTCGAACACCTCGGCGCGCAACGTCTGCACCACACCGCGCGCAATGTAGGCCATGCCGTAGTCGGCGACATAGCTGGCAGCGCCGCGGACCAGAAACAGGCCGACGATGATGATCGGCATCCAGAAAATCATCGTCGGGTCCTTCGCGACGAACAGGTCGTCGAGCGTCGGCTTGATCACCAGCGTGAACGCCGAGCCGCAGCCAGCGTCGAACAACATGCCGATCGCTGCAATGACCGCTACAGGCCAGTAGCGCGCCGAATAGCCGAGCAAGCGCCGGTAGGTCGCGGAGGCGGCAGTTCCCGCAGCGCCCTCGGAGCCTGTACTCACGCGCGATCGCTCACGTCGTAATGCCTGCTGTAGTGCCCCTCACCCCCTGCCCTCTCTCGCAGGCGGGAGAGGGGGAGTGATAATCGCGCTGCGCGCGATGTCGGTATTTCATTGATGCGGGCGATCCTTCGCCTGCGTCGTTGCAATCGACAGATGCGTGAAGCCGAGCTGGCCGAGCGCGTCCATCGCGGTGACCACGGCCTGGTGGGGCGTCATCGCGTCCGCGCGCAGGATCACGGTGCGCTCGCGGTCGTCGCCGGCGACGCGGCCGATCGCCTCCTTCAATGTGTCGAGCGACGGATTCAGCACCTCGTTGTTGTCGACGTAGTAGCGGCTGTTGCTGTCGACCATCACGACGAGGGCGGTGCGTTGGGTGTCCTGCTGCGTTTCCGACGACTCCGGCAGCGCAACCTTCATCGCCGAATGCTGGACGAATGTCGTCGTCATGACGAAGAACATCAGCAAAGTCAGCATGACGTCGATCAGCGAGATCACGTTGATCTCGAAGTCGTCCTGGCGGGCCGCGCCTATGCGCATGTCACTCGACCGCAGCCGGAGCCTGGCGTGCGCGCGTGACACGCACCGGTGGTGGCGGTGGCGCGGCAACGGGCGCTTCGCTTTGCGCCGTCAGTTCATCCATCAGCAAGATGACCTGCTGCTCCATGCTGATGACATAGTCGCCGACAAGACCGCGGAAATAACGGTGGAAAAAGTAGGCCGGGATCGCAACGCACAGGCCCGACGCGGTGCACACCAGCGCCTCGCCGATGCCGCCGGCCATTTTCAGCGGATCACCGACACCGCTGACCATGACGGCAAAAAACATGCTGATCAGGCCGAACACCGTGCCGAGCAGGCCCAATAGCGGCGAAATCAGGGCGATCGTGCCGAGCGTGTTGAGAAAGCGCTCGAGCCGGTGGACGACGTGACGGCCGGTGTCCTCGACGCGCTCCTTGATGATTTCGCGTGGCCGGTTGCGCACGGTCAACGCTGCGGCGAGCAGTTCGCCGAGCGGAGAATTCTTGCGCAACACTTCGATATGATCCGGATCGAGCTTGCGCGTGCGCGCCCATTCCCGAACTTCGGCGCCGAGGTTGGCCGGAATCACCGTCGAGCGGCGCAACGACCAGAAGCGTTCCAGAATTATGGCTACGGCCACCGCGGAACACAGCAGGATGGGCGCCATGGCCCAGCCGCCAGCAAGCAGAATTTCCAGCACCTGCGAAAACTCCCATTCAGTTCGAAACCGGACCGCCAGGCCCAGCCTTGAATCATACCAGCGGCGGCGGCAGGACGTGAGGCGAGAGACGGGAGAAATGAGACGCAGGATGCAGTATCCGGGGCGAAAGCCCCACTCGTGCAGCAAACGCCTCACTTCTCACACCACAGTCTCGCGCCACCTCATTCCCGCCAATACGGATGTCTATCCACCCGCCCCTCCTCGACCACGCGCGGCGGGCCGCCGGGGCCGAAGCGCACGTCGACGAATCCGGTCTGCGAAGTATTCAGCAGGCTCGATCCGGCGGCGGCATAGCGCGCCACGACAGCCGGATGCGGATGATTGAAGTGGTTGCGGTAACCTGCGGATACCAGCGCAAGCATCGGATGCAACGCCTCAATGAACATTTCATTGGACGATGTCCGGCTGCCGTGATGCGGCACCTGCAGGACCAGGGCCTTGCCATCCGTGCCTATCTCGGCGGCGACCGCGCCTTCGACCGCCGATGTGATATCGCCGGTCAGGATCAGTCGATTGTCGCCGTTGCGCACTTCGAGTACGCAGCAGCGGTCGTTGGCACGCGTCGACAGGGGCTCGTGCGGATGCACGATGCGGAATGTCACCGCGTTCCACTCCCACGACTCGCCGCCAAGGCACTGCGTGGACGGAACCGCCAGGCGTTCGGGCTCGCCCGATTCGACCGGTGTCTGCGGAAATGCCGCGAGAACCGAGGCCGCGCCGCCGGCATGGTCGTTGTCGCCGTGACTGACGATGAGCCGATCCAGGCGCGCAATACCAAGCGCGTGCAAAGCCGGCACGACGCTCGCATCGCCCAGGTCGAAGCCTGACGGAAAGCGCGCGCCGGCGTCGTAGACCAGCGCGTGATCGCGCGTGCGCACGATGATCGCCAGTCCCTGGCCGACGTCGAGCATCAGCGCTTCGAATTCGCCGCTGCGCAGTTCGCCGCGGATCGGCACGAGCAGCGGCAGCAACAAGACCAGGCCAAGTCCGCGCGCCGGCATGCCGCGCGGCAACAGCAGCCAGAAAGCGCCGATCGAGGCCAGCGCAAACGCCCACAGTCCCGGTTCGGGGAAATACCACAACGCGCCAGGCCAGGCGGCCATGCGTTCGAGCAGCCACCAAAGCCCTTGCAGGGCATATCCGGCGAGCGTAACGAGCGGCGCGCCAATCGCGGGCAGGGCCAGCTGCACCAGCGCACCAACGACACCGACCGGCAGAACGACGAAACAGATCCATGGTACGGCGATCAGGTTTGCCAGCGGGCCGACCAGCGAACTCTGGCCGAAGAACCAGATCGTCAACGGCAACAAGCCGAGACTGGCAACACCCTGCGCGCTGAATACCTCGCGCCACCAGCGCCGCCGTTCGCCGTAGCCGCCAAGACAGAACATCAGCCAGGCCACGCCGACGAACGACAGCCAGAAACCGGCGCTGAGCACGCATAACGGATCGAATAGCAGCAGCGCGATCACCGCGAACGCGAGTCCGTGGACCGGCGCACGCGCGCGCCGCAACAACGTCGCCGCGAGCAGGACGCCGATCATGACGAGCGCGCGGCGCGTCGGCAGTCCCAGACCGGCAAGCATCGCGTAGGACAATGCGAACACGATGCTCGCGCTCGCCTCGATCAGCGGCGCCGGCCAGCGCAGCGTCAGACGCGGAGCGAGCTTCCACAGCAAGCGCACGAACCACACGCCGAAGGTGGCGAACAGCGCTATATGCAGTCCCGAAATAGCGATCAGATGCGGGATTCCAGTCGCGCGCGCAATCGCCCACTCGTGTTCGTCCATCGCATGTTGGTCGCCGAACGCCAATGCACGCAGAACGTTCGCGCTCGTTCCCGGCCCCAGGGTCGCGGCAATTCCCTCGGTGATATGCGAGCGCAGACGGTCAACGCAAAGCAGGACTTCCCCGTGCACCTGGTTGCCAGCGTCTTCGCGCACGTAGCCGGTCGCGGTGATGCCTTCGCTCAACGCGTAGCGCTCGAAATCGAACGCGCCGGGGTCGATCATGCCGCGTGGCCGCTTTAGGCGGACGTGCAGGCGCCAGATCGAACACGGCTCGATCGGCGGGGCCGTGTCGCGCCACGATAGGCGCACGATACCTGTCACCCCAGGCGACTTGTCCCCGATTGCGGATTGCACGGCAAAGTCGAATCGCGTTGCGTCGTCTGCGACTCGCGGCAGGCCACGCACCGAGCCGGTGATGATCAGATCGCGGCCTTCGAGATCCGCCGACAGCCGCTGCGACAAGGCAAGGTCGGCTCGCAGCATCGTCCACGCGGCGCCGAGCAACACCAGACCGAGCCAGACCAACCGTCCGCGCCGAAGCATCAGGACCAGACCGGCGATTGCGAGCGCCGCGTCGACCCACAGCGGCGGCAGCTTCGTCAGAACCTGGACCGCGACCGCGCCGATCAGCAACGCAAGCGCAGCGGCCGGGCGAAACAGAAAGGCCACTCGCGAGATCTGCGCAGAGGGCGTCGGCGTGCCCATTTGGCGGCGACCCTTGTCCATCGAGTCCCTTTGCGGTGCGTCCATGCCCGTCATCATTATCCCCTTTTTGTCCTCCCTGGAACGCAAAAGACTGAACGCTTGAAGCAGCAGAACGCTTACGCCTCCGCGTGAAACGCCCCCTTCCGGCTGCCGCCACCTTCCCCCGCAAGCGGGGGAAGGATTCCAGACTGACGGCCGCACGCTTTCCCTTCCCCTGCGAAGCGGGGGAAGGTGCCGTAGGCGGATGGGGGCAATCGTGGCTGGCGCCTCACAAACTGCTCCTGGATCACACGTTACGGTTCACGAGATCGAAACTTCTGTAAGAACCCTACGCTTCGCCGACCTCCTGCAACACGCCCTGGCGCAACTCGACGATACGATCCATGCGCCGCGCGAGCTTGTGGTCGTGCGTAGCCAGCACGAAGCTCGTACCGATCTCGCGATTCAATTCCAGCATCAGCGCGTAGACCTGGGCCGCATTGTTCTCATCCAGATTGCCGGTCGGCTCGTCGCCGAGAACGCACGCCGGGCGAGTCACGAGCGCGCGCGCCACGGCGCAGCGCTGGCGCTCGCCGCCGGACAATTCGCCGGGCTTGTGCGCAAGACGCTGCCCCAGCCCGACCCGTTCCAGCAGATCCCCCGCGCGCCGCTGCGCCTCGGCAATTGCATCGCCGCGGATCAACAACGGCATCGAAACGTTTTCGAGCGCGGTGAATTCCGGCAGCAGGTGATGGAACTGGTAGACAAACCCGAGCGAACGGTTGCGCACGACGCCGCGTTCGCGGTCGGACAATTTCGACAACGATCGCCCTTCAACTTCGACTTCGCCCGAACTGAGCGTGTCGAGCCCGCCGAGAATATGCAGAAGTGTACTTTTACCGGCACCCGATGCGCCGACGATCGCCAGGGTCGCCCCGCGCGCCAGCGTGAAATCGACGCCGCGAAGGACTTCGGTGCGGAGTTTGCCTTCGCTGTAGGTCTTTGTGACGTTGTTTGCGCGCAGCACGACGGCCGAGGGCTGCGGGCCGACGGCTGAAGGCGGGGAAGCAGAAGGTTGCATCATGACCCTTCCGCCGGTCTTTCGACCTTGCGTCGGTCAAATGTACGAGCCAACACGGTGCGCTCGGCCCGCCTGACCCCTCGCCCCTCGTCCCTCGCCCCTGCTCCACACCTACTCATACCTCAACGCCTCCGCCGGCTGCGTCTTCGCCGCTCGGCGCGCCGGATACAGCGTCGCGATGAGACAGAACACGAAAGCGATCGCGACGATCCAGCCGACGTCGCTCCAATGCATGTCCGACGGCACCTCGCTGATGTAGTAAACGTCCGGCGATAGCAGTTCGACGTTGAACGTGTGCTCGATCCATTTGGCCAGCGCCGGAATGTTGATCGCCAGCAGCACGCCGCCGACGACACCGAGCAGGACGCCGAAGGTCCCGACGATCACGCCCTGGACCATGAACACGCCGGTGATGCTGCCGGGAGAAATTCCGAGCGTGCGCAGGATCGCAATGTCCGACTGCTTGTCGTTGACCAGCATGACCAGCGACGAGACGAGATTGAACGCGGCGACCGCGATGATCAGCGACAGAATGATGAACATGACCATTTTTTCCATCGCCAACGCGCGGAAGAAATTCGCGTGGCCCTGTTCCCACGTGGTGATGCGATAGTACCGGCCGAGCTTGCCGGCAAGCTCGCGCGTCACCGGCCAGGCCTGGAACATGTCGTCGAGCTTGAGCCGGATTCCGCTCGGGCCATCACTCTGGAACAGCCGTTCCGCATCTTCCATGTGCACGAGCGCCAGCCCTTCGTCGTATTCCTGGAAACCGACCGAGAAGATGCCGACCACGTCGAAGCGCTTGAAACGCGCGACGCCGCCGACCGGCGTGACATTGATCTCCGACGTGTACACCGTGACCTTGTCGCCGACCGCAACACCGAGTTGCATCGCCAGTTCGTTGCCGAGGATCATGCCGAAAGCGCCCGGCTTGAGATCGTCGAGTCGCCCTCGCAGCATCTTGCTGCCGATGTCCGAGACCTTGGGTTCCTCTTCCGGGAGGATTCCCTGAACGACGGCGCCGCTGCGCCGCGCGCCTTGAAGCAGCGCCTGACTCGAAATGAATGGCGCGGCGCCGCGCACGTGCGGATCTTCATCGGCGATTTTCACGGCGCTGCGCCAATCGCTGATGCCCTCCCCGACCGCAGAAATCGTCGCGTGCGCGGACATACCCAGGATGCTGTCGCGCAATTGCTTCTCGAAGCCGTTCATGACCGAGATCACGGTGATCAAGGCGATCACGCCGACGGCGATGCCAAGCATCGACACGAGCGAGATGAACGAAATGAAATGATTGCGGCGTTTGGCGCGCGTGTAGCGCAGACCGATGAACAGTTCGAGCGGGCGGAACATCCGGCGGGAAAATCCATTGGCCTGAAAACGATGAATTCCGGGCCTTAGCGCGGCGCGGGCGCGTCGCAGAGTGCCTGAGACTGTGTGTTACCGCAAGCCAAAAAGGGCTTGCTGAATATTTTATGAACCCATCGGTATTGAAATTGCGACCATCCTGCCCAACCTGTTGTCTACCGTGCAGGCGACCGCGCTCTGCGTTCGCCGCCGTGCGCCCCACGCGCGGCTGCATGCCTGACATCAACAGCTGGAGAAGAAGTTTATGAAAAGCACATTGTTTGCGATTGCCCTCGCTACGGCCGGCCTTGCCGTCGCATCTGCCCCGTCCCACGCAGCCGACAATAACGGCGCTGGCGGCTTTTTCATCAACGGCAACATAGGTGAGTCGAGCCTCGATCATCAAGGCTACAACGACAGCGACACCGGCTATATGGGGAATATCGGCTATCGCTGGGCCTTCACTCCGGGCGTCGCGCTCGGCGTCGAGGGCGGCTACACAGACCTCGGCAAGTTCAGTCCGAAAAACAGCGGAGACGGCCTCCCACAGGCGTCGCTCAAGGGCTGGACCCTGGGCGTCAACGGTCACTTCAATCTGACTCCGGAATGGTACCTGAGCGGCCGTACGGGCATTTTCCACAGCGACTTGAAGGGCGGCTACTTCTCCACGCCTGACACCATCGTCTATGTCGACGACACGGCCAACAAGTTCTACGCCGGTGGCGGCGTCGGTTACGACTTCAGCAACAATTTCAGCCTTGGTCTGAACTACGACTATTACAAGGCCAACAAGAACGGCCTCAACCTCGACCCGAGCCTGGTCTCGGTGAGCGCGGAATTCCGCTTCTGAGCAAAGTATTTACTGATTGCGTAGATCGACCGATCCGGACAATCCGGTCGTAGGTCTGCAAGCAGCACGAACTCCAACGGAGCACAGGGGCAAGGACGCTTTGTACAACGGCCCGCAGAAGCACTGCGGGCCGTTTTTTTTGCATCCGGATTTTACCGTCGGATCGGGATTTCTCCGCCGGCAACCGACTTTCCATAGTCAGGGATCCAAAGCGGGTGTGGGGCCTCTCTCGACCCATTCCGGACAGTCGCCAGTGGCAGCTATGGAGCCGATATTTTTTGCGCGGCTCGCGATGGGGCGGCGCTACGGATGTGCCCCACGACTCGCCGTTGCGCCGTTCGCCTGCGGCAGCGTCACCTTGAACTCGATCTTCGCCAGCTGCTCCGGCGCCTTGCCGATCTTTCGCAGGAACGGCAGCCAGCGCGGGTCGGCGTGGATCTTGTCGAACAGGTTCGTTATCGCGACGGCGGCGAGGCCGCCGTCGCGGT
>DASRTK010000250.1:0-5033 GCA_035655975.1 Rudaea sp.
TCATAGGTCTCGTCGTCCTGCTGCGGCTGCGCCTGCTGGTGATGACGCTGGCCGCGCTGCGGGCGCTGGCCGCGCTCGCGGCGTCCGCCGCCGCCTTCGTGGCGCGGGGGGCGTCCGCTGCCGTCGCTGTTGCCGTCGTTCGAGCGCGGTTCGCCGTTGTCGCCTTGCGGCGCATCGCCGGAAGTCTGCGGCGGCGAATTGTCGTCACCGCCTTGCTGCGCATGACGCGGCGGACGCTGGCGTCCCTCGGGGCGCGCATCGGAACGGGATTCGGGGTTGCGGCTTTCGCCGTTTTCTTTGTTTTCGGTTTCGGACACGGGCAAACCTCGTGGGCGCCGTAAAAGACGGGTAGGGATTTTGGGGATTGAAGAACAACCAACTACAACTGCGCAGCGGTCGAAGTCCGGACGCAATCCAGGGAGCAGGCGAGGACAAGCAGGACGGCAACCAGGACGTACTCGTCAAGTACAGGAAGGTTGCGCGCATCGCGCTCGGGCTTAACAAGCCGGCGCCGTGGCCTTCGGGATAGCTTCGGGTGCACGCGCGGGGCAGATCGCCCCTGTGAACGCTTCTAACTTACCACTTATCACATGCTTTGCAAAGCAAGCAGCCGAACACGCGGGGCTGCCGTTCACGAGGCAGTCACGTGCGCCACTCGCGCGGGAGCCGGTGCGCGAAGGCAACTAACGCGCGTGAACCGACCTGGCGCGCGAAACCGACCCGGAATGTGCGGCAGGTCGCAAATCGCGAACAACGCTCAGGCAATCGTCTTGTCGATCAGCTGCGTGAGCTGCGTCTTGCTGACCGCGCCGATCTGCGTCGCCTGCACCTTGCCGTCCTTGAAGATCATCAGGGTCGGGATACCGCGCACGTTGTAGTTGCGCGGCGTCTTCTGGTTATGGTCGATGTTGACCTTGGCCACGCGCAGCTTGCCGGCGTAGCTGGTCGCCACGTCGTCGAGAATCGGCGCGATCATCTTGCAGGGGCCGCACCACTCCGCCCAGAAGTCGACCAGCACCGGTTCGCTGGACTTCAGCACCTGTTCTTCGAATTGCTCGTCGCTGACGTGGGCGATGCTCGGGTTCACTTGGGCTCTTCTCCGCGGGTTTGACGACTGCACAGACCGTCGATATAGGTTGAAAATGACGTAAACACAAGCGTCCGCGGGCTATTTGCGCTAAACTCTTGCGGCTGCGCGGCGCGAACACGGTCTTGCGAGCCCGTCCGGCCGAACCCATTTCAGCCGAAGCGCCGACCCAATTCAAGTTGGGCCGCAGCAACGCCGATTCAAGTCAGTACGATCAGGTCAGCACGATCAAGCCAGCGCGATCAAGACAACAGACCCAAAACAGCGCGAGTCAAGATAGCTCGATTCAGGACAGCATTTTCGAGACCGTATTCTCAAAAGGCGCCCCGCGCGTCTTTCCCCACCAGCCGCCGGAAGCGGCACAGAACCTTACATGTCAGATCATCCACAACCTCTCACCGACGTCTTTTTCGACAGTTTCGAACTGCATCCGTACTTGCTCGCCGGCCTCCATGCCGCGGGATTCACGCGCTGCACGCCGATCCAGGCGCTGACGCTGCCGCTCGCTCTGGCCGGCAAGGACGTCGCCGGCCAGGCCCAGACCGGCACCGGCAAGACCATCGCCTTCCTCGTCGCGGTCGTCGACCGCCTGCTCAAGCAACCGGCCATGACCGAGCGCGGTCCGGCCGATCCGCGCGCGCTGATCATCGCGCCGACCCGCGAGCTCGCGATCCAGATCGACAAGGATTTTCGCGCGATCGGCCAGGGCACGGGCCTGAAGTCCGCGCTGATCTACGGTGGCGTCGACTACGACAAGCAGCGCGACACGCTGCGCGGCGGCGTCGACATCGTCATCGCCACGCCGGGCCGCCTGCTCGACTACTTCAAGCAACACGTGTTCTCGTTCCGTGCGGTCGAGATGATGGTGATCGACGAGGCCGACCGCATGTTCGACCTCGGCTTCATCGCCGACGTGCGCTTCATCCTGCGCCGCCTGCCGGATCGCACGCGCCGCCAGTGCCTGCTGTTCTCGGCGACCTTGAGCCACCGCGTGCTCGAGCTGGCCTACGAGCACATGAACGAGGCGCAGAAGCTCACGGTCGAGACCGAGTTCGTCACCGCCGACCGCGTGCGCCAGCTGATCTATTTCCCGGCCAGCGAGGAGAAGATCCCGCTGCTGATCGGCCTGCTGTCGCGCACCGACGCCAAGCGCAGCATGATCTTCGTCAACATGAAGGTGGCCGCCGAGAAAGTCTCGCGCCGGCTCGAGCGCCAGGGCTTCGCCGTCGGCATGTTGTCCGGCGACGTGCCGCAGAAGAAGCGCCAGAGCCTGCTCGGCAAGTTCCAGCGCGGCGAAATCGAAGTGTTGATCGCGACCGACGTCGCCGCGCGCGGCCTGCACATTCCCGACGTCAGCCACGTCTACAACTACGACCTGCCGCAGGACGCCGAAGACTACGTGCACCGGATTGGCCGCACCGCGCGCCTCGGCGCCGAGGGCGACGCGATCAGTTTCGCCTGCGACATGTACGCACAGAGCCTGCCCGACATCGAGGTCTATATCGGCCAGAAGATTCCGGTCGGCACGATCGATCAGGCCCTGCTGGCGGCACCGCCACCACGCCATCGCCCGGCGCCGCCGACGCCGCTCGTCGAGGAAGACGACGGCAGCATCGAGACCCGGCCGCCGCCGAAGCCTCGTTCGCGGCACACGTCGGATCGGCACACGTCCGATCGGCGTCCGGACCGCAACCGTCCCGAGCGCGCGCGTTCGGCGCCGCACGCGGCCGCACCACGGCAAGCGACCGGTGACCGGCCTGCGACCGATGCGGTGGCAAACGCTTCGCCGGCCGAAGGCGAGCGCCGCTCACGCCGGGGCGGCCGCGGCCGTCGTGGCGGCGGAGGAGGGTCGGCGCGTCGCGAAGGCGTGGGTCACGACAGCAAGTCCGCCGGCATGAAGCCGCACGACAGCGGCGCGGCCTCCACCAATGCCACTGCGCGCTCGAACGGTAACGCGCATGCTCGCGAAGCGGACAAGAGTTCGCGGCCAACAACGCCGGCCGCGACGCCCGCGCCTGCCGCCACGCACAAAAAGCCAGGCTTCTTTCACCGCCTGACGCGCCTGTTCAAACGTTGACCTGCTCGCGATCCGCGGTGACGGGCAGACGCGAGTCATCTTTTCCTTCTCCCCGCGTGCGGGGAGAAGGTGCCGCAGGCGGCCGAAAATTGCTCCTGCATTTTCGGCGTTCCCGCCATCCATAGCGGTCAGATGAGGGGCGCTCTTTTTTGCGGACGTCATAGCCAGTGTCGCGCAGCAATTGCAGCCTTGGCTCGCTAGGTTTTCTGACGCACCCCTCACCCGGCCCTCCCCGCGAGCGGGGAGAGGGGAAAGCTTCCGACCGCTCATCTTCCCCTTCTCCCTTCTCCCTTCTCCGTTCCCTCTCCCGTCTCCCGTTTGGTGCCGCACGCGAACGAGGCCGCGCGTCCGCACGATCAACATGCCGTGACTCGCCCTGCGGCCTTGTCGCACCCTCCGTGATAGAGTTGGCGCGCACAAAGCGCTGACGCTGGGGTAACCTGAACCGCATGCTGAATTCGATGAGTTCGGGCGATCACGAACGCCTGTCGCGACTCGCTGCGCTTGGCGCATGCGCGGCCGCGGCGGCGCTGTGTCTGTATCTGTTCGTCCGCATCGTCTGGATGCTGCTGCCGCGCGGCGACGCGACCGGCCCCGGCGCGGCCAGCGCTGCGCAAGCACCCGCGAGCGCGAGCGTTTCGGTCGCCAAGTGGCATCTGTTCGGCAATCCGCAAGGCATCGCCAGCGCAACGCCCGCGTCTTCGCTGGCAACCGTGCTCAAGCTCGGGCTGCGCGGCACCTTGGCGCTGGCCGATCCGAAGGACGATCGCGCGCTGGCGATCATCGCCAACGAGCAAGGCGTCGAAACCAGCTACCGTATCGGCGCCGATGTCGCGGCCGGCGCGCATCTGGCCGAGGTCTATGCCGATCATGTCGTGCTCGATCATGAAGGCGTGGCCGAAACACTGACCTTGCCACGCCCCGAACAACACGCGCCATCGTTGCCGGCGAAGAACCAGCAACGCCTTGCCGCCGCGTCGGCGCCGGTGTCGAGTATTCCGCCGGGGTTTGTCCCGGGCTCGACCGCTCCCGCCGCCGCAACCGCTGCGAGCGCGCCGCCGCGCATCGATCCGGAGGACGTTGCGCGCCAGCTCAAGCCGGTGTTCGCCGATGGCAGGATCGTCGGCGCCGATATCAGCGGCGCCGACGCTTCGCTGCTGGCGCGGCTCGGCCTCAAGCCGACCGACGTCGTGACCGCGATCAACGGCACGCCCCTGGCCGGCGTCACGAATCCGCAGGCGCTGATGGAACAGCTGCAGAGCAGTTCGAGCGTGCAGGTCACGGTGCAGCGCGACGGCAAGCCCGCGACGCTGACGCTGAGTCTGCGTTGAAGTATCGGGTAATGGTGCTGTTCAAAATTCCGTTCACCCTGAGCGTAGCGCCGAAGGCGCGAAGTCGAAGGGCCGCACCTGCTACGCTTCGACTTCGCTCGCTGCGCGAGCTACGCTCAGCGCGAACGGATATTTGGTGATTCCCAGCTCGACCAGTACCAAGTTTCCACTTATAGAGAAATATAAACGTGATCATCCGCCCCGGCCTTCTCGCGATTCTCATTCTGGTCTCGGCCGCCGCCGCGCTGGCGCAGCCAGGCGGCAATTCGCCTGCCAGCGCCGACCGGGCGAAGGCGGCGTCGGCCAATCCGCCTGGCACGCACACGCTGAACCTCAAGGACGCCGACATTCAGGTGCTGATCGCGACCGTGTCGGAGATCACCGGCAAGAACTTCATCATCGGCCCGAACGTGCAGGGCAAGGTCACGGTCGTGTCGGCCACGCCGATGAAACCCGACGAGATCTACGACACGTTCCTGTCGGTGCTGCGCGTCAACGGCTATGCCGCGATCCAGTCCGGCAGCATGGTCAAGATCGT
>DASRTK010000251.1:0-8438 GCA_035655975.1 Rudaea sp.
GCGCGGCAACGCGGCGAACGGGCGTGGCAATGCCAACGCTGAGAACAAGCAGCCGATGACGTCGTCGCAACCGTCCAACAATGCCCGCCAGACCAACAGCGCGGTAACGCAAGGCTCGCCGGCAAATGCCGGCCAGGGCAATGCCCCGGCCTACACGCCGGAACGCAAGGTCAACAACGGCAATGGCGAGCAGCCGAACAAGGCCGCGCAGGGAAACGGACGCGAGTACCGCGTTCCGCAATCGCCCGCGAACACGACCAATGGCCAGCCGCAGGACGCGCGCGTGACCTCGATGCCGCAGTCGAGCGTGCAGTCCCAGCGCAACGTCGAACACAAGCAGCCGCAGCAACAGGTGCAACAACAGCAGCAGCAGGTGCAGCAGCAACAGCAGCAGATCCAGCGCGCTCCGCCGCCACCGCCGCAGCAGGTCCAGCGCCCGCCGCCGCCGCAACCGCAGATGCAGCGTCAACCGCCGCCGCAGCCGCAGCAACAACCGCAGGGAAAGAACGACAAGAGCAAGGATAAGGACAAGGACAAGGACAAAAGTGGCGGAGGCGGCCACTGAAGGACCGCTACATGGCTGACAGTACGCCCGGGACATCCCGGGCGTTGCTTTTTTGGCGGCAGCGAACGGACCCGGCGGACCGGTGACGGGTTAAACTAGGACGATGGTCAAGATCATTCTCAATGGCGCGCCTCGCGAGGTGTCGGCAAACCTCAGCGTCGGCGGGTTGCTCGATGCCGAAGGCTACGCACAGCGCAAGGTGGCCGTCGAAGTCAATCGCGAAATCGTACCCAAGAGCCAGCACGCGCAACGCATCCTGGGTGAAGGCGACCGGATCGAGATCGTCCACGCGATAGGTGGAGGCTGAATGTGAGATGCCATGACTGCGCGCGCCGGGAGCGGCGCGCGAACAGCGGAGCTGGCCCGTAGGGCGAGCGCCATGGATGGCGCGAGTAATGGCATCTCACATTCAGCCGACGAGGAGGCATGGCGACGGCAGGGATGCCGGAGGTAGAGCAACGCAGGAGCAGTTGCCGGATGCCGACTGGGGGTGAGCACCAGGGATGGTTCTTGGCTGCGCGCTGCCAAGATGGTGCCCGATCTTGGCAAGGGCGTCCGCCCGCGCAGCGGGCGCGGCAAGTGAGCAAGTCTTTCTACACCTTTACAGAAGTACCATGAACGCCCAGCCCGTCCCAACTCTAGCGCATACCATCGCCGACCCGCTCGTCATCGCCGGCATCGCATACCACTCGCGCCTGCTGACCGGCACCGGCAAGTTCAAGGACCTCGAGGAAACTCGCCGCGCATCGGAAGCCGCCGGCGCGCAAATCGTGACCGTGGCAATCCGGCGCAGCAACATCGGCCAGGATCCCGGCCAGCCGAACCTGCTCGACGTCCTGCCGCCGAGCCGCTACACGATCCTGCCGAACACCGCCGGCTGCTACAACGCCGAAGACGCCGTGCGCACGTGCCGCCTCGCGCGCGAACTGCTGGACGGGCGCAAGCTCGTGAAGCTCGAAGTCCTCGGCGATCCCAGGACGCTGTTCCCGGACGTCGTGCAGACTCTGCGCGCTGCTGAAACGCTCGTAGCCGAGGGCTTCGATGTCATGGTCTACACCAGTGACGATCCGATCCTCGCGCGGCGCCTCGAGGAAATCGGATGCGTCGCGGTCATGCCGCTGGCTGCTCCGATCGGCTCGGGCCTCGGCATCCAGAATCGCTGGAATATCCTGGAAATTGTGGAAAATGCAAAAGTCCCGGTGCTGGTCGACGCCGGAGTCGGCACCGCATCGGATGCGGCGATCGCAATGGAACTCGGCTGCGACGGCGTGCTCATGAACACGGCGATTGCCGGCGCCCGCGATCCGGTGTTGATGGCCAGTGCGATGCGCAAGGCCGTCGAGGCCGGGCGCGAAGCCTTCCTGGCCGGGCGCATTCCGCGCAAGCGCTATGCGTCCGCATCGAGTCCGATCGACGGCACGGTCGGCTGACGCACGCCGATGACGTCTCAAGGCATTCCTGATTCCGGTCAACTCGCGCAGGCGGGAGAGGGCGACGAGCGTCACCGCCACATCCGCAGCTTCGTGTTGCGCCAGGGGCGCATGACGACGGCGCAGCAGCGCGCGTTCGTCGAGCACTGGGCGCGTTATGGGCTCGATCCGCAGGACGGCCCGCCGTCATGGACCGGCGCGTTCGGCCGCGCCGCGCCGCTGATCCTCGAGATCGGTTTCGGCAATGGCGAGCAGCTGCTGTGGTCGAGCCTGCATGAACCGGATTGCGACTTCCTCGGCATCGAAGTGCACCGCCCGGGCGTCGGCCGCCTGATGAATGCGCTGGCTGCAAACAATGTGAACAATGTTCTGTTGTATAACCACGATGCAGTCAGCGTGCTCGAACAATGCATCGGACCGGCAAGCCTCGCCGGCGTTCGCATCTACTTCCCGGATCCATGGCCGAAGCAGCGCCAGCAGAAGCGTCGCCTGATCCAGCCTGACTTCGCCGCACTGCTGGCGACGCGCGTTGCCCCCAAGGGCGTATTGCATTTGGCGACCGATTGGGCGGACTATGCGGAACAAATGCGCGAGGTACTCGATCATGCGCCCGCATGGCGCAACCTGCACGGCACGCAATTCGCGCCGCGGCCGGCGTGGCGCACCGAAACCCGCTTCGAGCGCCGCGGCTTGCGTCTCGGCCACGGCGTATGGGACCTGGTCTATGAACGCCGAACCTGACGACCTCGCCATCGCCCGCTCCAGCGCCCGATATTCAATATAAGTAAATAACAATAAAGTCGCCCCGATGAACACCGGCCTGATACTCACCCACGACATGATGCTCGTGCTAGGGCTGGTGACGTTCACCGTGCTGATGCTCGTGCTCGAGTGGATCCGCGCCGACCTGATCGCGCTGCTGGTCATCGTCGTGATCGGCATCACGCGCCTGATGCCGGTCGAGCAGCTGTTCGACGGCTTCGCCGGCAACGCCGTGATCTCGCTGCTCGGCGTCATGATCATGGGCGCGGGCCTCGATCGGACCGGCGTATTGAACAAGGCGGCGTCGTTCCTGCTGCGCCTGTCCGGCGGCATCGAGACGCGGCTCCAGGTCCTGATCAACGCGATGGTCGGCTCGCTGTCCGCGATCATGCAGAGCCAGGCGCTCGCGACCTTGTTCCTGCCGGTCGCCAGCCGCGTCAGCGCGCGCACCGGCGTGCCACTGGGCCGCCTGTTGATGCCGATGGCGTTCTGCATCCTCGCCGGCACGAACATCACGATGATCTCGAACTCGCCGCTGATCCTGCTCAACGACCTGATCGCGAGCGCGAACCGGACCTTGCCGCAGGGCGCGCACACGATTGAACCGTTCTCGCTGTTCGCGATTGCGCCGGTGGGCATTCCGTTGCTGCTCGTAGGCCTGGGCTACTTCGCGCTTTTCACGCGCCGGCTGCTGCCGCTCGACGAAGAAAGCCAGAACGTCACGCCGGGCCGCACCGAAACCTACTTTGCCGAAACCTACGGCATCGACGGCGAGGTATTCGAACTGACCGTGACGGCCGAGAGCCCGCTGGTCGGCATGAGCATCGCCGAAGCCGAGGCGCTGCGCGGCGCACCGCTGATCCTGGCGATCAAGAACGGCGACGAAGTCCGGCTGGCGCCGCCGGCCGACACGATGATCTGGGTCGGCACGATCCTGGGCGCGCTCGGCAAGCGCGAGCAGGTCGGCGATTTCGCCAACCTCAACCTGCTGCGCGCGCAGACCCGCCTGCGCAACTTCCGCGACATGTTCAATCCAACCCGCGCCGGCATCGCCGAAGCGGTGATCCCGCCGAACTCGCAGTTCGTCAAGCAGGCGGTCGCCGACTTGCGCCTGCGCAAACGCTTCGGCATCAGCGTGCTCGCGGTCAATCGCGGCGACGAAATCTTCCGCGAAGACGTGCGCAAGGTGACACTTCGCGCCGGCGACACCCTGGTCCTGCATGGCCTGTGGCGCGACCTCACGCTCGCTGCCGAGACCCACGACTTCGTCGTCGTGACCGACTACCCAAAGGAAGAAGGACGGCCCAGCAAGATCTGGCACGCGACATTCTTCTTCGCGCTCGCGATGGGCCTTGGGCTGTTCACTGATTTGAAGCTGTCGGTCGCGATGCTGACAGGCGCCGTCGGCATGCTGCTGGTCGGCGTGCTGAAAATGGAAGAGGCCTACAACGCGATCAACTGGAAGACGATCTTCACCCTCGCCTGCCTGATTCCCCTGGGCTGGGCGATGGACACGACCGGCACCGCGGCTTGGCTCGCCCAGGAAATCCTGCGCTATCTCGGCCAATGGCCGCAGTGGGCACTGCAAACCGTCATCGCGGTCATGGCCCTGTTCTTCTCGCAGGTCGTCTCGAACGTCGGCGCGACCGTCATGATGGTGCCGATGGCGATCAACATCGCGCTCGCATCGAACGGCAACCCAGCGGTGTACGCGCTGATCGTCGCGATCTCGACGTCGAACAGCTATGTCATCGCCAGCGCGAATCCGGTTTTGACGATCGTCGCCGGTCCCGGTGGCTACCGCGGCCGCGACTTCCTCCGCGTCGGCCTGCCGTTGACCGTGCTGATGCTCATCGCGACCTTGATCAGCGTCAATCTCGTGTTTCATGCCGCATAGGCCGGCACTTTTTCGGAATTCGGGCAGGCGAATCGGCCTGCGAAGCAATCGTCCGATAACCGGTCGGACGTCGGCGGGCGTGGTCGAAAAGGACCGTTGAGAACATCAGAGCAACCGCCCAGGGCTGTGGACGACAACCTCTTAGCGACTTTTTTACACCGAGTTATCAATTACTTGGGTCATTTCCGGCCTCGCGGGCCCTTTACCCGACACCGCCGATGTGTACTTTGCGCACGGAACAGTGGCTAACTTGCTGAATTACAGGTAAAGTGCGCGCACTGTGTTTGCCAGGGTCACCGTGAATCGTGACCTGATGCGGTAGATCCAACGATCCGCTACGTCTGTCTTTTCACTTCGCTGCTCCCCGCAACCCCAGTCTCGACGCAGATGTCCTGCGCACGGGTTAACTTAGATATAAATTGGAGTTTTCGAATGTCGGAACGTCAGAACGGTACGGTCAAATGGTTTAACGATGCCAAGGGTTTTGGCTTCATCACCCCAGAGAGCGGCCCGGACTTGTTTGTCCATTTCCGCGCCATCCAGGGTGGTGGTTTCAAGACCTTGCAGGAAGGCCAGCGCGTTAGCTACGTGGCCATCCAGGGTCAGAAGGGCCTGCAGGCCGATCAGGTTCAACTGATCTAACTGTCACCTGCAATGCCGTAATGCGAGCCCCGGGTGGCGACACCCGGGGCTTTTTCGTTTGTGGTGGCGCGATCGCCGGGCAGCAGCGATCGCTGGATCATCCGCGCGCGTGCCACGCCTGAAGTTGCGCAACATCGACCACATCGCTGACAGCGCTGGCACCGGCGAGAACGCGCGCCGGCGCGTCGTTCTCGCCTAAGTCGCTCAACACCGTCAACGCGCCGGAAAAATCCTGGTCGCGCGTGTAGTCGTTGGTCGTGACGACGGTGCGCAGGCCCGCCGCGGTTGCCGCCTGCAATCCGGCCGCTGAATCTTCGATCGCAAGGCATTCATCCGCCGCGAACCCCAGTTGGTCGAGCACGAACTCATAAACCTGCGGGTCGGGCTTCTTGCGCGGCGCATCTTCTGCCGCGCCGATGACGGGGAACCAGCCGAGCGCGCCCGGCGGCAACGCGTGCGCCAGAAGTGCTGCGATATTCGCGCGCGATGTCGTCGTGGCGATTGCAAGCGTGAGTCCAGCGGCGTGAGCCTCGGACAACAGGCGCGCGATGCCGGGCCGCAGCCGCACCGCGCCTTCATCGACCATGCGTAGATAGTGCGTGGTTTTTTGCGCGTGCAGCGCACGCGCGAGCGCTTCGCGTTCTTCTCCCGGCGCGATGTGCGCAGCCTCGCTGTCGATAAAATGCAGGATGCGTTCGCGGCCACCGGTAACGCGCAGCAGCTCGCCGTAGCGCGCCACGTCCCAGTGCCAGTCGAGACCGGCGTCGGCAAAAGCGCGATTGAACGCGACGCGATGGCCATCGCGCTCGGTATCGGCAAGCGTGCCGTCGACGTCGAAGATCAGTGCTCGCAGCATGCTTTAGCCCCTCTCCCACCGGGAGAGGGGTTGGGGTGAGGGTCGGGTCCTGTACCAACCTCGACAAATCTCCCGACCCTCATCCGGCGCCTCGCGCCACCTTCTCCCGGCGGGAGAAGGAAGAGCCATCGAACGCACGGCGATCAGTGATACCGTGCCGCCATCTTTTCCAGCGGCAGCGGTCTGATCCTCGACGCGAAGCCGGCGCATCCAAAAGCAATGAAGCGCGCCTTGCAGATGTCCTTTGCCGCGGCGGTCGCCGCTTTCAGCGCCTTGCGCGGGTCGAATTCGCTGCGATCCTGGGCGAACGTCTTGCGCATCGCGCCCGTCATTGCCAGGCGGATGTCGGTGTCGATGTTGACCTTGCGCACGCCACTGCGGATGCCACGCTGGATCTCGTCGACCGGTACGCCGTAGGTTTCCTTGATGTCGCCGCCGTACTCGCGAATGATCGCGAGCCATTCCTGCGGCACCGAACTCGACCCGTGCATGACCAGATGCGTGTTGGGAATCTTTGCGTGAATCGCCTGGATACGGTCCATCGCAAGGATGTCGCCGGTCGGCTGGCGCGTGAACTTGTAGGCGCCGTGAGATGTGCCGATCGCAATCGCGAGAGCGTCGACCTGCGTCTGGTCGACAAAATCCATTGCCTGGTACGGGTCGGTCAGCAGCATCGCGTGATCGAGCTTGCCCTCCGCGCCGACGCCATCTTCCTCGCCGGCCATGCCCGTCTCGAGCGAACCGAGGCAGCCGAGTTCGCCCTCGACCGACACACCGATGGCATGCGCCATGCGCGTGACAAAGTGGGTATTTTCCACATTGTATTCGTAGCTCGCCGGCGTCTTCTGGTCCTCGAGCAGCGAGCCGTCCATCATTACCGAGGTGAAACCCGAGCGCAGCGATTGCTGGCAGACTGCTGGCGACGCGCCGTGGTCCTGGTGCAGCACGAGCGGAATGTCCGGGTTCGCCTCGACCGCCGCCAGCACCATGTGGCGCAGGTACGGTTCGCCGGCGTATTTGCGCGCGCCGGCCGAAGCCTGCAGGATCACCGGGCTGTCGGTTTCCTGCGCCGCCTGCATGATCGCGTGGATTTGTTCGAGGTTGTTGACGTTGAACGCCGGCACGCCGTAGCCGTTCTCGGCGGCGTGGTCGAGCAGTTGTCGCAGACTGATGAAAGCCATGGTCCTGCCTCCAGGTGAGATGAATGAAATCAGGTGGCCGCAGCTGCGACTGAGTCCGGCGCGCGGCGCTCGTGCGCGGCGATCCAGGCCGGCAGCGCGGTCAGCGCGGCGAGCACGTCGCAGCCGAGTTCATCCACCGGCTGGCCCTGGTCGTAACCATGCGGCAGGCAGACGACCTCACAGCCGGCGGCGCGCGCGGCCGCAACGTCGTTGATCGAATCGCCGACCATGAGGGCTTCGTGCGGCGCGACACCGAGTGCATTGCAGGCCTGCCACAACGGCTCCGGATGCGGTTTGTGCAGCACGACGCGGTCGCCGCCAATCACGATCTGCAGAAACGGCGCGATGGCGAAGCGGGAGAGTACGGCCTCGGCCAGATGCTGCAGGGCGTTCGTGACAACTCCGAGCTTGTATCCGCCGGCGGACAATTCGCGCAGGCCCTCGAGCGTTCCGGGGAAAACGCGGCCGAGCGTTCCGGCCTGGACGGCGTAGTTGCGCGCGTAGCCTTCGAGCAGCGGCTCGACCAGGCGTTCGCGCTGATCGGCGGTCAGCGATTCCTGCGCATCGAGTGCGCGTCGCGACAGTATCCTCGGGCCGTTGCCGATCAGGGTCGCGATACGCGCAGGATCGAGCGCGTGCAGCTTCAGTTCGACGAGCGCGGCGTTCACGGCCGCGGCGATATCCGGCAGCGTGTCGACCAGCGTGCCATCCATGTCGAAGAGTACGGCGCGAATGCGGGCTTGAGTCACGCGCCACCCGTGACCATTTGCGCCACCAGGTCGCGCACAGTGCGCGCGACATTCGCGGCGGTGAAGCCGAACAGTTCGAACAGCTTGCCGGCCGGCGCCGATTCGCCGAAGCGGTCGATGCCGATCACACGCCCGCTCTCGCCGACGAGGCGATGCCATGGCGCACTGACGCCGGCTTCGATCGCGACGCGCGGGACGCCAAGCGGCAGCACGAACTGGCGATAGTCGGCGGACTGGGCATCGAAGGTCTCCAGCGACGGCACGGATACGACGCGCAATTGTATGCCTTCGGCAGCCAGCGCTTTGCGCGCCTCGGTTGCCAGCGCGACTTCGGAGCCGGTTGCGATCGCGACGGC
>DASRTK010000252.1:0-16537 GCA_035655975.1 Rudaea sp.
CGAGTGGCGCTGCTACAGCGCGACGTGGAAACAGGAGCTGTAGGGTGGGCCTTGGCCCACCGTTTTTCTCTTTGAGGCAGAAGCGAAGTGCGGTGGACCAAGGCCCACCCTACGTGCGATGCCCGTCAGGAACCGATCTCAGGCCGCCTTCGCGCTCGCCGCCAGTTGGCGCAATACATAGGGCAGGATGCCGCCGTGTCGGTAGTATTCGGTTTCCTTCGGCGTCAGCAGCAGCACCTTGACCTTGAAGCGCTTCTCGCCGTCCGCGCCCTTGGCAACGATCTCGACTTCACGCGCCGCACCGTCGTTGAGGCCGGCAATGTCGAACACTTCGTCGCCCTTGAGTCCCAGCGTCTGTGCGTTCTGGCCGGCGGCGAACTGCATCGGCAGGATGCCCATGCCGACGAGGTTCGAGCGGTGGATGCGTTCGAAGCTTTCGGCGATCACGGCCTTGACGCCGAGCAGCATCGTGCCCTTGGCCGCCCAGTCGCGCGACGAACCGGTGCCGTATTCCTTGCCGGCGACCACAATCAGCGGAACATTTTCCTTTTTATACATCATCGCGGCGTCGTAGATCGGCAGCTTCACGCCATCGCCGCTCTTGCCCAGGGTGAAGTGCAGCGTGTTCCCGCCTTCCTCGCCGCCGAACATCAGGTTCTTGATGCGGATGTTGGCGAACGTGCCGCGCACCATGACGTCGTCGTTGCCGCGGCGCGAGCCATACGAGTTGAAGTCCGCCTTGACCACGCCGTGCGCCTGCAGGAACTGTCCGGCCGGCGAGGTCGCCTTGATGTCGCCGGCGGGCGAAATGTGATCGGTCGTGATCGAGTCGCCGAACAATCCCAGGCAGCGCGCGCCGTGAATGTCGGTGATCTTGCCGATCTGCATGCGCATGCCGTCGAAGTATGGCGGGTTCTTGATATAGGTCGAGGCGTCGTCCCAGGAATAGCGCCCGCCTTCCGGCGCTTCGATCTGGTTCCAGCGGCTGTCGCCGCGGAACACGTCGGCGTAGTTGTGCTTGAACAGGTCGGGACCGATCGTCCGCGCGATGACGTCGCCGATCTCCTTGTTCGTCGGCCAGATGTCCTTGAGATAAACCGGCTGGCCGTCGCTGCCGGTGCCGAGCGGTTGCGTCGTCAGGTCGATGTCGACCGTGCCGGCGAGTGCAAACGCGACGACCAGCGGCGGCGAGGCAAGGTAGTTCATCTTGACCTCGGGGTGGACGCGGCCCTCGAAGTTGCGATTGCCCGAAAGTACCGATGCCGCGACGAGATCGCCTTCGCCGATCGCCTTGGAGATTTCCGGCGGCAGCGGTCCGGAATTGCCAATGCAGGTCGTGCAGCCGTAGCCGACGACGAAAAAGCCGAGTTTCTCCAGATCGCCCAGGACGCCGGCTTTCTTGAGGTAGTCCGTGACGACGAGTGAACCCGGGCCAAGCGACGTCTTGACCCAGGGGGCGGCCTTCAGGCCCTTTTTGACGGCGTTGCGTGCGAGCAGGCCGGCGCCGAGCATGACGGCAGGGTTCGACGTGTTCGTGCACGACGTGATCGCGGCGATGACCACCGCGCCATCGCGCAGATTGAACGCCGAACCGTTGAGCGATACGTGCTGGCCCTCGGCCAGTGCGCTCTCGTCGTGGCCGACCGCGGTCGCGCCGCCTTCCCCGGCGAAGCGCTCGAGCGTCGCTGATTTGGGCTTGCGGTTGGCGGTGAGGGCGCTGAGCGAATCACGATAGCTCTTGCCAACGTCACCCAGCAGCACGCGATCCTGCGGGCGCTTCGGTCCGGCAAGGGACGGTTTCACCTCGGCCAGGTTCAATTCGAGGGTCGACGAGAAATCCGCGTGCGGTGTGTTCGCGTCATGCCACATGCCCTGGGCCTTCGCGTAGGCCTCGACCAGCGCGATCTGCGCCTCGTCGCGGCCCGACAGGCGCAGGTATGTCAGCGCCTCGGCGTCGATCGGAAAAATGCCGCAGGTCGCGCCGTATTCGGGTGCCATGTTCGCGATCGTCGCGCGGTCGGCGAGCGGCAGATGTTGTAGCCCATCGCCGAAAAACTCGACGAACTTGCCGACGACGCCGTGCTTGCGCAGCATCTGTGTAACGGTCAACACGAGGTCGGTCGCGGTGGCGCCCTCGGGCAGCCTGCCGGTCAGCTTGAAGCCGACGACTTGCGGAATCAGCATCGACGACGGCTGGCCGAGCATCGCTGCCTCGGCCTCGATGCCGCCGACGCCCCAGCCGAGCACGCCGATGCCGTTGATCATTGTCGTATGCGAATCGGTGCCGAAGACCGTATCCGGGAAAGCCCAGGTTGCGCCGTCCTTCGGACCGGTCATGACCACGCGGGCGAGGAATTCGAGATTGACCTGATGCACGATGCCGGTGCGCGGCGGCACGACCTTGAAGTTCTTGAATGCCTTCTGGCCCCAGCGCAGGAAACCGTAGCGCTCTATATTGCGATCGAACTCGATCTGCACGTTGTGCTCGAGCGAGTCGGCCTTGCCGAACTCGTCGACCTGGACGGAATGGTCGATGACCAGTTCGGCGGGAACGAGCGGGTTGATCAGTTCCGGGTTGCCGCCGAGCTTGACGATCGCGTCGCGCATCGCTGCAAGGTCGACGACGCAGGGAACGCCGGTGAAATCCTGCAGCACGACGCGGGTCGGCATGAAGGCTATTTCGATTTCGGATTCGGTCTTCGCATCCCAATTCGCAACCGCCTCGATTTCCTTGGCCGTGACGTTCAATCCGTCTTCGTGGCGCAGCAGGTTCTCCAGGAGGATCTTCATCGAGTACGGGAGACGCCCGAGGTTGAAACGCTTTCCGAGTTTCGCCAGGCTGGCGATGCGGTAGCTTTCGCCGTTGACTTCGAGCGTGTCGTGGGTCGAGAAGGAATCGGTCATGACGAGGATCCTTGCGCAAGAAGTCGGAGGGGATTGAGCGCATAATTATCGCGCAGTCGGCTCCGCTGAGAAAGCGTTCGCAGCGAAAAGTCGCATCGCTGACTTGTTCCGGGCATTTGCGCAAGTGCGGGAGACCATGCCCGGACGTTCTGAAGGCCATGCCAGGAGGCGTCATGGAACATCTCTACGACTACCTGATCATCGGTGCGGGAATGACCGCAGACTCGGCGGCCAAGGCAATCCGCAAGGCCGATGCGGAAGCCAGTATCGGCATGGTCGGAGACGAAAAGCAGCCGCCCTACGAGCGTCCGCCGCTGACGAAGGCACTGTGGAAAGGTGACAAGCCGGTCGATTCGATCGACCTTGGCACCGATCGCAGCGGCGCCGTGCTGCATCTTCAGCGCCGGGTCGAGACGCTCGATCGCGACGATCGCAGCGCGCGCGACGATCACGGCGATATCTATCGATACCGCCGCCTGCTGCTGGCGACCGGCGCCACGCCGCGCAAGCTGCCGTTCGCCGGCGATCGCGTGATCAACTACCGCACGCTCGATGATTACCTCGCACTGCGCCGATACGCCGTTGCGGGCGCGAAAATCGCCGTCGTCGGCGGCGGATTCATCGGCAGCGAAATCGCCGCGTCGCTGAGCGCGGTCGGCTGTCAGGTGACCATGCTGTTTCCGGGCGCTTCGCTGGGGGCGGGCCGCTTTCCTGCGGCGCTGGCCAAGTTCGTCGACGGCTACTATCGCGAGCGCGGCGTGGTCCTGACAGCGGGCATCAAGGTCGTCGACGGCAGGGCCGATGCGGACGGCGTGGAAATCGCGCTGTCGGATGGGACGACCTGTCACGCGGACGCCGTCGTCGCCGGCCTCGGCGTGACGCCGAACACCGCGCTGGCCGAGCGCGCCGGATTGCGCGTCGACAACGGCATCGTCGTCGACGAACATCTGCGCAGCAGCGATTCCGATATTTTTGCCGCCGGCGATGTCGCCAATTTCCACAATGCGGCATTGGACCTGCGCCAGCGCGTCGAGCACGAGAACGCGGCGATAAGCATGGGTGGGCATGCCGGTCGCGCCATGACCGGGGCCGGCGACGCCTATACGCTGATGCCGTACTTCTATTCCGATCTGTTCGACCTCGGTTACGAAGCCGTGGGCCTGCTCGATGACCGGCTCGATGTCGTCGAGAACTGGATCGTGCCGTATCGGGAAGGCGTCGTCTATTACATCGACAATGGACGCGTGCGTGGCGTGCTGCTGTGGAACGTGTGGGGCCAGGTCGATGCCGCGCGTGAGCTGATTGCGGAGCGCGGCCCGCACGATGCCGAGAGCGTCCGCGGGCGACTGCCGCGCATGGCGTAGGGTGGGCCTTGGCCCACCGCAGTTGTTCTTTTTGAGAGCGGTGGGCCAAGGCCCACCCTACGCGGCGCGACTTTCGGCACTGATAGGTGTAGCGCGCTTCACTCTAAGATCGCACGATATTCAAACCTGTCGGGGGACCCATGCAGACGAGAAAGATGGCGGCCGCCTTGATGCTTGGCCTCGCAGTTTTGGCAGCTGGAGCTTCCGCCCAGGAATCCGCGCCTCAATACGGCAAATGGGGATTCGATCTGGCCGGTGCGGACAAGACGGCGCAACCCGGCAACGACTTCTTCCGCTACGCGAACGGCGCCTGGCTCGACAAGACCGCGATTCCCGCCGACAAGCCAGGCTACTCGCTGCGCCTGGCAATGACCGACCTGACCGAACAGCGCCTGCGCGACATCATGCAGTCCGCCGCGTCGTCCGGTCATGAGCCGACCTCTCTCGAAGGCAAGGTCGGTGCGTTCTACAAGTCGTTCATGGACGAAGCGCAGATCGAGTCGCTCGGCGCGAAAGCGATCGCCAGGGAACTCGACGCCGTGCGCAGCGCAAAGTCTCGCGACGATCTGGCTGCGCTCATGGGCCGGACGAGCGTCGATTTCGAAGGATCGCTGTTCGCGTTCGGCACCGACGTCGATCTGAAGGATCCCAAACGGTACGCCGTGTACGTGGGCCAGAGCGGCCTGGGTCTGCCTGACCGGGACTATTACTTGAAGGCGGATTTCGCCAGGCAGAAGGCGGCCTACGAAGCCTATGCCGCGAAACTGCTCACGCTGCTGGCCTGGAAGAATCCCCGGCAGGCGGCGAAAGGCATCGTGGCTTTCGAAACGAAAATCGCCGAAGCCAGCTGGACCAAGGCGCAGCAGCGCGACATCAACGCCATCTACAACCCGATGACGGTTGCGGAGTTGAGCGCGTTCGCACCGGGCTTTGCCTGGGCCGCATTCCTGAAGCAGGCGCAGCTCGGAGATATCAAGCGCATCATCGTTACCGAGAAGAGCGCCGTCCCGAAGCTCGCCGGGATCTACGCGCACACGCCGGTCGAGACGCTGAAAGCCTGGCATGCCTTGCGCATTGCAGACAACGCCGCCTACTACCTGTCGGCCGCGTTCGCCGATGCGTATTTCGACATGCACAACAAGGCACTTTCCGGCCAGCAGGCGCAGACAACGCGCTGGAAGCGCGGCGTGCATGCGGTTTCGGGCGGCGATTACCTGACCGGTGATCGCGTCGATACATTCGGCAATCTGGGCTGGGCAGTCGGACAGCTGTACACGGCGAAATATTTTCCGCCGCAGTCGAAGGCGAAGATCGAAGAACTGGTGGCGAATCTCAAGGCGGCGTACCACGCGAGGATCGAAAAGATCGACTGGATGGGTGCGGCGACAAAGCAGGAAGCGCTGAAAAAACTGGAAACCTATACGATCAAGGTCGGCTACCCGGACCATCCACGCGATTACTCGACGCTGGTCGTGCGCGACGACGATCTGATCGGAAACGTCACGCGCGCCGCGGCGGCCGACTGGTCGTTCTACGTCGCCCGGTTGAACGGACCGGTCGATCGCCTCGACTGGAGCATGACGCCGCAAACCAACGACGCCTACAACGGGTCGCTGCGAGACATCGTGTTTCCGGCCGGAATCCTGCAGCCGCCGATCTTCGACCCGAATGCCGATTCGGCAATCAACTACGGTGGCGTCGGCGGGATCATCGGTCACGAATTGACGCACGGTTTCGACGACGAGGGACGAAAGATCGACGCTGACGGCGCCTTGCGCGACTGGTGGACAGCCGACGATGCCAAGGCCTTCGAAGCGCGAGCCAAGATGCTCGGCTCGCAATATTCGGCGTTCGAACCGCTGCCAGGCGTGCACATTAACGGCGACCTGACCATGGGCGAGAACATCGCCGACCTCGGCGGGCTGTCGCTCGCGCTCGCCGCGTATCACGAATCGCTTCACGACAAACCGGCGCCGGTTCTCGACGGTTACGGTGGCGACCAGCGCGTATTCATTGGATGGGCGCAGGCTTGGCGCGGCAAGTTCAGCGACGATTTCGTGCGCCGCCAGGTCGTCAGCGATCCGCACTCGCCGCGGCAGTTCCGCGTGAACGGCCCGATCCGCAATATCGACGCGTGGTACGACCTGTTCGGCGTCAAGCCAGGCGAAAAGCTGTACGTAACCCCGGAGGCACGCGTGCGGATCTGGTAGTCATGGCTGCCAGCATGGATCCCGGGCCCGCGCTCTGCCGTCCCGGAATCGCGAGATTCGTCGCGGAAGGCCACTCGATCGCACGGTAATCTTGCGGTCTTGATTCTCTCCGCCGGGGCATGCAAGCTATAGCGCAGCTACAAATACAAAGGCGCTACATGAAAGTTTCAAGCAACGCTTTAGATGAGCGCCTCGAACTGGCCAGCCGCATCCGCTCGGCACGGCGTGCCGCGAAGATGTCGCAGACGGCATTGGCCGAACGCGTCGGCGTGACTCCAAGCGCGGCAGCGCAGTGGGAACATCCGCATGGGACGAGTCCGGGCCTGCAGCGGCTGCAGGCAATCGCATCCGCGACCGGCGTTACGTTTCAGTGGTTGGCCATCGGCAGCGGCGAGCGGCGCCGCAAGCAAGTGCAGACCGACGAAGCGATTCCTGCACTGAAACTCGAAGTCTTCGCGCATGACAGCACTGAGGAAACCTTGCTGCAGCGATTCCGAACGCTGTCGCCGCGCGCCAGGCAATTGCTCAGCGGCTTCCTCGAGGAGTTGAAGCCGGGTCGGCGCTGAGCCTGCCAACTATTAGCGCCACTGTTAATTGTGCGATCTTGCCAAGGCCCGCAAAAAAGGCGAACTTCCATCCCGCAACCAGTCTTTGGGTTCGGCGGCACTCGGAATGTGCCAGGGCGTACAGGGAGCGTATCCGGGGCCTAGGGGAGGCTTGCTACGCCGCCAGGGATGGTGGCGTTCTTATTTGCGGCCTGCGCAGTGATCCCAGCTCAGGCTTCCACACGCGACAGCATGTTCGCGTCGCGCACGATCACCCAGTGGCCAGCCTGTTTCTGCAGCAGCGACAGCACGTCGCCCGAGCGCTTGATGCGTGCTCCGCCGTTGCGCGGCGTGACGACGACGGTCAGGCGATTCCAGCACCAGGCCCACTCGCCGAGGATCCTGATTTCCTGTATTTCGCTGGTCGCGTCGATGTCGATGTCGCTCATCGCCTTCTGCGCGGCGGCGAATCCCGAGCGGCCGCGCATCGGAGGCTGTCCGGGCTGCAGGAAGACGACGTCTTCCGCCATCAGCCTCAAAACAGTCTCGCTGTCACCGGCCTTGCTGGCGCGCAGCCATGTGGCGACGAGTTCGCGGATCGCGGTTTCTTCGGTCAGATTGTCGGACGCCACCATGTGAGCGGTCTCCCGGCGCGGATGTCGCGGATGTCATTGCAGCGGCGCGAAAAACCGGTCGGTACGCGGCCGATACCAGCGCTCGGCATCGAGCGAGTAGGCGACCTTGAATGCACGGCCGACGATGCTGTCGCGCGGGACGAAACCGATGTAGCGCGAATCCTTGCTGTTGTCGCGGCTGTCGCCAAGAGCCAGGTAGTAGCCGTCCGGCACAGCCGTGGGTCCGAATGAGCGCATTGCGAAATGTTGCGGCAACTTCATGATCGCGTGCGGCCGGCCTTCGAGTTTCTCGGTCAGATAGTGATGATCCTCGCGGCGCGTTGCGCCGGGCAGGTCCTTGTCGGCGGCAGCGAACGCCGCGTCATAGCCGGTCGCCACGCCATTGATCAACAGCACATCGTCACGCATCTCGATCGTGTCGCCCGGCAAGCCGACGATACGCTTGACCAGGGTAGTGCCGTCCTGCGGGGAGGAGAAGATCGCGATGTCGCCGCGCTGCGGGTCACTGCCGCGCGTCAGGCGCGTCGAGGTAAAGGGAATGCGCAGTCCGTATGCGGCCTTGTCGACGAGGATGCGGTCGCCCTCGACGATTGTCGGATTCATCGAACCGCTCGGGACATACATCCAGTCGGCGACGGCCGAGCGGAACACGACCATCAGGACAAAAAACGCGAGCAGCGCCTTGTTGGCTGCAAGCAAACGGATGACTCGCTGACGCCGGAACATCGCTATATCTCGGCTTATCGGTTCGAGGAAAGACCGTTGTCACCCGAAATTAGTTCCGGCGGGATCAGAGACAAGGCGGTTTGCCGAACGCCTTTCCCGGCGCGCAAGCGAAACGAAAACGGCCGGAACGCGATGTTCCGGCCGTTTCAATTCGTACGCGGGTGCCGCCTCGGCTATTTCGCCTCGGCCATCTTCTTGAGATTATCCAGCCCCGCCTGGTAGACAGCGCTGATCGTATCGGTCGCGGTCTTGTCGTTCGCGTTGTCGGCCGGTTTGTCGCCGACGTCCTTGCGCTTGAAGTTGCCGGACCACGTGACGGTCGCCTTGCCCTTGCCTGCGGCGGTCACGGCGAAGTTCGACGTGTAGCTGCTGACCGGGAGCACGCCCTCGAGTATCGAATACTTGAACAGGTGCGCGTCGGCGTTGTAGGCGAGCAGTTTTTCCTTGATCGTTCCGCCGTCCTTGAGTGTGAGCAGACGCACGGCGCCGACCTTGTTGTTCGTGCCCGAGACGATCTCGTCCTTGGCGACGGCGGGGTGCCAGGTATTCAGGCCGTCGAAGTTCTTCACGACATCCCAGACTTTTGCGGCGTCGGCATTGATCGTGACTGATTTGGTAACGTGAAGCGCTTTTGCTGCCGCGAAGCCGTAGCTCGGCAGCAGGAGTGACAATGCAAGCGCAAATGCGCTGATCGTTTTCATAGTTCGGTTCCTCGACTGGTGGAGAGGGTGCGCCAAATCCATGTTTGCCGTGGCGCCCGATACGGGGCACGAAGATGTTTCCAGGGCGGCCAAGGCTTGCGCTTGCAGCAAGCGTATCTCATTCCTGCCGATTGCAAGCGAAACGCTTCTGACCGCACCGTTTTCGTGACACTGCGGCGCCATTCAGCGTCGCATTCGGGACCCGACGGTATTGTCCCCAGGCCAAGTCGCCCTGGCTACACCGCCTCGAATATTCCCGCCGCACCCATGCCGGTGCCGATGCACATCGTCACCATGCCGTATTTCTGCCTGCGCCGCCGAAGGCCGTTGATCAACGTGGCGATGCGCACGGCGCCGGTTGCGCCGAGCGGGTGGCCGAGCGCAATCGCTCCACCGAGTGGATTGACTTTGTCCGGATTCAGGCCGATGTCCTTTATCACCGCCAGCGCCTGCGCGGCGAACGCTTCGTTGAGTTCGATCCAGTCCAGGTCATCCTGCTTGATGCCGGTCTGCGCGCAGACTTTCGGAATCGCCGCCTTCGGGCCGATGCCCATGACTTCCGGCGGAACGCCGGCGACGGCGAAGCCGACGAAGCGGGCCAGCGGTGTGAGACCGTAATCCTTGATCGCTTTTTCGCTGGCCAGCAGAACGGCGCCAGCGCCGTCCGACATCTGCGAGGAATTGCCGGCCGTCACGCTGCCGCCGGCACGGAATACGGTCTTGAGTTTGGCCAGCGCGTCGAGTGTCGTACCCGCGCGCGGACCCTCGTCATTCTTCACTACCCGCGCGTCGTCGACGACGCTGCGCTTGTTCAGGTCCGGGTAGCGGTCGGCGAGCGTGTACGGCGCGATCTCGTCGGCGAATTCACCGGCCGCGATCGCGGCCAGCGCCTTGGCGTGGCTGGCCACGGCGAAGGCGTCCTGCTGCTCGCGCGTGACCTGCCACTGTTCGGCGACCTTTTCGGCGGTGATGCCCATGCCATAGGCGATGCCGATGTGTTCGTTCTGGTAGATGTTCGGGTTGAACACCGGGTGGTACCCCATCATCGGCACCATGCTCATGCTTTCGGTGCCGCCGCCGATCATCAGGTCGGCCTCGCCGAGCCGGATGCGGTCGGCCGCCATCGCGACGGCCTGCAGGCCGGACGAACAGAAACGGTTGATGGTCACGGCGGAAACCACGTTCGGCAGCCCGGCCAAGAGCATCGCGATACGCGCGACGTTCATGCCTTGCTCGGCCTCCGGCATCGCGCAGCCGATCACCGCATCGTCGATGCGCGACTTGTCCACAGAGGGACACTTGGACAATGCGGCATTGACCGCGAAGGCCAGCATGTCGTCCGGACGCGTGTTGCGGAATACCCCGCGCGGGGCCTTGCCGACCGGGGTGCGCACGGCGGCGACGATGTAGGCGTCTTGTACTTGGCGGTTCATGAAGTTTGTCCCGTTTGTTCGTGAAAAGCGATTTGGACGCGGATTTTGCGCGGATCAACGCGGATAAGAGCAGAAGGCGAAAAGAGTTCCTTGATATGCAGTTTTTTATCCGCGTTTATCCGCGTTTATCCGCGTAAATCCGCGGCAAAAATCTCTTTATCAGTTCCGCAACGGCTTGCCCGTCGACAACGTATGCGCAATCCGCTCCTGCGTCTTCGGCATCTGGGCGAGCGCGACGAAATGCTTGCGCTCGAGGTCGAGCAGCCATTGCTCGTCGACGGTCGAGCCGCGTTCGATCTGGCCGCCGCAGAGCGTGTCGGCAATCCGGGTCGCAATCTCGACGTCGTGCGGCGAAACAAAGCGCCCCTCGACCATGTTGACCAGGCTGGCTTTCAGCGTCGATGTGCCGACATCGCCGGCGACGGGGATTTGCCGCGCCGGGAGCGGCGGCCGCCAGCCCGACTCGGCCAAGGCGTTTGCTTCCACCTTGGCGACATACAGGAGTTCGTTGGCATGGAATACGACGAGATCGCTCGGTCGCAGCAGCCCCATCTCCTTTGCCTCGAGCGCGCTGGCCGATACCTTGGCCATCGCGACGGTCTCGAAATAGCCTTTCAACTGCGTGAACACGTCGCCGCCGACGGCGTTCTGCGCGGCGCGCATAGCTATCTCCTTCAGGCCACCGCCGGCCGGAAGCAGACCGACGCCTGCTTCGACCAACCCGATGTAGCTCTCGAGCGCTGCTACGGTGCGCGCCGAGTGCATCTGGAACTCACATCCGCCGCCGAGCGCCAAGCCGCGAATGGCGGCGACGACCGGCACCAGCGAAAACTTGATGCGCATGCTGGTCTGCTGAAAGCGGTTCACGAAGCCTTCGAACTCGGCAATCTTTCCGGCCTGGAGCGAGCCGACGGCCTCGCTGAGGTTGGCGCCTGCGCTGAACGGTTCGCTGTCCTGCCAGATCACCAGCGCCTTGAAGTTGCGCTCGGCCTCGTCGACCGCGCGGTGGATGCTCTCGATCACGCCCGAGCTGATCGTGTGCATCTTGGTCTTGAACGACAGGATCGCGATCTCGTCGCCGCCCATGGTCCACAAACGCGCGTCGTCGCTTTCGAAGACGGTGCGGCCCTTGTCGACCGGCGTGCCGATGACGATTTCGGGATACAGCTGGCGCTTGTACACGGGCGCTGCCGAAGCCGGTACTTGCGCGCCGGTCGCGGCGGAGTAGGAGCCTTGCGCGTCGTGCACGCCGGTGCGGCCGAGTTCACCCGCCCACGCCGGCAGCGGCGCCTTCGCCATCGCCTTGCCCGCCGCGATGTCTTCGGCGATCCATTTTGCGACGTCGGCCCAGCCTGCGGCCTGCCAGGTTTCAAACGGGCCAAGCTGCCAGCCGTAGCCCCAGCGCATTGCGAAGTCGATGTCGCGCGCGCAGGCGGCGATGTCGGCGAGGAAATATGCGGCATAGTGGAAAAGGTCGCGATGTACCGCCCAGAGGAACTGGGCCTGTGGATCGCTGCTGGCTCGCAGTTTGGCGAACTTCTCGGCCGGTGATCTGAGCTTCAGGATCGCCGCCACCTCGTCGCTGACCTTGCCGGTCTGCGCCACGTAGTCGGCTTTGGCCGGGTCGAGGACGAGGATGTCCTTGCCGACCTTGCGGAAGAATCCGGCGCCGGCCTTCTGGCCGAGCGCGCCTTTGGCGATCAGCGCCTTCACGACCGCAGGCGCCTTGAAGTACCCGTGCCATGGATCGTCTGGCAGCGCATCGTCCATTGTCTTGATGACGTGACCCATCGTGTCGAGCCCGACGACGTCGGAGGTGCGATAGGTGGCGCTCTTCGGGTGTCCGATCGCCGGTCCGGTCAGGGCATCGACGATATCGAAACCGAGCTTGAACTGCTCCGTGTGGTACATCGTGCACAACATCGAAAACACGCCGATGCGGTTGCCGATGAAGTTCGGCGTGTCCTTGGCGTGGACCACGCCCTTGCCGAGCGCGGTGGTGAAGAAGGCCTCGAGTCCGTCGAGCACCGCGCGGTCCGTGTCATTGCACGCAATCAACTCGACAAGGTGCATGTAGCGCGGCGGGTTGAAGAAGTGGACGCCACAGAAACGATGATGCAGGCTCTTGTCAAGAACATCAGCCAAAGCATTGATGCTCAAGCCTGAAGTGTTACTGGCGAGCACCGCGTTCGGACCCACGAATGGACCGATTTTCGAGTAGAGGTCACGCTTCCAGTCCAGCCGTTCGGCGATCGCCTCGATGACCAGATCGCAGTCGGTCAGGAGCGGCAAATGCTGGTCGTAGTTCGCCGGGATGATCGAAGCGGCGCGCGACTTGTCGGCCAGAGGTGCCGGCGACAGTTTCCTCAGGTTCTCGATCGCCTTGAGCACGATCCCGTTCGGATCGCCTTCCTTCGCGGGCAGATCGAACAGCACGGTTTCGACGCCGGCGTTCACGAGGTGGGCGGCGATCTGCGCGCCCATGACGCCTGCACCGAGAACGGCGGCCTTGCGAATGCGGAGGGAGGTGGATGGCATCGGAGTTCCGGGTAGGTTGAAATGAGAGAAAGGGTTGAGGCCGAGGGCTGAAATCAAGAGCAGGGCGGGAGCGACTGCGGCCTTTGCAGGCCTCAGCCCTCCGCCCTCAGCCCTGCCGCAGCAAATCGGATCAGATGTCGGGCAGCCAGGTCACGGTGCTGCTGCTCCGAGACGCCGCGGCGCTTGATGACGCCGAAATCGGCCATTGCGTAGGTCAGGGCACCACTGACGATGTCGAGGCGCCAGTACAACTCCTGCTTGTCCAGGTGCGGCAGGAAGCGGGCGAAATCGGCGACGAATTCCTTCAGGACATGACTGTAGTTGTCATGCAGGAATTTGCGCAGGCGTTCGTTGTGTTCGGCATAGGCGCGGGCCAGAACGCGTACGAAGGACGCGCCGCCATGGTCGTCGCCGGTCAGCGCCAGGGCGGGGCGCACGAAGGCATCCAGGGTGTCCTCCAGCGCATACGCGGGTTTGGCGCGCGCTTGCGCCAGGGCAGCAAATCGTTCGCTGTTGAGCCCATCGAGGCGGCGCCGGAAGACCTCGTTGATGAGGTTTTCCTTCGATCCAAAGTGGTAGTTCACCGCTGCGAGATTGACCTGCGCGGCGGAGGTCACTTGACGCAACGATGCACCCGCAAAACCGTGCCTCGCGAACAGCACCTCCGCCGCGCCAAGAATGCGTTGCTTGGTTGAGAATAGCTCGATGGTCAAGTTCCCGATGCCCCGTGCACACTGCGTCAAAGTTCGTGGTCGCGGTCATTTCTGTGGACCATTGACTCGGCGCGACTCAAACGATTGTTTGAATACTAAGGTTGCCGTTGTCGCCGGTCAATGGAGATTAACATCGGTGCCACTGCACCGGTGGCCGCGCCTATTCGAAAGTTGCGTGAAGATCAATTAGAATCCGCACAGAAATACCTGCGTAAGTTCGCGGTTTTGCCACGGATTCGGTGTTAACATCGCGCCCGGCGAAGCCGATACCGCTAGTCGGACACCCCCACCGTTTGGAGAGACCAGATAATGGCGCTGGAGCGCACCCTTTCGATCATCAAACCCGATGCCGTCGCAAAAAACGTCATTGGCGAAATCTATTCACGCTTCGAGAAAGCCGGACTGAAGGTCGTTGCGGCGAAGATGAAGCAATTGTCGCGTGCGGAAGCCGAGGGTTTTTATGCGGTGCATCGCGAGCGCCCGTTCTTCAAGCCGCTCGTCGATTTCATGATCTCGGGCCCAGTGATGATCCAGGCGCTCGAAGGCGAAGGGGCGATTGGCAAGAATCGCGACCTGATGGGAGCGACCGACCCGAAGAAGGCTGCCGCCGGCACCATTCGCGCCGATTTTGCCCAGTCGATCGACGCGAACGCGGTGCACGGCTCCGACGCGCCGGAAACTGCACAAGTGGAAATTGCGTACTTTTTCTCCGGCACGGAGCTTTGCTCTCGCTGAGCAGAGACCCACACCCGTGACCACCGCCAGAGTCAATCTGCTCGACTACGACCGCCAGGGGCTGCGCGAACTGTTCGCGTCGCTCGGCGAGAAGCCGTATCGCGCCGAGCAGGTGATGAAGTGGATCTATCATCACCACGCCACCGATTTCTCGGCGATGACGGATGTCGGCAAGGCGTTGCGCGAGAAACTCGAAGCCGTCGCCGAAATCGTGCCGCCGAAGACGCTGTTCGAAAAACAGGCGGCCGATGCCACGTACAAATGGCTGCTCGGCATGGACGGCGGCAACGCGATCGAGGCGGTGTTCATCCCGGAATCGACCCGGGGCACGCTGTGCGTTTCCTCGCAGGTCGGCTGTGGTCTGAATTGCACGTTCTGCTCGACCGGTACGCAGGGGTTCAATCGCAACCTGTCGGCCGCCGAGATCATTGGCCAGGTGTTCGTTGCGGCGAAGCACATGGGCAACGTCCCCCATCGGCAGCGCAAGCTGACCAATGTGGTGATGATGGGAATGGGCGAACCGCTGCTGAACTTCGACAACGTCGTGCGCGCGATGAGCGTGATGCGCGACGACCTCGGCTTCGGCCTGGCGAACAAGCGCGTGACTCTGTCGACGGCGGGTCTCGTTCCGATGATCGACAAGCTCAGCGATTGCAGCGACGTTTCGCTGGCCGTGTCGCTGCATGCGCCGAACGACGAACTGCGCACGCAACTGGTTCCGCTCAACAAGAAATATCCGATTGCCGAACTGCTGGGCGCATGCCAGCGCTATGCGGCGCGACGCCCGCGTACGTCGATCACGTTCGAATACACGATGCTCAAGGGCATCAACGATCAGCCGGAGCAGGCGCGCCAGCTGGTCAAGCTGATGCGTCAGGTGCCGAGCAAGGTCAACCTGATTCCGTTCAACACCTTCACCGGGACCCAGTACGAGCGCTCCGACGAAGGCGTGATCCGCGCGTTCCAGAAGCAGCTGCTCGATGCCGGCGTGCTGACGATGGTGCGGCGCACGCGCGGAGACGACATCGATGCAGCATGCGGCCAGTTGAAGGGCCAGGTGCTCGATCGTACCCGCCGCCAGGCAGAGTTCCGCAGCAAGATCGAGCAGGGCTCCCGTCATGCGGCGTGACCGCATCGCGGTCCTGGCCTTCGCGGCTGTCGTGGCGGCCTGCTCGTCGCAGCAGACCGTGATCCAGCCGGTGCCGACCGAGAACAAGTCGACGGTCAAGGAAAATCCCGAGGAAACCAAGAAGCACGCGGCCGAGGTATGGGTTCAGCTCGGCCAGCATTACCTCGAACTCGGCAAGTACGAGATTGCGAAGGAAGATCTGCTCAAGGCCCTGAAGTTCGATCCGAAGTCGGTCGACGCGCACACCGTGCTCGCCACGCTCTATGACCGCGTCGGCGATCGCACCAGCGCCGAAGAGCAGTATCGCATCGCTGCCGAACTGGCGCCGACCGCGGGAGCGACGAACAACAACTACGGTCTTTATCTTTGCAAGCTCGGCCGTTTCGATCAGGCGCAGAAGCGTTTCGATATCGCCAAGGCCGACGGTTTCTACAAGGATCGCGACGTCATCTATCTGAACTCCGGCACCTGCCAGTTGCTCGGCAAAGGTCCTGTCGACCTGGCCGAAGCCGATTTTCGCAGGGCCGTCGAGATCAACCCGAACAACAGCCAGGCGCTGTTTCAACTGGCCAGCGTGTTGTACGACAAGGGCGATTTTTTCAAGGCGCGCGCCTACGTGCAGCGTTTCGACGCGATCGGCCAGCCGAGTCCGGACGCTCTGCTGCTGGCGCGCAATATCGAGGTCAAGCTCGGCAATGCCGGAGCCGCCAGCGATTACGCCAGGCGCCTGCGTGAACAATTTCCCGAATCCGCTCAAGCGCACTCGCTTGAGGGGACCAAGTCGTCACAGTGAAAACATGAGCAAGCAAAGAAAAAGAAAAACTCAAAAGGGGAGGACGGACGAGCAGTCGACGCTCGCCGCGAATGAACTGTCGGCTGCGAAGCACGATGCGCAACAGCCGAT
>DASRTK010000253.1:0-2322 GCA_035655975.1 Rudaea sp.
TCCAGACTGGTGCCTCGTGCTTTTCCTTCCCCTGCGAAGCGGGGGAAGGTGCCGAAGGCGGATGGGGGCAAGCGTATCTGGCGACTCACCGGCTGCTCCCGAATAAAGCATTACAGTCCACGAGAGTCTCGCGCTACTTCAACTGGCAGATATCCAACTGATTCATGTCGGTGTAGTCGAGGTTCTCGCCGCCCATCGCCCAGATGAAGCAATAGTTGGCGGTCCCCGAACCCATATGGATCGACCACGGCGGCGAGACGACGGCCTCGTTGTTCTGCATGACCAGGTGGCGCATTTCGTCCGGCTCGCCCATGAAATGCATGACGCGCTGGTCGGCACCGAGGCCGAAGTAGAAATACACTTCCGAGCGGCGGTCGTGCAGGTGCGGCGGCATCGTGTTCCAGACACTGCCGGGCTTGAGCACGGTCAGGCCGAGCAGCAGCTGCGCGGACTGGCACGTCGCCGGGACGATGTACTGGTAGATCGTGCGCTGGTTCGACGTTTCCAGCGCGCCGCGCTCGAGCGGCACCGCCTGTCCGATCGAGATCTGCTTGACCGCATAGCGCGCATGCGCCGGGGTCGACGCGAGATAGAACCGGGCCGGCGCGGCCGCATCGTTCGACGCGAACGTAACCTCGGCGCTGCCCATCGGCACGTACAGCCCGTCCATGCGCTGCAATGTGTGTGAAGCGCCGTCGACGCTGACCGTGCCGGGGCCGTCGCCGACATTGACGATGCCGAGTTCGCGGCGCTCCAGGAATGGCTTGCCGGCGGCCGATTTCGGCTCGGTCTGCGCCGGCAACGCGAGCGTCTTGGACACAGGCGCCGCGCCGCCGATCACGAAACGCTCGTAGTGCGTGTAGTTCAGCGTGACCGCATCGGCGGCGAACAGGCCGTCGATCAGATAGCGGTCGCGCAAGTCCTGGTTATCCGCACCCTGGATCGAGCCGGGATGGGTCGCGTGATAGGTCTTTTTATACATGTCCACTCCTGAAAAATGTCATGCTGCAGCTGGCCTCGCGTCGCGCAGGAGCGCAACTGGCCCGCAGCTGCCTCACAGCTTGTAGGCCTTCTTCGGCAGCCGATACGCGAGATCCACCGCCACCTCGGCGGCATCGTTCTCGTCGAGCCGGTGTTCGGCGACGAGGCGGGCAAGAAACGCGCAGTCGACGCGCCGCGCCGTGTCGTGGCGCGCCGGTATCGACAGGAACGCGCGCGTGTCGTCGTTGAAGCCGACCGTGTTGTAGAAGCCCGCGGTCTCCGTGGTCTGGTCGCGGAAGCGCATCAGGCCCTGCGGGCTGTCGTGGAACCACCAGGCCGGTCCGAGCTTGAGCGCCGGATAGTGGCCGGCGAGCGGCGCCAGTTCGCGGCTGTAGGCGGTCTCATCGAGCGTGAAGACGATGATCGTGAGGTTCGGCTCGTTGCCGCAGCGGTCGAGCAGCGGCTTGAGGGCGTGCACATAGTCCGTCGCCATCGGCATGTCCGCGCCCTTGTCGCGCCCGAAGCGCTCGAACAGCGGCCGGTTGTGGTTGCGGAACGCGCCCGGGTGGATCTGCATGACCAGGCCGTCGTCGAGGCTCATGCGCGCCATCTCGGTCAGCATCTGCGCGCGGAAAAGTTCGGCGGCTGCGGCGTCGGCGTTGCCGTCGATGACGCCGCGGAACAGCCGCTCGGCCTCAGCCGGCGGCAGATCGGCCGTGCGCGCCGTCGCGTGGCCATGATCGGTCGATGTCGCCCCGACCTCGATGAACGCCTGGCGGCGCTTGCGGTGCGCGGCCAGATAACCCCGCCAGTCGTGCGTGTCCTCGCCGGTCAGCGCGGCGAAGCGGCCGAGTGCGTCGCGAAACTGTTCGTGCTCCGGATCGATCACGGCGTCGGGCCGATAGGCCGTGATCACGCGACCGGGCCAGCCACTCGTGCGAATCGCCTGATGGTGCTCGAGCGTATCGACCGGCGACTCGGTCGTCGCAAGCACCTCGATGTTGAAGCGCTCGAACAGCGCGCGCGGACGGAACGCCGGCGTCGCGAGCGCGGCGGCGATCGTGTCGTAGCAGTGATCGGCGCTGCCCGCATCGAGCATGATGTCGATGCCGAACACGTTGGCAAACGTCTGCTCGAGCCAGCCGGCCGACGGCGTGCCGCGGAACAGATGCCAGTGCGCGGCGAAAATGCGCCAGGCTTCGCGCGGATCGAAGTGCGGAGCGCCTGATCGCGACGGAACTCCGAGTGCCTCGAGTGGTACGCCCTGGCTGTACAGCATCCGGTAGAGATAGTGATCCGGTGTCAGCAGCAGGTCGGTCGGGTTGGCAAATGGCGCATTCG
>DASRTK010000254.1:0-1976 GCA_035655975.1 Rudaea sp.
TGACCGGCACCTCGTGACGCTGTTCGATCTCGACCACGCTCTTGCGCTTTTCATTGAGCAGGAAGTTCGCAACGGCGGAAGGAACCTGCACCAGCACCTGTCCGGTGTTCTCCTTCATCGCCTGTTCTTCGACCAGGCGCAGCACTGACAGCGACAACGATTCGACGCTGCGCACGCGGCCGTGGCCTTCGCAGCGCGGGCATACGGTCTGGCTCGACTCGCCGAGGCTCGGACGCAAACGCTGGCGTGACATCTCGAGCAGGCCGAAGCGCGAGATGCGGCCGATCTGCACGCGCGCGCGGTCGTGGCGCAACGCATCCTTGAGCTTGTCTTCGACTTCGCGCTGGTGGCGCGGGCTGTCCATGTCGATGAAGTCGATGACGATCAGGCCGCCGGCGTCACGCAGACGCAACTGGCGCGCAACTTCGACGGCCGCTTCGCAATTCGTGTTGAACGCCGTTTCCTCGATGTCGGCGCCCTTGGTCGCCTTTGACGAGTTGATGTCGACGGAGGTCAGCGCTTCGGTCTGGTCGATCACGATCGAGCCGCCGGACGGCAGGCGTACGCTGCGATCGAACGCATTCTCGATCTGCGTTTCGATCTGGAAGCGCGAGAACAGCGGAACGGTGTCCTTGTACAGCTTGAGCTTGCGCAGGTTCTGCGGCATGACCTGCTGCATGAACTCGCGCGCATCGTCGTGCAGGTCTTCGCGGTCGATCAGCACTTCGCCGATGTCGTTGCGCAGATAGTCGCGCAGGGCGCGGATGATCAGCTTGGATTCCTGGTAGATCAGGAACGGCGCCGGACGCGTCGCGCCGGCGTCCTCGATCGCCTTCCACAGCTGCAGGAGATAATCGAGGTCCCACTGGAGTTCTTCGGCATCGCGACCCATGCCGGCGGTACGGATGATCAGGCCCATTTCGTCGGGCATCTTGAGCTGATCGAGCACTTCCTTGAGGTTGGCCCGGTCGTCGCCTTCGATGCGGCGCGAAACGCCGCCTGCGCGCGGGTTGTTCGGCATCAGCACGAGATAGCGGCCGGCCAGCGAGACGAAGGTCGTCAGAGCCGCGCCCTTGTTGCCGCGTTCTTCCTTCTCGACCTGGACCAGCAGCTGCTGGCCTTCCTTCAGCAGTTCGCGAATGCCGGCACGATTGTGGTCGACACCTTGCGTGAAGTAATCCTTCGAGATTTCCTTCAGCGGCAGGAAGCCGTGGCGCTCGGCGCCGTATTCGACGAAGCAGGCTTCCAGGGAGGGTTCTACGCGGGTGATGCGGCCCTTGTAGATATTGGCCTTTTTCTGCTCTTTGGCGGGGGTCTCGATATCGAGATCGTAGAGCGACTGGCCATCGACAATGGCCACGCGCAACTCTTCACGCTGAGTTGCGTTAATCAGCATACGCTTCATTTTTATATCCTCGCGCGCTCTACCGCGTCTGCGTCGCTGTTCCGCGCACGCCGCAAAGCGGCAGCATCGGTCCGGCGAAAACCGTGGGCGCGATTACGCGTCCGCGGGAGCGCTTTGTACTCGGCCGGCGCGACCATTCGCGCCTGAGGCCATTAAGGGGTGCCCGTTGCGTAACCGCGACCCCCGTCGCCATACCGGTGACGGGCAATCTGCGACTCGAACCGTTACGATTGCCCTGTGCGACCCGACGGCTCCACTGGAGTGCTTCGTCAGGGCGGACAAGGGTTGTGACGGTCGAATGCGCCAGGGCCAGACAAGTCGGCTCGCGGCGCGTTTCGCCACTGAAGTCTAGCAAGGCGCCGGGAATTTTTCCAATCGTGACACCAACTTCGACGGAAACGACAAGCCCGGCCCCAGGATCCGGGGTGCGCCTGGTACGGATTACCGAGGCGCACGATGGCCAGCGCATCGACAACTTCCTGCTCGGTCAGCTCAAGGGTGTGCCGAAAAGCCTGGTCTACCGGATCCTGCGTACGGGCCAGGTCCGGATCAACGGCAAGCGGGCCAAACC
>DASRTK010000255.1:0-10883 GCA_035655975.1 Rudaea sp.
TCAGGAACCTCAACGACTGGCTGCGCGGGCATCCGGCCACGCTCACGACCACGCAAGTCGTAACACCCTCGGGTCAGCCGGTATTTTACCCGAAGGAGTCCGACCGCGAAATCGTCGAGAGCCGAATCGACGGCAAGTTCAGCGGCTGGCGCGGCCACACGGTGTTCAAGCTCGAGAACGGCCAGGAGTGGACTCAGGCAGAGTCCGGCAGCTTCACCAACGGCAACTACGACCATCCAACCGTGCACATCAAGCCAATGCTGCTGGGCAGCTGGCTGATGGCCATTCCAGCGTGCGGCTGCGACGTCCGCGTAACGCGGACGAAGTGACTTCAGGCTGATGTCATCCCGTGCAGGCCATGGATGGCCGATGACACGGATCCAGTCTTGAACGACACAGCTTATTCGAGCCGTTGCTCGAATAAAGGCTAGCGTGTCGCGCCGAGCACTTCGATCAGCTTGCCGAGCCGCTTCGGCGAGACCGGCTCCGCTGTTTTCAGCTCCTGGGCGAACAGCGACACGCGCAACTCTTCGATCATCCAGCGCAATTCGTCGAGCGCTGCGTCGTCCGATTCGCCATTTCCGGCCCGCAGCTTCAGGTATTCGCGCCAGTACGACCGCACCGTGAGCATGCGCGCCTGGTCGCGCGTGGCGTCCTGACGCAGCCGCTCGGCGCGCAGCCGCATCGCGCGCAGATAGCGTGGATAATGCGCCAAATGCAACTTGTCCACTTTGCTGACAAATCCCGGAAAAACCAGCGCATCGAGCTGCTCGCGCAGGTCGTCGTAGTTGGCGCGGGCATAGCCCATCAGCGGCGGCTCGAGCCACGGCGTCAGTTCGGCGTAGGCCGCGAGTATTTCCTCGACCAGCGTGAGCCAGGCGACGGCTGCTGGAAATAACTGCTGACCAAGGGCCGACTCGAGCGCGCGAAAAGCCTCGCGGCGACGCACCTGCAGGTCACCGGTCGCAAGCAATTCGGCCAGCGCCGCCTCGACCAGATCCTCGCGCAGCGAATCGACACTGGCGATCGCGGCATACTTCAGGGCGAGCCGGCGATCGATCGGGAGTTGCCGGCGCGCCTGCTTGATGCGGTCGCGCAGCGCGCGCCGCAGCAGGCGTTCGACGCCGCGTGCGTGAGCCGCGCGCGCTTCGTCGGCCCGTTCGAAAACGCGCAACGCGACGCTCTCGCCAAGGTCGACAAGCGCCGGGAATGCCGCAAGTCCGCCGGCCGCGGTCAGCTGTTCCGGAATCTCGTCGAATTCGAACTCGACGACGTCTTCGCGCGCGAGTTCGGCGTCGGTGCGCCGTGAGAATGCGGCGTTCGCCTGCGCCGACCAGTCGCGCCGGATCGCCGCCAGATCGCGACCCTCGGCCAGCGTCTGGCCACGTTCGTCATGAATCCGGAAGCGCATCGACAGGTGTGCCGGCACGGGAACATCGGCGAAATCCGCGCTGGCCACATCGACGCCGGTCACCCGCTTCAGATAGGCCGCCAGCACGCGGCTGAGCGGCTCGTCGCGGGGCGCTTCGGCCTGGGCGAAGGCGCGGGCGAAATCGGGCGCCGGCACGAAGTTGCGGCGCAGCGACTTCGGCAGTCCGCGGATCAGTTCGGCAACCTTGTCCGGCAACAGGCCGGGGACGAGCCACTGGCAGCGCGCAACCGGCACGGCGTTGACGAACGCCAGCGGCACCTGCAACGTCACGCCATCGGCCGGGTCACCCGGAACGAAGCGGTACTCGAGCCTCAGCGCGTGGCCCGGGATATCCAATCGGGTCGGGAAATCGCTCGCGCGCAAACCGGGTTCGCTGGCAAGGACGAAATCGAGCGACCAGTGCAGCGCCGCCTGCTCGGGCGCCGATGCCTTGCGGTACCAGGCGTCGAACGCTGCCACGGTATTGATCTCGACCGGTAGCTTGCCGCGGAAGAATCCGACCAGCGCATCCTCGTCCTTCACAAGGCCCGCGCGGCGACGCTTGGCTTCGAGTTCGTGCGCCTGTTCGAGCACGCGGATGTTCGCGCGCACGCAGTCGGCGCGGGAGTCCAGATCTCCACGCGTCAGCGCTTCGCGCAGGAAGACCTCGTGTGCGAGGTTGGGATCCTGGCTGCCGAATTGCACGCTGCGCTTCTCGACGAGGGTCAGGCCAAACAATGTCACCTGTTCGAACGCAAGTACGGCGCCGCGCTTGCGCGACCAGTGCGCATCGCGCCAGCTGCGCTTGACCAGATGCGCCGCCTGCTGTTCGATCCAGGCCGGTTCGATGCGTGCGCACAGCATTGCGTATACTTTTTGCAGATCCAGAATCTGACCGGACAGCAGCCATTGCGGCGTCAGCTTCGCTTGCCCCGAGCCGGGAAAAATCTGGAACTTGCGTTCGCGCGTGCCGCGGTAGACGTTGCGTTCTTCCTTGATCCCGACCTGCGTCGGCCAGCCTGAAAGCAGGCTGCGGTGAATCGCTTCGTAGTTGTGCGCGCTCAAGCCCTCTCCCCCAACGGCTGCTTCGTTGGGGGAGAGGGTTGGGTGAGGGGGAGGCGCGCCGGTCTGCCGATGCGTCTTGGCACCATGCGGGCGTTGCCCCCTCACCCCGGCCCTCTCCCCCATCGCGAGCGATGTGGGAGAGGGAGTTGCTATGTCGCTCCAGCCGTACTCGTCGGCCATCACCAGCAACTGCCGATGCAGCTCGCGCCACTCGCGCATTCGCAGGTACGACAGGAAACGCGCGCTGCACCAGTCGCGCATCTTCGACTGGGTCAGTTCCTCGTGCGCGAGCGAGTGCGCATGCCACAGATTGAGGATCGACACGAAATCCGACTTCGTGTCGGCGAACGCCGCGTGCGCCGCGTCGGCCGCGGCGCGTGCGTCGGCCGGGCGCTCGCGCGGATCCTGGATGCTGAGGAACGACGTAACGATGAGGATCTCGCGCAGCGCGCCGAGGCGCTGCGCTTCGATCAGCATGCGTGCGAGGGCAACGTCGATCGGAACGCGCGCCATCATGCGGCCGGTGTCGGTCAGTCGGCGCTGGTCGTCGATCGCACCGAGTTCGGCCAGACGCCGGTAGCCGTCGCCGATCGCACGGGCGCTCGGCGCTTCGACGAACGGAAATTTCTCGACGTCCCCGAGTTTCAACGCGAGCATGCGCAGGATCACGCCGCCGAGGGACGAACGCATGATCTCGGGATCGGCAAATCGTGGCCGACTAGCGAAATCTTCCTCGCCGTAAAGACGCACGCAGATGCCCGGGCCAATGCGCCCGCAGCGACCCTTGCGCTGGTCGGCCGCGGCCTGCGCGATCGGCTCGATGTGCAGGCGCTCGAGCTGGTTGCGCTGCGAATAGCGCTTGACCCGAGCCGTGCCGGTGTCGATCACGTAGCGGATGCGCGGAACCGTCAGCGAGGTTTCCGCCACATTGGTCGCGAGCACGATCCGGCGTGCGGAACCCGGCTTGAACACGCGATCCTGTTCGTTTGCCGACAGGCGCGCATACAACGGCAGCACTTCGGTATGCCGATACTTGCGCCGCTCGAGTGCGAGATGCACGTCGCGGATCTCGCGTTCGCCGGGCAGGAATACCAGCGCGTCGCCACGCGGATCCTCGCGCGTGATTTCGTCGAGAGCGGCAACGATATGCTCGATCGGACCGAGGTCGGCGCGGGCAGCGCGCACTTCTGCGCCTGCCCCCTTCCGGCCTTCGGCCACCTTCCCCCGCTGCGCGGGGGAAGGAAAGTCGGTGCCGCGTGCCGCGGCGTACGCTTCTATGGGGCGCCAGCGGACTTCGACCGGAAAACTGCGGCCTTCGACTTCGACGACCGGTGCATCGTTGAAATGCCTGGCGAAGCGGGCCGTGTCGATGGTCGCCGACGTGACGATCAATTTCAGATCGCGCCGGCGTTCGAGCAGGCGCTTCAGAAACCCGAGCAGGAAGTCGATGTTCAGGCTGCGCTCGTGCGCTTCGTCGAGAATGATCGTGTCGTAGGCGTCGAGCCACGGATCGGACTGCGTCTCGGCCAGCAGGATGCCATCGGTCATGAATTTGATCAGCGTCTGCTCGCCGACCTGCTCGGTGAAGCGCACCTGGAAGCCGACCAGCCCGCCGACCTGTGTCCCGAGTTCGCTCGCGACGCGTCGCGCCACGTTGCGCGCGGCGACTCGGCGCGGCTGGGTGCAGCCGATCAACCCCGACAGGCCACGCCCGGCGGCCAGGCACAACTTCGGCAATTGTGTACTTTTCCCGGAACCGGTTTCACCGGCGAGCACGATGACCGGGTGCTTGCGGATCAGCGCGACGATGTCGTCGCCGCGCGCGGCGATCGGCAGCGAATCATCGACGGCAATTGCCGGCGCGCGCGCTGCGCGCGCCGAGTAACGCTCGCGCGCGCTATCGGCGCGCCGCTGCCAAGCGGCCATCGCCGCGTCATCGGGAGTCTGCGCGGCACCGAGGCGATCGAGCTCACGCTGCAGCCGACGCCGGTCGCGCAGCATCGTTTCGGCGAGTAGCGCACGCAGTACCTGCAGGCGCGGCGCTCCGCTCCGGGTCTCGTTCATTTCGGCGCGCGCGCCGGCGCCCCGCCGCGCACTGGTGCCGCGCGGCCATCGCCATAGCTCTTGCCTATCGGAAACATCGCATCAATGAATTTTGTTGTGCGGCCAACACCCATTATAGTCGGCGTGGACTTTTTCCAACCGGAGCGGACCATGGCCAAGAACGGGACCAGCACGACGCGTATCGATCTGAAGGGAAAACTGCGCAACAGCATGGTCGCGCTGCTCAACCAGCAGCTCGCCGACACGGTGGATTTGTATACACAAGTCAAGCAGGCGCACTGGAACGTCAAGGGCCCGCACTTCATCGCGCTGCACGAATTGTTCGACAAGCTCGCCGAGGATCTTGAAGAGCCGGTCGACGACATCGCCGAGCGCGTGACAGCGCTGGGCGGCGTGGCGCGCGGCACGGCGCGCATGGCCGCGCGCGAGTCGCGCCTGGCCGAGTTGCCCGGCGACAATTTCGACGGCTTGGTCGTTGTTGGCGCGCTTGCCGATCGCTATGCTGCGCTCGCCGCATCTACCCGAAAGGCAATCGATTCGGCTGGGAAAGCCGGCGATGCCGACACGTCCGATCTGTTCACCGGTGTCTCACGCGGGCTGGACAAGGCGCTTTGGTTCCTCGAGGCGCACCTCGGCTGAGGCGTGATCACCTCTCCCCTTGTGGGAGAGGTCGCCGCGCACGGCGCGGCGGGAGAGGGGTTGGCGCCGCAGGCGCCTGCTGCGCTGGCAGCCTCTCGTGGCAATCCATGGCCTCCGAGGACTTGGGCTCCTGCCGGGCTTCACCCTCTCCCCAACCCCTCCCCCATCAAGGGGGAGGGGCTAAGAGCATCCCTCTTTTGAGGGAAACGCCAGCAAGCGCTAGTCTCGCTCGAACGGCAACTCGACGTGCCTCTTGCCATCGCGGTCCTTGGCGCTGACTTCGGCCTGGGCCCGAGGCGCGCCGGCCGGACCCTCGATCGACTCGATGTTCTTCGCCTTGAGCGCGGCGTTGAGCTTGGCCAAATCGCCTTTCTCGAAGGCGGCGAATTCCGCAGCAACGTCGTCGAGTTCATGGCGTAGCGCAGCGGTGCGTTCGACCAGGTAGTCGCCCGGCTTGCCCTCGTACGACATGATCGCGCCGTACAGGTTGTCGGTGTGCTCGCGCAGGCGCTCTTCGCCTGTGATCGCGCCGCCTTCCTTGGTCGCGACGATCTGCTTGCGCATCGCGTCGGCCTTGGCACTCACCGCCTCGAGTTGGTGCCGCAAAGCGTCGTTCGCTGGAAGTTTTTCGGCGCGAGCATTGGCCCCCTCGCGCACGGCGTTGATCTTGAACACCAGGTCGCTTTCGTCGCCGAACATCGCGTGCACTTTCATCGCCGCATCGAACTGCGCCTTGCGGTCGGCGACCGAGAACGTCGCGCGCCGGTCGAGGCCGACATCGAGCTTGGTTTCGTAGGTCTTGTCGCCCTTGGTCAGGCGCACCGTGTAGGTGCCCGGCACGACGCGCGGTCCCTGCGTGCCGTTGAACGCGAGTTGCGCGGCACGTGGCACGCGCGGCGGCTTGACCTGCATGCTCCATTCGACGCGGTTCAGGCCACGGCGTTCGCTGGCTGGCAGCGTATCGACGAGCTTGCCGTCCGCGTCGAAAATCTCGAGCTTGATCTTGCCGAACAGATGCCGTGCACGCTGGTAATAGGTGACGACTGCGCCGTTTGGAGGATTGCCGCCGGCAAAGCTCGCATCACCCTCGGACCACCCGCCTTGCGCCCGCATGCGCTGGGTCTGCGGACGGCCTGGCAGGAACACGGCATCGGCCGACAGTGTCTGCGGCGTCAGTTCACGCAACGGCGTGATGTCGTCGATGATCCAGATGCCGCGGCCGTGCGTGGCCAGCACGAGATCGGAATCACGCCCCTGGACCGCAAGATCGCGCACTGCGACAGCCGGGAAATTCGCGCCCTTGAACTGCGCCCATTGCTTGCCGCCGTCCGGCGAAATCCACAGGCCGAATTCAGTGCCGACGAACAGCAGGTCCGGCTTGACCGTGTCTTCCTTGATCACGTAGGTGTAGCCGTGCACGCCCTGCTCGGGTGTCACGATTCGTGTCCAGCTCTTGCCGAAGTCAGTCGTCTTGTAGACGTACGGCGTCAGGTCGCCGAACGTGTGGCGATCGAACGCGGCGTAGGCCGTGCCTTCGTCGAAGTTGCTGGCCTGCACCCAGTTGACCCAGGAATGCTGCGGCAGGCCCTTGATGTTGGCGACGACATTGGTCCACTTGCCGCCGCCGTCGCGCGTGATCTGCACGTTGCCGTCGTCGGTGCCGACCCAGATCAGTTTGCCGTTCTTCGGCGACTCGCTGATCGAATAGATCGTGGTGTGCATTTCCGCCGCGGAGTTGTCGATCGTCACGCCGCCGGACTGTTCCTGCTTCTGCTTCTCCGGATCGTTCGTGGTGAGGTCCGGAGAGATGCGGTCCCAGGTCTGGCCATGGTCGCGCGTGCGGAACAGGAACTGGGCGCCGATGTAAACCGTGCCCTTTTCGTTCGGCGACAACGCGATCGGCGTGTTCCAGTTGAAGCGCAGTTTTTCCTTGTAATGCGCGGTCGGCTGGATGTTGCGAATCTCGTGCGTCTTGCGGTTGACGCGGCCGATCGTGCCGCCCTGGGCTTCGGCGTAGAGGTAATCGTCGTCCGACGGATCCGAGAACATCCAGAAGCCGTCGCCGCCGTACATGTTTTCCCACCGGCCATTGGTAATGCCGCCCGGATAGGCCGAGTCACCGACCCACGATGAGTTGTCCTGAAGTCCGCCGTACACGCGGTACGGATCGGCGTTGTCGGCACTGACGTGATAGAACTGCGATACCGGCAGGTTGGTGCCTTTCCACCACTGGTTGCCTCCGTCCTGCGAATACCACATGCCGCCATCATCGCCGGCGATCACGTGCGAGACGTTCTTCGGATCGATCCAGATATCGTGGAAATCGCCGTGCGCGCCGCCGCCGACGTCGGCGAAGCTCTTGCCGCCGTCGAGGCTCTGGATCAGCCGCAGGTCCGGCTTGAACAGTCGGTCCGGGTTGGTCGGATCGACGATCAGGTTGCCGAAATAGAACGGCCGCCAGACCATCATCTGGCTGTTGTCGCGCTTGTCCCAGGTGGCGCCGCCATCGTCGGAACGATACAGCGACGAATGCTCGGTTTCGACCATCGCGTAGACGATCTTCGTGTTCGACGGCGCCATTGCCACCGTGATGCGTCCATAGGGCTTCACCGGAAAGCCCTTGTTCGCATGGTCGGTGATTTCGGTCCAGCTCTTGCCGCCGTCGCTGCTGCGGAACAGGCCACTGCCGCTCGGCTTGGTCGAATCATCGCCACCGGAGCGGAACGTCCAACCCTTGCGGCGGAAGTCCCACAATGCGGCATAAAGCAATTGTGGATTCTGCGGATCCATCGACAGCGACGAACAGCCGGTCGACAGGTTCGAGCCCTTCAGCACGAGCGACCAGGTCTTGCCACCGTCTCCGGTCTTGTACAGGCCGCGATCGGGCGAATCGCTCCACAGCTTGCCCGGCACGCAGGCGTACACGGTATTCGAATCCTTCGGGTCGACCGCGATCTTGACGATGCGCTCGGAGCCCTTCAGGCCCATGTTGTTCCAGGTATCGCCGCCATCGGTCGACTTGAAGATGCCGTCGCCGACCGAGACGGAGTTGCGCGTCCAGCCCTCGCCTGTTCCAGCCCAGACCGTCTTCGGATTGTTCGGATCGAGCGCGAGCGCGCCGATCGATTGCACCGACTGCTTGTCGAACACCGGCTTGAACGTCGTGCCGCCGTCGAGCGACTTCCACACGCCGCCGGAGGCGGCGCCGACGAACAGCGTCGTGCGGCCGTCTTCCTCGTGGCGCGCGGCGATCGCGGCGATACGTCCGCTCATCGTCGCAGAGCCGATATTGCGTGCGCCGAGACCGGAAACGGTGGCGGCATCGAACTTGATCGCCGGCGCCTGGGCCGGAGCTTTTTCCGCGCCGGCCGCGCCGACAGCGGCAGCGAACGGCAGCGCGCAGCAGATTGCACCTGTAATGAGATTACGCAGCATGTTTATCCCCTTGTCCTATTTGCCGCCGGCCGGAAACGCGAACCACGAGTCTTCAAGCGCAACGTTTGCTTCCGCCTTGTCGACCGTGAAGGTGTCCTTCTGCGTGCTGCCGACGCCGCCACTGGCGACGGCGAACGCGACGTAGATACCATTGACCTTTTCGTAGTCGCTGTAGTCGGACTCCTCGCGCTGCTCGACGCCGCGCACCGTGCGCTGCTTGAGCGTGCGTATCACCAGGAAGGCATCGGGGTCGAACCAGACGTATTGCACGTTGCCGTTGGCCAAGGCGACCTTGAGCTTGTGCGCATCGGTGCCGTCGACGTCTTCGGTGCCCAGATATTCGAGCTTGTTGCCCTTCGCCGCTGCGTTGACCCAACCGCCCTCGAAATCGGCCTGATCGGCAAGTTCCTTTGCGTCGTCGGCCGAGGTGCGCTCGGGATCCTTGCGTCCCTGGAACGGGAAGATCTTCCACGCGTCCTTGCCGTCGTACGACTGCACCATCGTCATGCCCTGCAGCGTGCCTTCGAAGCGATAGCCGCCGGGGCGCTTGTAGGTCTGCGAGGCTTCGACATCGGCGCCGAAATTCGCAATGTGCAGCTTGCCCTGCAGGCGCAGCGACTTGATCGCCGAGAGAGACTCCATGCCGCCTCGCGCAGCGACATTCTTGGCAACGAGTTCATCGGCGGTCATGGCTTGTGCCGATGTCGCCAAAGATGACGCTGCGACCAAGAACGCTGACGCAACAAACCAGCCCCCGATCCAGCCAAAACGGATTCGCATGGCAACTCCCTATTGGTTCAAAGTGGTCAAAACGACGACAAACTCAGCCCCGGAGCTTAACAAGCCTCCGTCTGGCGAACGATGGGACGGAAGTAATGGTACCCGCTTTCGCTGGTCGCGAGTCGCACCCCGTCGCGATTATCGTCGTAGAATCGGCAACTTTCGCCCGCCGACGGATCTTTAGCCCCATGATGATTTCTGCAACGCGCCGCCTGACCAGAGCGGTCATCACCCTCGCCGCCCTGGGCAGCCTGCCCGCGATGGCGCAAACGGCCGCCGAGGCGACCGAGGGACTGAATTGGCGCCTCGTCGGCCCGATGCGCGCGGGCTGGAGCACGGTCGCCAAAGGCATTGCCGACCAGCCGGATACCTACTACTTCGGCGCGCACGGTGGCGGCGTATGGAAGACGACCGATTCCGGCGCAACCTGGAAACCGGTGTTCGACTCTGCACCCGCGGCAAGCGTCGGTGCACTGGCGATCGCGCCGGGCGATGCGAACACGATCTATGTCGGCACTGGCGAAGTGGCAGCGCGCTACGACATCGCGGCCGGCAGCGGAGTATACAAATCCACCGACGGCGGCAAGAGCTGGAACAGCGTCGGCCTCGCGGCCACCCGGCACATCGGCGCGATTGAAGTCGACCCGCGCAATGCCGGACACGTTCTCGTCGCCGCGCTCGGCCATTACTTCGGGCCGAACCGCGAACGCGGCGTGTTTCGTTCCGAGGATGGCGGCAAGACCTGGAAGCAGACCCTCTTCATCGACGCCGACACCGGCGCCGTCGACCTCGCCTCCGATCCGGCCAACCCCGACGTCGTCTACGCGGCCGCCTGGCAGGTGCGCAACTATCCGTGGCTGTCGTATTTCCAGCCGAACTCCGGACCCGGCAGCGGCGTCTATCGATCCTCGGACGGCGGAAAGACCTGGTCGCGCATCAGCGGCAACGGCTGGCCGACCGCGGCGACACTCGGGCGCATCGGCCTGGCCACCGCGAACGGCGGACGCGTCTACGCGGTCGTCAATGCCGCGCCACACAGCGGCAACATCGCGCACGCCGCGAGCGAAAATCAGGGCGGCTTGTATCGGTCCGACGACAGCGGCGCAACCTGGCAGCGCGTCAGCAGCGAAAGCTGGCTTGCAAACGACTACTTCGGCCGCATCACCGTCGACCCGTCCAATCGCGACCGCATCTTTTCGACCGGGCAATCGGTTCGGGTCTCGACCGATGCCGGCGCGCACTGGAACATCTTCAAGGGCGCGCCCGGCGGCGACGATTATCACTTCGTCTGGATCAACCCGAAACACACCGATCGCATCGTCGTGGCCAGCGACCAGGGCACGGCAGTCAGCGTCAATGGCGGCGCGAGCTGGAGCGACTGGTACAACCAGGCGACCGGCGAGTTCTACCATCTGGCGACCGACAACCGCTTTCCGTACTGGATCTATTCCGGCCAGCAGGACAGCGGCACGGTCGGCATTGCCAGCCG
>DASRTK010000256.1:0-4062 GCA_035655975.1 Rudaea sp.
GTAAGCAGCGTTTCACGTCCCATGACAGATCGAGCCCTTAAAGACATTGTCATCGTCGGTGGCGGCACCGCCGGCTGGATGGCGGCGGCTGCATGTTCCAAGTTGCTCGGCAGCGAGTATTCGATCCGTCTGATCGAGTCCGAGGAGATCGGAACGGTCGGCGTCGGCGAAGCGACTGTTCCGCACCTCAAGCTGTTCAACAAGGTGCTCGAGATCGACGAGATCGATTTCGTCAAGAAGACCCAGGGCACGTTCAAGCTCGGCATCCAGTTTGTCGACTGGGCGCGAATTGGCGACAGCTACATCCACGGCTTCGGTACGATCGGCCACGACTACGGGTTGCTGCCGTTTCATCAATACTGGCTCCGCGCATTCAAAGCCGGCCGGGCGGTTGATATAGGCGAATACTCGCTGTGCACGGCGGCGGCGCCGCGCGGCAAGTTCATGGCGTCGGCAACGGATGTGCCGGCAACGTCGCCGCTGGCCAACATCGCCTACGCGTACCACTTCGATGCGGGCCGGTACGCAGCCTATCTGCGCAACTATGCCGAGACACGCGGCGTGCGCCGAACCGAAGGGAAGATTACCCAGGTTGTGCAGCGTCCTGGCGATGGCTTCATCGAGGCCGTCATCCTGGCCAGCGGCGAACGCGTGTCCGGCGATCTGTTCATCGACTGCTCCGGCTTTCGCGGGTTGCTGATCGAACAGACGCTACACGCTGGCTACGAGGATTGGTCGCATTGGCTACCGTGTGATCGCGCGCTCGCCGTCCCATGCGAAAACGTCGGACCGCCGACGCCCTACGTTCGCTGCACGGCGCGCGCCGCAGGCTGGCAGTGGCGCATTCCACTGCAGCACCGCACGGGCAACGGTTACGTTTATTCGAGCAAGTACATCAGCGACGACGAGGCCGCGGCGACGCTTTTGAAGAACCTGGACGGACGTGCGCTCGGCGAGCCACGCATGCTCAAGTTCACCGCCGGGCAGCGCAAGCGGCCCTGGATCAATAACGTCGTTTCGGTCGGCCTCGCCAGCGGTTTTCTCGAACCACTCGAATCGACCAGCATCTACCTGATCCAGTCGGCGATCGCGCGGCTCATCAGCCTGTTCCCGCGCGCCGACTTCGATCCGGTGTTGATCGAGCGCTACAACGCGCAGGCCGCGTTCGAGATCGAGCGCATTCGCGATTTCATCATCCTGCATTATTGCGCGACCGAGCGCGACGACACGCCGTTCTGGAACTACTGCCGCACGATGTCGCTGCCGAGGGAACTGGCAGACAATATTCGCTTGTTCAGGGACAGCGGACGCTTCTATCGCAACGCCGAGGAAATGTTTGCGATCACCAGCTGGGTCCAGGTGATGATCGGCCAGCGCATCCACCCGCGGGGTTATCATCCAGCGGTCGATCAGATTGCCGACAGCGAGCTCGACGAACTCGTCGGCGGCGTGAAGAAAGTAATTGCAAATTGCGTCGATGCGATGCCCCGCCACGAGCAGTTCATCGCGCGTTACTGCGCCGCGGAAAACCCGTGACGCGATCCGCGATCGCGCGGCACCGTTCGACAAACCCATTCGATCGAGAAGTCTCAATGTTCGCCAAGACGCCGCCGCGCAGCTTCAAAGCCATCGTTTTCGTCGCGCTGCTCGCATTCGGCGCCGGAGCGCACGGCCCTGCGCTGGCGAAAGCGCCGGTCAGCGGATTTGCCGCGCTGCCGAAGTCCCAGCAGGAAATGCTGGACGGAGTCGAAAAGCGCACATTCGAGTTCTTCCGCGACAGCGCCAACGTCGAAAACGGCCAGGTGCCCGACCACTGGCCGAACGACAACAAGGGCGACTACTTCTCGTCGATCGCGTCGATCGGCTTCGGCCTGACGGCTTACGGCATCGGCGCGGAACGCGGCTGGATCAAACGCGCCGAAGCGGCCAAGCGGACACTCGCCACGCTGAAATCCCTGCGCGAAGCGCCACAGGGCGACGAGCCTGACGCCAGCGGCAATCACGGCTTCTACTATCACTTCCTCGACATGCAGACCGGGCGGCGCTATCACGCCAAGCCGTGGGTCGAGCTGTCGACGATCGACACGACGCTGCTACTCGGCGGCGTGCTGTTCGCCGAGTCGTATTTCGATCGCAAGACGAAGGACGAAACGGAAATCCGCCGCCTGGCCGATGAAATCTACCGGCGCGTCGACTGGAAGTGGGCTTCGCCGCGCGCCCCGCTCGTCGCGATGGGCTGGACGCCGGAAACCGGATTCATCCATGTCGACTGGCGCGGCTACAACGAGGCGATGTTGTTGTACGTGCTCGCGCTCGGCTCGCCAACCTACGCGATCGAGCCGGATGCGTGGAAGGCCTGGTCGGAAAACTACGACTCGACCTGGGGCAGCTTCCACGGCCAGGAGCACCTGGGCTTCGCGCCACTGTTCGGCCATCAGTACAGCCATGTCTGGATAGACTTTCGCGACATCCGCGACAACTACATGCGCGAGCACGATCTGGACTATTTCCAGAACAGCCGCCGGGCGACGTTCGCGCAACGCGAGTATGCGATCCACAATCCGATGCAGTGGACCGACTACAGCAGCACGGTCTGGGGCCTTACGGCCTGCAACGGCCCGCGCGCCAGCACGCCGAAAGGCGAACCCGACCGTTACGCCAACGATCCGAAGACGTTCTACGGCTACATCGCGCGCGGCGCCGGACTGCGCGGCACGATCGACGACGGCACGATTGCGCCGACCGCGGCAGCCTCGTCGATCGCGTTCGCACCGGAGATCGTGATCCCGGCAATCGAGGCGCTGCAGAAGCGCTATGGCGATGCCGTGTACACGCGTTACGGATTCATCGATGCGTTCAATCCGAGCTACACGTTCACCGACCGGCCGCTGCGCACGGGCCGCATCGACCCGAAAATCGGCTGGGTCGACACCCTCTACCTCGGCATCGACCAGGGCCCGATCGTCGCGATGATCGAGAACTACCGCAGCGACCTGGTATGGAAAGTCATGCGCAAGAATCCGTACATCCGCGAAGGCCTGAAACGCGCCGGCTTCACCGGTGGCTGGCTGGATCAGAAAACCACCGTCACGCCGAAAAATGAACCGGTTGCTGCAGCCGCGCGTTGAACCCGGCCGCTCTGCACGAAGGCCGCTGAGCGGAAGTTTCCATCGCGCTCAGGCGCTCGAATCTGCCGCGCGTCTGAAGCCCTCCCCTTCAAGGGGAGGGTTGGGTGGGGATGGTGTTGCATTTGATTCCCAGCGGGGCACTCCGCTTGCCCTCAGCCTCACCAACACCATCCCCACCCCGGCCCTCCCCTTGAAGGGGAGGGAGCAAAGCGGCGCGCGCTGCGCGGTAGCGGCGATATTCGCGCTTTGTATACTTTTTCTATCGGGCTGCGGGCGCGGCGCAAGCGACGGCACGACGCTGAAATTCTGGACGATCGGCCGCGAAGGCGAAGTCGTCGCGCAGTTGCTGCCCGAGTTCGAACGCGCGCATCCCGGCGTGCATGTCCAGGTCCAGCAGATCCCGCTGACTGCCGCGCACGAAAAGCTGCTGACCGCGTTCGCCGGCGATGCGTTGCCGGACATCTGCCAACTCGGCAATACCTGGATTCCCGAATTCGCCGCGCTCGGCGCATTGGAACCGTTGCAGCCGTTCGTCGACGGTTCGACGGTGGTGCGCAGCGACGACTACTTCGCCGGTATCTGGGACACGAACGTGATCGATGGCCGCCTGTACGGCGTGCCGTGGTATGTCGACACGCGCCTGCTGTTCTACCGCACCGACCTGCTCGCCAAGGCCGGCTTCGATCATGCGCCGCGCGACTGGGACGAGTGGCATCGCGCGATGCTCGCGATCAAGGCGGCCGGCGGCGCGGACAAGTATGCGATCTTCCTGCCGCTCAACGAGTTCGAACCGCTGCTCGGCCTGGCGCTGCAGCAGCCCGATCCGCTGCTGCGCGACAACGGCACGCGCGGCAACTTCGAAAGCGCCGGATTCCGGCGCGCGCTGGCGTTCTACGTCGAGATGTTCCGCAGCGGCTGGGCGCCGCCGATGAGC
>DASRTK010000257.1:0-2146 GCA_035655975.1 Rudaea sp.
GGCGCATCGACGTCAGATCGATCGACGCACACGATCGCCGACGATGTCGATGACATGTCCGCGGCGCTCGATCGCCTGAAGGGGCATCACGATCTGCGCGGCGTTCCGAGCGGGTTGATTGGCCACAGCGTCGGCGGCCTGACCGGCGTGCAACTCGCCGCGCGCCGCAGTGATGTCGCTTTTCTCGTGTCGATGGCAGGTCCGGGACTCAGCGTCGGCGAGACGTTCGCCGATCGCGAGTGCGACGGACTGGAAAAGGCGAATACCGATCCGCTGGCGATCGAACGCCACCGCGCGTTCACGCTTGCGCTTTACCGGAATCTGCACGAACGCAACGATGCGCCGATCGATTCGGCCGAAATCACCGCGCTCGCCGAGCGGTTCGGAGCGACGCAAACCGCCGTTGTGAGAAACAGTGCGGACTGGATCGCGCGTTTCAACGAGCCGTGGTTCCGGTCCCTGGTGCGCTGCGAACCAGCCGCGATCCTGCGTCGCGTGACGGCGCCATATCTCGCCATCAACGGAAGCCTCGACGCTCAAGTGCGCGCGGCAACGAATCTCGCAGGAATGAAGCGCGTGCTGGAAAGTTCAGGGCATACGGACTTCCGGATCGTCGATCTTGCAGGACTGAATCATCTGTTCCAGAACTGCACGACCGGTTTGCCGTACGAGTATCCGGCGATCGAGGAGACGTTCGCGCCGCGAGCGCTGCAGACGATTGGCGAATGGCTGGATACCCGCTTCAACGTGAAGGCCTCCCTGGAGCCTTAGCAGGCGCGCACTCGGGTTGATAACTGCCGCTCAACCGGCGCGAAATTTTTCGTGAGTCGACTCCCGGCCCTGAGCGGCCGCCGAGAGCGCCAGATTAGGCGCCGCAAAGGAGACACTCCGGCGATACATTGACTTCATTCGCGACAACCGACTCGCGAGCGGATGCTGAACACCTCCGAGCAGGCCGCGTCCTTCGCCGGCGACTATTCGCAGCCGGTTTCGAATTCGGTGTAGTAGACAATATCGGACTTCTGCACCTCATGGGCGCCGATGTCCGCGCTTGGGCCCGAAACGCGCGGATAGCCATCCGGCGGCTGCGCGATCGGCGGCGGCGTCGGACCTCCGCGCTGGTCGTACACCGCAGGCGCGCCGGGAGGAGGGGGAAGCGAACGCGGATCGATCGCGGTGTTGTTGCCGGCATCGATGACTGGACTGCCACTCTGCGGCGCGAACGTGTACGTGCTGCCGCCATTGTTGCGGGCGTGCCCGAGCTTGGGACAGGTCCCCTTCGCGAGGTTGCCCTGTCCGCTTGGCAACGTCACGTCAGTCAGGTAGGCGCGGACAAGGTTGTTCGAGCCGGTGATCGTCGTGCCTGAATGAAGTTTTGCGCCGGTAGAAAGATCCACCTGCGTGCCGTTGCTGATTGTATTGTTCGCAATGATCGTGCTCTGCAGGGACAGGGCAGTTGATAGGTAGCTGGTTACCTCGACACCAGGTGCGGCGTAGTAGGTCTTCGTGTTGTAGGTATATGTGGAGCTCCCCGCGGTGTTGAACACGATCGTCGAATTATTGATGTTGACGTGACCGGCAATCGCGTACAGCCCGCCAACCAGCTTGTTCGCATGGTTGTAGGCGATCGTGCTGTTCGAGATGGTGGCAGTCACCGCGGAGGGCGTAGTACTGTTGATGTCGACTCCACCTATGTAGTTAGAATAGCTCTTGGCGATGACCGAACCCGTGATGGTCACGACGGCGCCCTTCAGCTCGAGCGCGCCGCCGCGCGCCCTGGAGCCGTTCGCATAGCAACGAGCAACGATGCTGTCGCGCATGTCGAACGTACCCGGTGTCTCGGCGCAACCACCCTGCGCGCGCACGTTGCTATTGGCTGCGGTGACCGTGTTGTTGTCCAGGAGGCTATGTCCGCTGATCGTCAGCCCGGTCGCCGCGTAGACGCCGCCGCCGAACGCGCGGGGTGCCGGCATGTCCGTGCTCAATCCCGTCGTCGTTGCGCTGCACTCGTAGACTTCGACGTTGTTCAAGGTCAGCGAACCTTGAGTGGCAATGCATCCGCCATTGACCTGGCCGGCGCCGGTGATGTGCCCGTCGTTGACTTTCGTGTCCTGGAGATAGAGATGTCCGCTGGCACCCTGATAGT
>DASRTK010000258.1:0-8840 GCA_035655975.1 Rudaea sp.
GCGATCTTGAAGTCGAGCTTGATCGTGGCGCGGTCGATCGCGTGCGCCTCGACCTTGAACGCCTCCTCGACGGGCAGGAGGTTGTCCTCCTCGGCGGCGTGAGAGGCCGCTACCCCGAGCAGGGCGAAGAGTGCGCACAACGTGGCTTGCAGTCGGTTCATGGACCAATTGTCTCAGAGTTTATGCGCTCATCCATGATCGCGAAGGTCAAGAAGCGGACATCCATGCCCGCACTTTCAAAAACTGGTGCACAAACGACCGGCGCGGACGCGCCGAACTTGCATCAGGGCTGTGTTTCGTCAGCAATCCAGTCGAGATATGGTGGCAAACCCCGGGCGATATCGACCGCGATGACCTCCGGGAGTTCATGCGGATGCAGCGCCACGATACGTTCACACAACGCGGCGAAACGTTCACTCGTGGTCTTGATCAGCAGGAGGTATTCATTGTCGCGACAGACTTCCCCCTTCCAGCGATAGGTCGATGCCACTCCGGGCAGGCGGTTGACGCAGGCGGCAAGTCGTTCTACGACCAACGCACTGGCGATGCGCTCGGCAACGGCCTCGCCGGGACACGTGCAGAAGACCAGAACAGCACTCATTCGCCAGGCCGGTGGTAGTGACGGTGCGGCGATTGTATGTCCGCCCGCTGCGTCGCGCATGACGACCGCCCTGCGTCCCGCCTGCAGTAATATGCCCTCATCGACCCAGGCACAGGTTCATGGCAAGAATCCTGACCATCGAAGACGACCCGGTCACGGCGCGCGAAATCGTGTCGGAGCTACAGGCGTACGGCAACGAAGTCGAGTGCGTCGGCGATGGCCGCATGGGTCTGGATCACGCGCTGCGCGGCGGCTATGACGCGATCACGCTCGACCGCATGCTGCCGGGCATGGACGGGCTTGCAGTCGTGACCGAGCTGCGTCGCGCCGGGGTCGACACGCCGGTGCTGATGATCAGCGCGTTGAGCGATGTCGATGCGCGCGTGCGCGGCTTGCGTGCCGGCGGCGACGACTATTTGACCAAACCGTTCGCGCCCGACGAGATGGCCGCCCGAGTAGAAGTGCTGCTGCGCCGCCGACGCGCCGGCGCGCCCGACACGGTGCTGCGCGTCGGCGATCTCGAACTCGACCTGATTGGCCGGCGCGCGCGCCGCGGTGAGGTGACGCTCGAGCTGCTGCCGCTCGAGTTCCGCCTGCTCGAGTTCCTGATGCGCAATTCCGACCAGGTGCTCACGCGCACGATGATCTTCGAAAGCGTCTGGGGTTATCACTTCGATCCGGGCACGAACGTCATCGACGTGCACATCGCGCGCCTGCGGCGCAAGGTCGACGCCGGCGACGTACCGACGCTGATCCATACCGTGCGCGGTTGCGGTTACAAGATCCAGGCGGCCGAATGAACACGATGCAACCGACACGCTTGCCGGAACCGGCGCCGCTCGACAGCGGCTGGCGGCCGAGCGCGCTGCGCCTGATCGTGATCTATGGTGCGTTCTTCCTTGCCTGGAGCATCGTCCTGGTCGGCGCGATCAGCTGGCAGACGACGCAATATCTCGACGGCGTCGTCGGCAATATTCTCGAGCAGCGCGTGCACTATCTTGCCACGGTCGATGCCGAGCATCGGCCGGCGATGTTGGCAGCGACGAGTCAGCTCGATTTGCGCAACGTCATGTACTTCGGCCTGTTCGACGCGAATGGCGCGTATCTTTCCGGGACCATCGACCGCGTGCCCGAAGGGTTGCCGCCGGACGGTGCGATCCGGCAGCTGCCGAAGGGACTGCAGACGACGAGCGGTCAACGCGAAGAGCGCGCGCTCGGTGTCGCGCTGCGGCTGGACTCGGGTGACCTGCTCGTGCTCGCCCGCTACACCAGAGTTGCCGATCGCATCGGCGCGATGACGCGTAGTGCGCTCGGCTGGGCATTGTCGCTGCTGCTGATTCCGGGCCTGATCGGCGGTTACCTGCTGAGCCGCGGGCCGCTCAAGCGCGTGCGCGAGATCGAGACCGCGATCCAACCGATCGCACGCGGCGACCTCGGCGTGCGCCTGCCGTTGTCGGGCCGGCGCGACGAACTCGACATGCTCGCTACAATCGTCAACCGCATGCTCGACGAAGTCGAGCGTCTGCTTGGCGAGGTCAAGGGCGTGACCGACGCGATCGCGCACGACATGCGCACGCCGCTGACGCGCCTGCGCGCGCACCTGTACCGCGTGCAGCAGCACGGCGATGCCGGCGATCCACGCACCGCACTGGTCGAACGCTGCATCGTCGACGTCGATTCGCTGCTCGACCGGTTCCGCGCGCTGTTGCGCATCTCCGAGCTCGAAGATCTGCGCCGCCACGCCGGATTCGCCGAGGTCGATCTCGGCGAGACGCTGCAGCGCGTGCACGAACTGTACGCTCCGGTGGCCGAGGAGAAGGGCATCGCCCTGGCGCTGGTCGCCGAGCCGGTGCCGCATGTGCAGGGCGATGCGCCGCTGCTGTTCGAAGCGATCAGCAACCTCGTCGACAATGCGATCAAGTTCACGCCGGCGCGCGGCAAGGTCGAACTGCGAGCGAGCGCGCAATCCTCCGGCACGCGCATCGAAATCGTCGACAGCGGTCCGGGCGTGCCAGCGGGCGAGCGCGAGGCCGTGCTACGCCGCTTTTATCGCAGCCGCACCACGTCGGGCGATGTCGATGGCGAAGGCACCGGCTACGGTCTGGGTCTGTCCGTCGTCGCGGCGATCGCCAAGCTGCACGGCTACTGCCTGGAAATCGGCGACAACGACGGTGGCGGCGCGCGCATGACGTTGTACTGCTGGCAATGCGCGAACGCCGGCGCGCGCACGGCGTAGGTGTCACGGCCCCCAATACCTGACGTAATTCTCTTGGGCGGCTCAGGCGTTCTCAACGAAAACGCAGCCCTCATCGCGCCATCGCCCAAGATGAAGAAATCTTCATCTTCCCGGCCGTCGGAAAACCTGGCGCCGCCCCGATAATCCAAACCTGCGTCTTCAGGTATTCCGGATCGCCCGCATGGTCGGCATCGTTCGCATCGCGCTGCAGCGCCCCTACACCTTCATCGTGCTCGCCCTGTTGATCCTGATCATGGGGACGCTGGCACTGCTGCGCACGCCGACCGACATCTTCCCGAACATCAATATCCCGATTGTCGCGCTGGCGTGGCAGTACGCCGGGCTGCCGCCCGATCAGATGTCCGGCCGCATCACGACGCCGTCGCAGCGGGCGCTGACCACGACCGTCAACGACATCGAGCACATCGAGGCGACTTCGTACACCGGCTTCGGCATCGTCAAGATATTCTTCCACCCGACCGTCGACATCAACATGGCGAACGCGCAGGTCACCGCGATCTCGCAGACGATGACCAAGCAGATGCCGCTCGGCACGACGCCGCCGCTGATCCTCAACTACAGCGCGTCGACGGTGCCGATCCTGCAGCTCGCGCTGTCTGGCAAAGGGCTTTCGGAGCAGGCGCTCGCCGATCTGGGCATGAACCAGTTGCGCTCACGCCTGATCACCGTGCAGGGCGCGGCGATTCCGTGGCCGTTCGGCGGCAAGTCGCGCCAGGTGCAAATCGATCTGGACAGTGCCGCATTGCAGGCGCGCGGCCTGACCGCGCAGGACGTGGCCAACGCACTGGCCGCGCAGAACCTCGTCGTGCCGGCCGGAACGCAGAAGATCGGCACCTTCGAGTACTCCGTGAACCTCAACAACGCGCCGTCCGACATCAACGCGCTGGGCGACCTGCCGATCAAGACCGTCAACGGCGCGATGGTCTATGTGCGCGACGTGGCCCACGTGCGCGACGGCAGCGCGGTGCAGGGCAACATCGTCCACGTCGACGGCGGCCGCTCGGTGCTGATGAGCGTGTTCAAGAACGGCGCGACGTCGACGCTCGACATCATCGATGGCGTCAAGAAATTGCTCGAGGAACTCAAACCCTCGCTGCCGGACAACCTCGAGGTCAAGGCGATCGGCGACCAGTCGATGTTCGTGCGCAACGCGATCAGCGGCGTGGTCAAGGAGGGCGTCATCGCTGCGGCGCTGACCAGCCTGATGATCCTGCTGTTCCTCGGCAGCTGGCGCTCGACGCTGATCGTGACCGTGTCGATTCCGCTGTCGATCCTGGGCGCGGTCGTTACGTTGTCCGCGTTTGGCGAAACATTGAACATCATGACGCTCGGCGGACTCGCGCTCGCGGTCGGCATCCTCGTCGACGAAGCGACGGTGACGATCGAAAGCATCAACTACCACCTCGAGCACGGCAAGCCGGTCGAGACCGCGATCATGGACGGCGCCTCGCAGATCGTCGTGCCGGCGTTCGTTTCGCTGCTGTGCATCTGCATCGTCTTCATCCCGATGTTCTTCCTCGACGGCGTCGCGCGCTTCCTGTTCGTGCCGATGGCCGAGGCCGTGATGTTCGCGATGGTGTTCTCGTTCATCCTGTCGCGCACGCTCGTGCCGACGATGGCGAAGTACCTGCTCAAGCCGCATGCCGCGCACGTCGACGCGCACGGCAATGTCATCGATGCGCCGGTTTCCGGCGGCCCCATGGTCCGCTTCCAGCGCGGTTTCGAAGCGCGCTTCATCCGCCTGCGCGCCGGCTACCGCGACCTGCTCGAGCTCGCGATCGGTCATCGGCGTGTTTTCGTCGGCGCCTTCCTTCTGTTCGTCGCCGCCTCGTTCCTGCTGACGCCGATGCTCGGCCGCAACTTCTTCCCGGCCGTCGACGGCGGCCAGATCCTCATGCACGTGCGTGCGCCGATCGGCACGCGCGTCGAGGAAACGGCCGCGCGCTTCGCCGACGTGCAGAAGGCGATCCGCGAGATCATCCCGGCGAACGAACTGCGCGCGATCGTCGACAACGTCGGCACGTACCTGTCGAGCATCAACACGATCTACAACAACACCGGCTCGATCGGCGCGCAGGACGGCGACATCCAGATCTCGCTCGGCGAAGGTCATCGTCCGACCGACGAGTACGTGCAGCGGTTGCGCGAGGAATTGCCGCGCCGCTTTCCGGGCCTGACGTTCTCGTTCCTGCCTGCCGACATCGTCAGCCAGATCCTGAATTTCGGCGCGCCGGCGCCGATCGACTTGCAGGTTCGCGGCAACAATCTGGCCGCAAACTTCGCCTACGCCGGCCAATTGCTCAGCCAGATCCGCCACATCCCCGGCGTGGCCGATGCGCATATCCAGCAATCCACGGCCGCCCCGGTCCTGAACGTCGATGTCGACCGTTCGCGCGCCCAATACGCCGGCATGACCGAGCGTGACGTGACCACGAACCTCGGCGTCAATCTGGCCGGGACCGGCCAGGCAACGCCGACCTTCTGGCTGAATCCGCAGAACGGCGTGTCGTATCCGATCGTCATGCAGGCGCCGCAATACCAGGTCGACTCGATCGAGAAGTTGCAGGGACTTCCGATCAATGCGAGCGGCGCGCCGACCGCCGTGCTCGGCGGCATCGCCAGCGTCACGCGCGGCAGCGCGAACGCCGTGGTTTCGCAATACGACATCCAGCCGATGGTGCAGATTTTCGCCACGACGCAGGGCCGCGACCTCGGTGCCGTTGCTGCCGACATCCAGAAGGTCATCGATGCGAACGCGAAGGACAAGCCGAAGGGCGCGACCGTCGCGCTGCTCGGCCAGGTGCGCACGATGAATCATGCGTATTCGGGCCTGCTGTTCGGGCTGGCCGGCGCGATCGTGCTGATCTATCTGCTGATCGTCGTCAACTTCCAGTCGTGGAGCGATCCGTTCGTCATCATCACGGCGTTGCCGGCCGCGCTCGCCGGCATCGTCTGGATCCTGTTCGCCACGCACACGACCTTGAGCGTGCCGGCGCTGACCGGCGCGATCATGTGCATGGGCGTTGCGACCGCGAACAGCGTGCTCGTGATCAGCTTTGCGCGCGAAAAATTGAACGAACTCGGCGACGCGACCGCCGCGGCGCTCGAGGCCGGCTTCGTACGCTTGCGTCCGGTCCTGATGACGGCGCTGGCAATGATCATCGGCATGACGCCGATGGCCTTGGGCCTCGGCGAGGGCGGCGAGCAGAACGCGCCGCTCGGCCGCGCCGTGATCGGCGGCCTGACCTTCGCCACGATCGCCACGTTGTTCTTCGTCCCCGTCGTCTTCAGCATCGTTCACCGGCGCTACGGCCGCAAGCCGGCGCCGCAGGATTCATTCGGAGTTGCCCATGTCACCGCCTGATCGCAAAACCTCCCGGCGCGGACTGCGCCTGACCGGCGCGATCGCCGCGATTGTCGCCGTCGTCATCGTCGCCTACGGCGTGATGACGCGCGCATCCGAGAACGCGCGCCTGCACGACTGGACCGAAGCGCAGGCGCTGCCGACCGTCGCCGTGGTTGCGCCGGGCAGCGGCGCGAACAGTTCCGGCCTTGAATTGCCGGGCCGGATCGAGGCATTCACGCGCGCGCCGATCTATGCGCGCGTCAGCGGGTATCTGAAGAGCTGGAAATACGACATCGGCGCGAAGGTGAAGGCCGGCGATCTGCTCGCCGAGATCGAGACGCCGGATCTCGACCAGCAACTGAGCCAGGCACGCGCCGACCTTTCCACCGCGCAGGCGAATGCCGCGCTCGCGCAGACAACGGCGAAACGCTGGCAGTCGCTCGCGGCTTCCGGCGCCGTCGCGCGCCAGGACATCGACGAAAAAACCGGCGACTACACGGCCAAGCAGGCGATGGTCAAGGCGGCGCAGGCGAACGTCGACCGGTTGCTGGCGATGAAGGGCTTCACGCGTCTCGTTGCGCCGTTCGACGGCGTCGTCACCGCGCGCAACACCGACGTCGGTGCGCTGATCAACGTCGGCGGCGCGGCCGGGCAGGAACTGTTCGTGGTCTCCGACGTGAAGAAACTGCGCGTCTACGTCAACGTGCCGCAGACCAACGTGCCGAACGTGCAGCCCGGCACCGCGGCGACGATCCGCGTGCCGGATCGTCCGAATGCGACGTATGCGGCGACGGTCGAGGCTTCATCACAATCGGTTGCGGCTGCTTCGGGCACCACGCTGATGCAACTCGTCGTCGACAACAAGGCGGGCGACCTGCTGCCCGGCGGCTATGCGAGCGTTCGCCTGGATCTGCCCGGCAATGCCGATGCGCTGAGCGTCCCGGCCAGCGCGCTGATCTTCGATGCGAAAGGCCTGTCTGTCGCCACGGTCGGCGCCGACAACCGCGTTGCGCTCAAGCCGGTGACGATCGCGCGCGACCTCGGCAAGGTCATCGAGATCGGTTCTGGACTCGCCGCGACCGATCGCGTGATCGAGAGTCCCCCGGATGGAATCGCGAATGGCGCCGAGGTGCGCATTGCCGCGGCCGCGCCGAAGACTGCCGTCGCGGCCACCGGCAAGAAGGAAAAAGGATAAATGTGAACTTTGCAGCAGTACGCCGCCGCGGCGCTGCTGGATCGGCAAGTCTGATCCAAGCGGCGGCTGAAGCAGCGATGCGACTGCCTTCTATCCGCCGAAGCCGTCGACGAAGATGTAGTCCGCTTCAATCGCGCCGACGTCGCAGACGCCACCCTGCGGGCGCGGCGTTTCGTGCGCATCTTCCTTGACCGGGAAAAAGTCGGAGCCGTCGCACGACGAGGCGGCATCGATGACCGGACTGCCGAAGACAGGGCGGTACGTCGGCAACTCGGCGTCCGTCGCGAGCGGAGCAAACGTGCTCGGCCACGGCGCCTGCAACGTCGTGTTGCACGACATATCGTCGGCAAGGCTGGGGGTTATCTCGACGACGCCAAGGGCGCAGCGCGGCACCGCGCTCGATCCAAAAACCGCCGATCCGTACAGCTGGGCGACATAGGCATTGACTTGACCCGAGATGGCGGACGCGCCCGCCGCGCCCGCCGCGCCGTCAGCCCCATTGGCATGGCCCGAGCCGCCGACGCCAGCGAGGCCCGGCATGACGTCGGCCTCGCCGAGCGTGCTGAATTCCAGACGCAGCGAAGGGTCAGTGCCGGGTTGCTGGAAGATCTGGATTGCCCCTCCGACCGCCGCACCGCCGTCGCCGCCATCGCCGCCCTTACCGAGGCTCGCGTCGCCGTTGCCGCCGTTGCCGCCGCCTCCTCCCGTCGCGTCGGCTTGCGCAATCGTCGCGTTGCGCGCCAGCAATCGGCAGAACGACTGGACCGGGTCCGTCCCAAGTAAGGAAGCTCCACCCTGCGCTCCGCCGCCGTTGCCGCCGGTCCCGGAAGTGTTGACGAGATAACCCGCGCCGCCGCCACCACCCTTGCCACCAATCGCATGGGTATCGACGATGCTCGTGGCATCGAGGATCACGAGGCCTCCGAATGCGTAGATCGCTCCGCCCTCGGCCGTGCCGCCTTGGCCGCCATTTCCGCCTGGGCCGCCGCCCGTGCCCATTTTCGGAACTCCAGACGCACCCTTGCCGCCGTTTCCTCCCTTCGCCAGACAATGGCGCACGGTGGCTTGCTGCAAGGTCAGCTGCGCCTGGTTGACCAGGAAGCAGCCGCCTCTGGCGATTTCACCGGGTTTTCCGTTCTCGCTCAGGCTCGCGCCGCCGCTGCCGTCCGCGGCGATGACCGCGCCGTCGCGCAACGTCATCCCGATGAGGGTCGCGTGCGCATCGTGCGCCAGCGAGAACAGCCGCATCGTCGACGCAGCGCTCACGGCGAGTATCCCCGCGCCCGGGCTCTTGATCACCACCGTCTTCGAAGCCGGTATCGCGATCTCATGCTGGGTCAGCGTGATCGTCGCCGGCAGCAACTGCGGTGCAAAGTCGACCACGCCGCCGGAGGCCACGGTTGCTATCGCGTCGCGCAGCGTGCAAACGCTGTCGCAGTTG
>DASRTK010000259.1:0-2534 GCA_035655975.1 Rudaea sp.
GATTGTGCTCGGCGGAATGGCGAGCGCCGCAATATCCGCCGGGAACGGCGCGGCCGGCGCGCCGGCGATTGCCTACGCGATCATGCTCGGCGTGATCTGGCTGAGTCTCGTCTGGTCGATCAACCTGCACAATTTCATGGACGGCATCGACGGCCTGCTCGGCTGGCAGGCGCTGTTCGTGTTCCTGGTGCTGGCTGCGCTGATGGCCGCAACCGGCGCTGATGCCGATGCCTGGCACTTGTGCGCGCTCGCAGCCGCGGTCGCCGGCTTCATCCCGTTCAACTTTCCGCGCGCGCGAGTGTTCATGGGCGACGTCGGCAGCGGCGCGCTGGGTCTGATCATCGGTATCAGCGTGCTGCGGCAACTCACGGTTTCGGAAGTCGAGCCTTTCAGCGGGCTGGTTGCGTGTTCGGCCTTCGTCGTCGATGCCAGTTGCAACCTCGTCTCGCGCATGCTGCGGGGAAAGCGCTGGTATAGTGCGCATCGCGAACACCTTTACCAGTGGATGGTTCGCGCCGGCATGTCGCATGCGCGCGTGGTCGCTTGGTACATGGGCTGGAACCTTTTCATCGTCGCTCCGGTCCTTTGGCAGCTGAATCGCGCATGGTCGATGCAGGCGTCAGGCGGCTCTGCCATTGTGCGCGGCCTGGCATGGATGGCTGCCATCTACGGCCTGGGTGTCGCATTGTGGATTTTTGGAAAACGCTGGTGCCTGCGAAGAGCAAGAACGAAACATGCCGATGCGACCGCGTAGCCTGATTGCGGCGATCCATCCGCGCCTCGCCGTCGTGTTGCACGACCTGGGCATGGTCTGGCTGGCCTGGGTCGCGGCGAACTGGCTGCGCTACAGCATCGAGCCCAATCCGCCGCCGCTGGCCTGGTTCATGCCGGAGACCGGCCTGGCCGTGCTCGCCCAGGGACTGGTTCTGTGGTGGACCGGGTTGTACAAGGGTCTGTGGCGGTTCGCGAGCCTGCCGGACCTGTGGAACATCGTGCGCGCCGGCGCGATCGGCTCGGTTGCGATTGCCGTGGCGCTGTTTCTGTACAGCCGCCTGGATTCGGTGCCGCGCGCCGTGCTCGTGATCTATCCGGTCGTCCTTTTCGTCTTTCTCGGCGCGCCGCGCCTTGCCTATCGCTACTGGAAAGACAGCCGCCTCGGCCTGAACGAACATTTCAACGTGCGCCGCGTGCTCGTGCTCGGTGCCGGCCGCGCCGGTGAGGCGCTGATCCGTGAACTGGCGCGCGAGAACCGCTATCGGCCCGTGGGATTGCTCGACGACAACGCCGCGCTGCGCGGGGCGAAAGTGCACGGTGTTCCGGTACTGGGCACGCTCATTCAGCTGCCGGAGTTGAGCGGGGAAGTCGCCGCCGAAATGCTGTTGATCGCGATGCCTTCGGCGACAAATGCGCAGATGCAACGCGTGGTCGAACTTTGCGAGAAGGCCGGCATTCCGTTCCGCACCGTGCCGCGCCTGCAGGATGTCGTTGCCGGCCGGCTGAGTTTCAACGACCTGAAGGAAGTTGCGATCGAGGACTTGCTTGGACGCGAGCCGGTGCAACTCGACTGGACCGCCATCCGCACAGGCTTGTCCGGCAAGCGCGTCCTGGTTACCGGTGGCGGCGGCTCGATCGGCTCGGAATTGTGCCGGCAAGTCGCGCGACTCGGGGTCGAATCGCTGACGATCCTCGAACTGTCCGAATTCAACCTGTACAGGATCGGCCAGGAACTGCGCCGGGAATTTCCAGAGCTCATCGTCAACGCGATGCTCGGGGACTGCAGCGACGCGGCGAGCAGCGAGCGAGCGTTCGCGCTGGCCCGGCCGCAGGTCGTGTTCCACGCCGCCGCATTCAAGCACGTGCCGCTGCTGCAAACGCAGATGCGCGAGGCGTTTCGCAACAACGTGCTCGGCACCCAGGTCGTCGCGCAAGCGGCCGATCGCCATGGCGTCGAGGTGTTTGTCCTGATCTCGACGGACAAGGCGGTGAACCCGACCAGTGTCATGGGCGCGTGCAAGCGCGCGGCCGAGATCTTCTGCCAGAATTTTGCAACGCGTTCGAAGACGCGCCTGATCACGGTGCGGTTCGGCAACGTGCTCGATTCGGCCGGCAGCGTCGTGCCGCTGTTTCGCGACCAGATTCGCAGCGGCGGCCCGGTGACGGTCACGCATCCGGAAATCGCGCGCTACTTCATGACGATCCCGGAAGCCTGCCAGTTGATCCTGCAGGCCGGCGTGCTCGGGTCGGGCGGCGAGATCTTTGCGCTCGACATGGGCGAGCCGGTCAAGATCAGCTACCTGGCCGAACAGATGATCCGCCTGGCAAACAAGGTGCCCGGGCGCGACATCAACATTGTATACACCGGGCTGCGGCCGGGCGAAAAGCTGTTCGAGGAACTGTTCCACGCGCAGGAAAGCTACCAGAGCACGCGCCACGCGAAGATATTCCTGGCGCAGCCCCGCAGCATGTCGTGGGACCTGCTGACTGTGCAGTTGCGCCAGGCAGCGCAGTCGGTGCGCGATTACGACGAAGACGCC
>DASRTK010000260.1:0-10070 GCA_035655975.1 Rudaea sp.
ACTTGCCAATAAACGTTTGGCGCCGTGAATCGAATTCGTCAAGGCTGAGAATCTGTGCGACCAGATTCGCTCTCGCCTGCTGGGAGATATTAGCGAATCCCAGATTGAAGCGGCTGATACCGCCCCATCCAGCGTTGCTGACCGGGGTCGACGCGCAGGCGGCCGGTGTCGGCGTGTTATCGGCGGTAACCGCAGCTGCCGTCGTCACCCAACAGCGGAACGAACCGGGGCTGCCCTTCTGCAGATCAAACTCAACGCGATATTCGCCTGAGTTGTCGGGGAACGGTACCGTAATCGTGGAAAATCCTGACGCTTGAGAATCATCGGCAACGAGGAACGCAAAGCTGGGGGTTGTACCGCCCGCCATTAGCACATTGACTTCCGCCAAGCCGCGGCCAACCGGAGCGGTCGTAGCCTGCGCACTCGCGATGAATACCTGCCGATTGGCGGCTGTCAGACCGGTAAGACCTGTTGTTTCGACGTAAAAACGTGCGCGATACCGCGCCTCGTTCGAGGGACCGGAGGTGTTGGATACAAACGCCTTTGCATTTACCTGCGCGCCGGCGCTGACGCCCACGCTGAGCTTACACCCCGTACCGTTGAGTCCCCCAGGGGTGACTGCAAGGGTTGCGTTCGTCGTCGACTGCGAGTCCCAAGGCGGAACCGGGCTCAACGGGCAAGCCGCCATCGCGCTGCCCATTGCGCCAAAACCAACCAGACCCAGTACCGCGAGCGACAATGCCTTCATGCGAAATGAATTCATGATATTTCTCCAAGTGTTCCGGGTGGAAGCCGATGCTCCATCCCCTATGAAAAACTCTCAATACCACCCGAACGCGCGGAGCTTAGTCGAGGTTGCGAGCCGCGTCAACAACTTGAACGCGATTCTTCACCCGCCAAACAGACGCTTCGGACCTAAATTTACCCGCACATGGCAGGCCTTCGATATCAATAAACGAAAGGGGGCTGCAAAACCGGACACGTGGCAGCAAAGATTCACTTGAGCGGCCCGAGCCCTCGAGTTACTCCGAGTCCTGCGCGGCAACCCGAGCAGGCCTTGGCTAGCGAATCTGATCGTTTATCGCCCGTCCGGTGCCGCCCTCGCATCAACCCTCTTCCTCCAGCGGGAGGGGGCTTGCGTGCAGCTGCATTAAGACCCGGTCAACGAGCAATCGCATACCCACCAGCCGCCAACCGGCGTCGCGACTCAGAGAAGAAGGCAACCGAGCCGGCAGTAATGTCCCAGCGCATTGACGCCGATTCGCCCTGCCCGGACAATACCTTACCTTGACCACTACTCCCGGAACACGCTTGTCCGCCAGCGCTGCCACGCAACGATCGATACTGGCCGTGATTCCGGCGCGCAACGAGGCGCCGACTGTCGCGGACATCGTCCGCCGCACCCTTGCCGGCGGCCAGTGCGACGTCCTTGTCGTCAACGACGCCAGCACCGATGAGACCGCCGGCCTGGCCGAAGCGGCCGGCGCCACCGTGATCGACCTGCCATTCAGCCTCGGCGCCTGGGGCGCCACGCAGACCGGCATGCGCTACGCCCAGCGCAACCGCTACCGTACCGTGGTGACGTTGGATGCCGATGGCCAGCACCATCCGGAAGAATTGCCGGGGCTGCTGAGCAGCCTGCGGCGCACCGGATCGAACGTCGTGATCGGAACTTATGCCGCACGCATGAGCGCCGCCCGGCGTCTGGCCGGGCGCTACTTCCGCCTGCTGACCCAGATGAACGTACAGGACTTCACCTCCGGTTTGCGCGCCTATGATCGGCGCGCGGTCCGCGCGCTGGCGTCGCGCGAGGCCAGCCTGCTCGACTACCAGGACATGGGCGTGCTGATGCTGCTGAGCAAGAAGGGATTGATCCTGCACGAGGTACCGACCCTGATGTCGACGCGCCGCGCCGGGGCGTCGCGCGTCTTCGCGTCGTGGCTGCTCGTGGCCCGCTACATGCTGCACACGACCGTGCTCTGCTTCGCCCAGCTCGGAGTGCGCTCGCGTGTCATGTTCCGCTCGCAGGCCGCGCGGAGCGGCACCGCATGAACAGCCAGCTGACCGCCGGGTTGATCGGCGCGCTGCTGGCCGGCGCGATCCTCTATCTGGTCCGCCGCGATCACATGCACGGATCGTACGCCTTGTGGTGGCTGGCGATCGCTGCCGCAATACTCCTGCTCGGCGTGTTCCCGCCGGTCATCGACTGGCTCGGGAGCATCACCGGCATCAGCTATCCGCCGGTTCTGCCGATCATCGTCGGCATTGGCATGATCCTGATCCGCATGTTGCGCACCGACATCGACCGCTCGCGCCAGGAGCGCCAGTTGCGCAGGCTTGCCCAGAAACTGGCAATCCTCGAGCAGGAATTGTCCACAGTGCGGCGGGATCGCGCGTCCGAGCCAGTCGACAAGTCCGCCTCGCCGCGCATCAAGAGCGCCCAGGTGATTCCGCTGTCGAAACCCTCCGACGTTTGACGCCGCGCCGCGCTATGCGCGTCCTGCACGTCGGCAAGTTTTATCGGCCTCACCCGGGCGGCATCGAACGCTGTTCCGCCGATCTGTGCGCGGCGCTTTCCATACGCGGCATCGCAACCGCACTGCTCGCACACGCCGAGCCCGGAACTCGCCAAAGTTCGCGCCGTGATCACGACGGCGTCGACGTCACGCTCGCCGCTTGCCACGGACTCGTGTTGCACACGCCGGTGAGTCCGGGCTTCCCGTCGCTGCTGCGGGAGACGATTCGCCGCTTCAAGCCGGACGTGCTGCATCTGCATGTCCCGAACCCGGCGGCGTTCTCGGCACTGCTGATTCCTGCAGCCCGCAAGTTGCCATGGGTTGTCCACTGGCATGCCGACATTCCACTCGACACGCGCAAGCGCAGCTTGCGCCTGGCGTATCGCGTCTACCAGCCTTGGGAGCAGGCGTTGCTGCGTCGCGCATCGTCGGTCATTGCGACCTCGCAGCCGTACCTTGATTCGAGCGAGGCATTGAGCCGATGGCGCGCGAAGACGACAGTGATCCCGCTGGGCATTGCTCCGGTGCAGGGCGCCGTGCCCGGCGTAACGCCTTCGCGCTTGGACGCGCCACCTTCGCCTCTACCCTCTCCCGCAAGCGGGACAAGGGGTAGCAGCCTTAAGCCCTCAGCCCTTAGCCCTTCTTCTGTCGCAAGCTGGCCACCCGGAAGAGTCCGCATCCTCGCCGTTGGCAGGCTCAGCTACTTCAAAGGCTTCGACGTTCTGCTGCGCGCGCTCGCCGACGTCGAAGATGTCAGCCTGCTGCTGATCGGCGACGGCGAGTGCCGCAGTCACCTGCACCAACTAGCCAGTGAACTGCGCATCGACGCGCGCGTGCGTTTCGCCGGGCGGATCGACATGGATGCCGTCGGCGAAGCGGCACTTGTCGCGGCGTATGCGGGCGCCGACATTTTCTGCCTGCCGTCGACCGAACGGGCCGAGTCGTTTGGCCTGGTGCTGCTCGAGGCGATGCGTGCGCGCCTGCCGGTCATCGCAAGTGCGATTCCGGGGTCAGGCATCGGATTCGTCGTGCAGGACGGGCGCACCGGCCTGATGGTAGCGCCGGGCGATGCGCAAGCGCTCGCGACGGCACTTCGCAGGCTTGCGGCTGACAGTGCGGAACGCGATCGATTCGGCAGCGCCGGCGCGGAACGCTGGCGCGAGCATTTCACGCTGGATCGGGTAGCCGATCAGGTCCTGGGACTGTACGAAACTGTCCTGTCGCAACACTCGGTTCGCGCAGCAGTAACGCGAGCAGGCTGACGACCGCGGGCGTGATGTGCATGATCAGCCGGTTTACCGCCGTGTAGCTCTCGGCCCACCCGGCCGCATCGGTAAACACGAACAGGAATACCAGCAGTCCGAAGCAGGCGAGCAACAGCAGGGCGCACACGCTCAACGCGTCGCTCGCGCGCAGCGCACGCCAGCGCCACGCGACGATCGGTCCGACCAGCCACCACAGCAGATGCCAGTTCGACTGCATGAACAGGCTGCGGACGATGCCGATGGCCGCGGATTTGTGCCAAGCCAGGGTAAGTGAGCCGATGACCGGAATATCGAGAACGCGCGAACCGCTGCGCACCCAGCCGACGGCCGCAAACAAGACGTGCGATTGCCCGATCACCGCAGCGATGACCAATGCCGCCGCGGCGATCCAGGCGCTGCGCCAGCGCCAGCGCGACGGCAGTGCGGCGAAGCCGATCGCGAAGAGCAGGGTCAGGCACCACACCATGCCTTCGTGTTTCAGCAACGACAGAGTCATCGCGCTTGCCAACGCCAGGAACAGCTGGGCGGCATCGCGCTGCTCCTGCCAGCGCAGCCAGGAAAGAACGCCGAAGCCGAAAATCGTCGCGACCCACAGGTCGGCGTAACCGGCCAGCGCAACGTGCGTGGTCAGCAGCGGCAGTGAGCCGAGCACGTAGACGAACACGAGCGCGCGGGTCCGGTCCAGGCCCAGCGCGCGCCACTGCCCATAGTGACCGAGCAGCAGGCCGGCCCAGAGCGCCACCCAGGGCAGATTCACGAGCGGCTCGATCCAGTCGCCTGCAGCGCTGGCAAACCATACCTGCATCCAGGACAAGGTCGACGGGTAGTCCCACGCCGGCCCGGTATACAATTCCGCATCGGGGTGCGCGAGCCACTCGCCCGGGGAAACGAATGCGGCATAGTGTCCGAGCAGATACCAGGTCTTCGACTTGACTGCCCAGGCGTCCCACGCATCCCACGGAAACGTCGGTCGCAGCAACACCTCGCTCGCGAGAATCGATCCGCGCCAGATCAGCGAGGCCAGCGCCACGATCGCCGCAAGCCGCGGCCAGTAACCCGAGCCCTCGTCGTCGATGTCGGGCGTCGTTGCAACGACCGCGCGGCGCTGCATCCTGCGTGCAAGCGCCGCGAACACAATGGCGAACGCGGCGAGCCATGGTGCAGCATGGACCCACCCCCGAGCCGTGTCGGCGCGTGCCGTCAACGCCGTCGCTGCCGCCGCGAGCAGCATGCCGAACACGATGCCATAACCGCACACCATCCCCGTTCGCCCGGCGCGCGTCGATGCACCAAGCCCGAACGCCATGAGCATGCCGGCTGCGATCGCAACAACCCAAGCGAGCAGATAGGTCGTGCTCACGTTCCACCTCGGCGAAGGCGATAGATGCCCAGTTCACCGCCGACGAACAGTGGCGTGACCGGCACCGCCTTGGCGCCCGAACGCAGCATCGAGGCCGCGCCGTCGTACTGCCAGGACGTGTCGGCGCAAATGACGATCAGCGTGTCGGCCGGGAAGGAGGATGGCGAAGCATCGGCGATTGCCGTTTCCAGCGGCGCCGTGTTCAGTGGCAGCAGGAAGTAGATCAGCCTGAGCATCTTGTACACGGAATCCGAAGCAACCAGCACGCGTTGGCCGGCACCGGGGGAAGACGACTGCTGCCGGGCTAGTTGCGCAAATCCGGCGACATCCTCATCGGGCTGCAGGCGCGCGCGCTCCTGCCATGACTTGCCCGAATAAATCGACGTCGTGAGTGAGTGTTTCGCCCACAGATCGTCGAGCCCACGCAAGTCGAGCACCACCCATGCGAGCGCCGCCAGCACAAGCGCAAGCCGCAGCAGCTGCCCACACCATTCCCGGCGCAACCATGCCAGCACGGCGAATGTCATCCCGGCGCCAAGCGCCAACGTCAGCGGCATCGACGTCGCGCCCTCGGCGCCTTGCGCGACCGCGTTGACCGCGGCCTGACTCCACGGACGATATCCAAGCCAGCCGGATCGCAACAGCGCCGGCGCGGCATTCCACGCGGGCGACTGCAGGCGTGCGCTCACGAGCCGGAACGGCCGAAACGCGATGCTCGGCGGCACCAGCTGCGAAGTCGCGTATTCGGCGAATCCCAGTTCGATGATTTCACCGCGCCAGGCTTCGGTAGCGGTGCGCAGGTCAAATGCCACGCCGCCATCGCCGGGCCAGGGCAACGCCACCGTCTGCACGTCCTCCGGCGCATCGGCGCGGCGGAATACAAGCACGAGTTCGAGCGTGCGCGGGAAATCCTCGAAGTGGTAGCGCAGGATCGGCAGGTCCGCGGCGCGCAGGCGATCCAGCGACGTGGTCTGCAACGCGTAGCCGTCAGTCGCTATCGCGCCAATCCCGAGGGCCGTGCCGTCTTCGACTCCAGCCCCGACCAGCGGCCGAAAATCCTGGCCGTTGAGACTTGTCGTCGCACGCGCAGACAACGGCGCCGACCAGGGGACGCCGGCCGCGGTGCCAAGCACCAGCAGCCAGACCGCGATCAGCGCCAAGGCGAGGAGCAGGCTCCGCATCAGGCGGCCAGCGCCTCAAGACGCGCGAGGTCGCCATCGCTGAAGCCGGCGGCGCGGCGCGCATCGGCATTCAGGGGCTTCCTGATCGCACCGCGCGCGAATTTCTGCACGAGCGCGGCAAAGGTATCTTCCGCATCGACTTCGCCGCGCGCGCAGCACCAGGCGAACCAGCGCGACCCTGCCGCGACGTGGGCCACCTCCTCACGCAGGATCAGTTCGAGAATGCGCACGGTGTCCGCATCGCCGGCCAGGCGCAGCCGCTCGATCATCCCTGGAGTGACGTCGAGGCCGCGGGCCTCGAGCACGCGCGGCACCAAGGCCATGCGCTCGAGGCACGAATCGGACGTCTTTACCGCCATTTCCCAGAGTCCGTCATGCGCGTCGAAATCGCCATAGGCGTGGCCGAGTTGCTCGAGCCGAGCCTCGAGCAGGCGGAAGTGCCTGGCCTCGTCGCCGGCAACCTCGATCCAGTCGCGATAGTAAGCGGCCGGCATTCCGCGGAACCGATAGATCGCGTCCCAGGCAAGATTGACCGCGTTGAATTCGATGTGCGCGACGGCATGAACCAGGGCCGCGCGTCCAGTCACGGTGCCCAGGCCACGGCGTGGCAGTTTGCGTGGTTCGACCAGCAGCGGACGCGCGGGCCGGCCGGGCAGTCCGATCGGCCGCGGAGCATCCACGGATTCGACGATGAGCTCGCCAGCTTCGAACGCGCAGACGGCAGCATCGGTCAAAGACAGTTTTTCGGAGACCGTGGCACAGTCGAGGCAACGCTCGGCGCTCGCAAAAAGATTTCCCTGCACCAACACTACGCCATCCCCATCCGCGCTTCCGCGAGCGATTGCACGGAGCGAATTAGACCACAGCTCATAGTCGATGCGGTGGCGGTGCGCGCACGGACGTGGCGGCGAACGGCGAGGATGTGAACCTGATTACGCTCGCAGCCATCGCCTGAACCCGACACAACCTGCCCTCCGAACCGAGGCGCATGCTGCCGGTCGCGCCTTCGCATGACATCGAAGCTGGTGGCCGCTTCAGTGCCGCAAGTTCAACTCGCGAGCGTCCGCCGCTGCAGCTTGGCGGTGTCCGATCGCTCGAATTCGAGGTCGCTCAGATAACTGGAATCCACGCCAGTGACATACTCGCCGGAGAAGCACGACGTGTCGAAGTGCGTGAGGTTCTCGTTGCCGTCGGCAACTGCGGCGATGAGATCGTCCAGATCCTGGTACACGAGCCAGTCGGCGCCGATAAAGGCCCGGATTTCCTCTTCGGTGCGATTGTGCGCGATCAGCTCGGCCGCGGCCGGCATGTCGATGCCGTACACGTTCGGAAAGCGCACCGGCGGCGCGGCCGAGGCAAAGTACACATTTTTCGCGCCGGCCTCGCGCGCCATCTGGATGATCTGCCTGGACGTCGTGCCGCGCACGATCGAATCGTCGACCAGCAGCACGTTCTTCTTGCGGAATTCCAGGCCGATCGCATTGAGCTTGCGCCGCACCGATTTCACGCGTTCGCTCTGCCCCGGCATGATGAATGTGCGGCCGATGTAGCGGTTCTTGACGAAGCCTTCGCGCATCGGCACGCCGAGCGCCTGCGCCAGCGAGCTGGCCGCCGTGCGCGCCGTGTCGGGAATCGGAATGACGGCGTCGATCCCGTGGTCGGGACGCAATTTGAGGATCTTCGCTGCGAGGCGCTCGCCCATGCGCAAACGCGCCTTGTACACGGACACATCCTCGATCATCGAGTCCGGCCGGGCCAAGTATACATATTCAAAGATGCACGGCGCGTGCACGCGCCCGTCCGCGCACTGGCGCGTGAACAAACGCCCGTCGGCGCTCAGCAGCACCGCCTCTCCGGGGGCGACGTCGCGCAGGCACTTGAAGCCTAGGATGTCCAGCGCCACCGACTCCGAGGCGACCACATATTCCTTGCCCGCGGCCGTATCGCGCTCGCCGAGCACGAGCGGGCGAATGCCATGCGGATCGCGGAACGCAACAATGCCATAGCCGAGCAGCAGCGAGACGACGGCGTAGCCGCCACGCGCACGCTCGTGCACGCCGGCGACGGCCTTGAAGATATGGTCCGGCGTCAGCGCATGCCGCTCCTGGATCTGCAGTTCATGCGCGAAGATATTGAGCAGGACTTCGGAGTCCGAATCGGTGTTGATGTGGCGCCGGTCGCCTTCGTACATCTCGCGCCGCAGCGCTTCGGTATTGATCAGGTTGCCGTTGTGGCAGAGCGCAACGCCGTACGGCGAATTCACGTACAGCGGCTGCGCCTCGGCGCTCGAATCCGAACCGGCGGTCGGATAACGGCAGTGGCCGATGCCGATGTGGCCGCGCAGCGTCAGCATGTCCTCACGCTGGAATACGTCGGCGACCAGACCAGCCCCTTTGTGCAGGCGCAGGCGATTGCCGTCGACCGTGGCAATTCCAGCTGCGTCCTGGCCGCGGTGCTGGAGCACGGTCAAGCCGTCGTACAGCGCCGACGCGACTTCGGACTTGCCGACAATACCGATGATTCCACACATGCTCTGGTTTGCTCCGAAGACGCCGTCCGAGCTCGCCGGGCACCGAACGCGATGCCATGGCTACCCGAACCGCGATCAAAAACCTGCCGCCGCCAGGTGGCGACGGTCAACTACCCTTTTCCGGCGGCTTCGGCGCCGGTGCTGCAGTCGCCGCCGGTATTTGCGGCAGCAATCCGCGCAAATCAAGGTATCGCGTCACTTCCGGAGGCAATCGCGCCGATACCCAGTGCGCGCCTTCCTGGAACGTCGGCAGCAATTGTGACTGGTGCCACCACGGATCGCGCGGCAGCGGCGTGAAGCCGAGCAGCAGCACGATCAACGTGACCAGCACCAGGCCGCGCATCAGTCCGAACACCATGCCGAGCAGACGGTCGCTGCCGGTCAGGCCGCTGCCGGCAACCAGCTTGCGCATCAGGAAACTCACTATCGCCCCGGCAATCAACACCGCGATGAAGCAGATCGCGTAGCCGAGCAGCAGGCGCACCGAAGGCGCATCGATGCCGCTGAACGCCGCGGCGAGGCGCGGCCCGAACTCCCATGCGACCCAGAACGCCACGACCCAGCAAGCCAGCGCCAGAACTTCGCCGATGAGACCGCGCCAAAGCCCCATCAACACGGATAGCCCCAGCACGGCGATGATGCAGTAGTCGGCAAAGTTCATTCGTAAACTTTTCCGGTTCCACGCAGGTCAGGGCTGCGTCACGATCATGCCGTCGGTCTGCAGCTTCTGTTTGAGCGTCGCGCGCGCGCTTTCGGCTCCGGCGCGATCGGCGTACGGCCCGGCGCGCACGCGCCACCGGGTATCGTCGCCAGTGCCCGAACGGTCCACAAACGAGGCCATGCTGACCGTGCGCACGCGGTCGCGCAGCTTGTTCGCCTCGGCTTCGGACTTGAACGCGCCAAGTTGCACGGCCCAGCCGCCGGCACGGTCGGCGGCGACCGCCGTCGCCGGCGCATCTACCGCCGGTTGCGCTTCGGCCGATTCGGTGACGCTGCTGGGAGCTTTCGGTTCAGCCTGCTTGATCTTCAGGCGCGCGGATTCCGCGGCCGCGCGGTCCGCAAACGGACCGACGCGAACGCGCTGGGCGCTCTTGCCCTGATATTCGGTCGATTCGCTGTAGGCGACGAATCCGAGTTTGGTGACCTTGGCGATCAGCGCGTTTGCATGCGCCTGATCGGCGTAGATGCCCAGATTGATGCTGAAGCGGCCACCCGGAA
>DASRTK010000261.1:0-9140 GCA_035655975.1 Rudaea sp.
TTGCGCCGGCCCTGGACCGCATACGCGCTGATGTTCAGCTGCGCGGTCATCAGGTTGTCGCTCTGTCCGTAGAACGTCACCGATTGCGAGCCGACGGCGCGCGCGTGGACGACGACGACGACGTCGATGTCGCCGCGGCGGGCGACCAGGTTGAGAATTTCGGCGATGTTCGCCTTCGATCCCTGAAGCAGATGTTCGACGCGCGGCATCGACGCTTCGTCGACCAGATGAAAGCCGTTGCGCGACAACGCGTGTTCGAGCGAGTGCTGGGCCGGCTCGGCCACGGCTTCATCGCCGCCTGCAATCACGGCGATCGTCGGGATATGCGGCCGCGGCGGAGCGCTGACCGGCGGCGGTGGCGTAACGGCGGCAACGCGCTGCTTCGGCGGCGGCGCCTGCGCGGCTTGCGCGGCGGCCAGATCGCGCAGCGGTTCGACTTGCGAGGCGCGCGGCGCCGGAGCGCTGTCGTTCGCGGCCGCGGCGGCAGCAACGCCGTTCGCATTCGCAGCTGCGGTTTGCGCGGAGGCCGCTGCACCGTTCGCGGGCGCGCTTGAGCCGAGGATGTCGTTCAGCGACGCGTTCGGCGGGTTCGCGGCCGCGACGGCGCCATTCGCGTCAGGCGACGGCGGTGGCGGTGCAGCCGGGGCCGGGGGTGGTGCCGGTGGCGCAGGCGGTGTCGATGCCGGAGTCGCCGCCACGGTCGTCGTTGCCGGTGCGGGCGCTGCCGGCGGCGCGGTGACCTGCGACGGAAACCACTGCGCCAGTTGCGCCGGAATGCGGTCGCGGAATGCCCACGCCGCACTGACGAGCAGAAGGAACGCGATCGCGGCGATCGCGAGCGGCAACGGCGAGCGTTTCGGCGCTGGGCCGCGCTCGAGAACGGACTGGTGCACCGGCGCGCCGGGATCGGGCACGCCGCGCGCGGCGGTCGTCGCGGACGCCGGCGTCATTGGGCCCATGGCCGGCATCGGCCGCGGCGTCGGCGTCGTGCTCGGCAGCGACTGCTGTCCCGACACCGGCGTCTTCTGGCCGATCATCGTCGCCGCGGCGGTCGTCATCTTCGTCTGCAACGTGATCGGTCCGCCGCGCGCGACCAGCGGATGCTGGCCCAGGTCGGCGACGAGTTCATGACAGCTCTGGTAGCGCTCGGCCGGGTCCTTGGCGATCATGCGCGTCAGCACGCGTGACAGTTCCGGGTCGACTTCCGCGTTCAGCGTGCACACATCCGGAATTTCCGCCTTGACGACTTCGAGCATCAGGCCGAGCGGCGATTCGTCGGTGAACGGCATGCGCCCGGCCAGGCATTCGAACAGCACGATGCCGAGCGAGAAGATGTCCGAGCGCTGGTCGACCGGCTTGCCGAGGCACACTTCCGGGGAAAGGTAACCCGGCGTGCCGACGAATTCGCCGGTCGAGGTCAGCTTCTTGGAGAAATCCTGGGTCGTCAGCGCGATGCCGAAATCGGCGATCTTGACCGAGCCGCGCGCCGTCAGCATCAGGTTGCCCGGCTTGATGTCGCGGTGGATCACGCCGCGGTCGTGCGCGGTCGAAAGGCCCAGGGCGGTCTGGTAGATGATCTTTGCGGCCTGCTCGGGCTTGAGCTTGCTTTCGCGCTTGAGCACCGAGCCGAGCGATTCGCCATCGACGAATTCCATGACGAAGAAGGTCTGGCCCTCGTCGTCGCCGATGAAGTAGATCTGGATGATGTGCGGGTCGTTGAGCGAGGCCATCGACCGCGCTTCGCGCAGGAAGCGCTCCTTGACCGACGCATCATGCGCGAGCGAATCGGCGAGCACCTTGATCGCGACGTAGCGGTTCAGCGACGTCTCGAAGCCCTTGTAGACCACGCCCATGCCGCCGCGGCCGAGCTCCGAAACGATGTCGTAGTGCCCCAAATGCGTCTTCATGACCGACTCCACAGCGCCAGGCGGCGCCAGACAGGTGCAGAAATACTACCACCGCCGGGCCCGGCAGCCCCGTGCCAGGCTTGGCAAGGAACCGGTGCAGGGTCGTGGCGGCACCTGTGAGCCGGTTCACATTCCGATGCCGGTGGGGTCGGGTGCGCCGCGCCGCAGCAGGCGGCGATGGCCTGGCGGGCGTGGCCGCGTCAGCCGGCCAGGATGCCGTCGATCTCGATCAGCAGTTCGCGCCGGCAGATATCGCCATTCAACAGCAGCACGGGCGTCGATTCGGGCAGACGCTCGCGCAGGCGCGCGCCGACGGCGCCGGCGTCTTCGCCATTGCGCAGATAGACCTTGAGCACGCTGTGGCTGCCAAAGTGCGCGCGCGCGGGAACGCCGGCGGCCTCGAGCAGGCTGGCGAAGTTCGCCAGGGTTTCATCGAGTTGGGCGGGCAGGTCGTCGTGGTGGTGCGAGACATGGCCGACGATCGCCGCCGTTCCGGAAATGTATAACTGTGGAGAATGTGTCGGCGCACGCATCGCGCGCGCAAACGTCGGCGCGCTCGGACCATGCTCGCGCGGGTAGCGCCAGGCGCTCACTTGGCGCGGGTTTTCCAGCGCCGCCCCGCGCACGCGGGCGGCGAGCCAGTAGACTTGCAGCACGCGCCGTCCGCCGCGCACCCCGATCGCGGTGGCGGCCGGAAATCCATGTTCGAACAGGCTGGTCATGCCGTCGGCGCGGCCGCGGCAGAATTCGCGATAGCGCTCGGCGTCGCCATTGCCGGTGTTGATGTCGTCGAGATAGTTCCAGATGCGCAGCACGTGCGGCGTGCGCGACGCCGCGATCCATTCGCGCAGCAGGCAATAGGCGTAGCGCGCGCTCGCGGCAATGCCGCCGCGCGCATTTTCATCGACTTCGATGACGCCGAATGCGTAGTCGCCGTCGCCAGTCCAGCGCACTTCGCCGGCCGTTTCCTGGATGACCGGCGCGGCGCCGCGCCACACTTCGAATGGCGCCGGACCGCGCAAAGGTTCCAGCGCGACCCGCAGGTAACGCGGATCGCCATTGGCCGGCGCCGCGCTGCCGAAGCCGACCACGGCAAGGACATCGGATCCGGCGAGGATATGCTCCAGCGCAGTCGACTCGTAGCTGACGCGCAGTGACGGCAGCACGCGGCCAACGTCGTTGCGGCGCGTGTTCAGGTTGTCGCTCGAATTGGAAACTGATGCGTCCGTCATGATCTCCCGCGGCACTCCGCAGGAGCCAGCCCGCGGCGAGGCGCATGATACACTGCGCCATCATTGCTGCCCGTGCGCAGCGACCGGTTTCAGGAAGGAATTGATGGGGACCCAGACGCCTGCGGAACGTGAACTTGCCGAACTCGTCGTCGGCAGCCTGAATCTGGAAAACATCAAGGCCGAGGATGTCGATCCCGATGCCGCCCTGTTCGGTGGCGACCTGGGCCTGGACTCGATCGACGCGCTTGAGCTCGCCTTGGCCGTGTCCAAACGCTACGGGTTTTCGCTGCGCTCCGACAATGCCGACAACAAGCGCATCTTCAGTTCGCTGCGCGCGCTGGCCGAGCACATTCAGCAGCACCGTCAGCAGTAAATTCGCCGTGCCTCGCATCCTGGGCTGGCTCGGGATCATCGCGCTCGCGGTCTGCGCCCACTGGTTCGACAGCGCCCTGCTGCGCGCCGCCTGCGTTCCGGCGCTGTTGCTCCTGATCGCCAGCAGCGCGCCCGCGCCGATGCGTTTGCCGTTGCTCATGCTGGCCGTCCTGACGGCACTGCCGATCGGGTTCGGATTTGGCGACGCCCTACTCGACATGACGCCTGCACTGATTGCCGCGCTCGTCGGCTGGATGTTCGCGCGCACGCTGCTGCCCGGCCGCCGGCCGCTGATCGCGCGCGCGGTCGTTGCGATGGACGGTCCGCAGTTGCTGGAAGATCCGGCTGTTGCGCGCTACACGCGGCGGCTCACGCTGATCTGGGCGCTGTACCAGGGCGCGCTCGCACTGGTCGCACTGATCTTGGCGCTGTGCGCCTGGTACCGGCCGCAGCGCTGGCTGGCGCTGCCGGGACCCAGGTGGTTCGGCGTCGTGCTGCTGCCGCTCGCGGTGGCGATGCTTGTCTTGGCCGAGTTCGCACTGCGCCCACGCTTGCTGCCGCAGGCGCCGCCGCGTTCCCTGTACTCGTTCGTCCGCGATCTCGTGCGCGCGTGGCCGGCACTGCTGGCCGAATGAGCGCGCGCCTGCCATCGGACAAACCGGCGAGCGTGCGATGAGCACCGGTGAATTTCGCGAACGATTTACGATACCGGCCGCGCACGCGGCGCTGCCCGGGCACTTCCCCGGGCGCCCGGTCGTGCCGGGCGTGGTATTGCTCGATCGCGTGGCGGCCGCGGTCGAACGCTGGCGCGGCACGCGCATCGCCGGTCTGCCCCAGGTCAAGTTCCTGCGGCCGCTGCTGCCGGATCAGCAAGCCGAACTGGTGCTCGAGGACGACGGCAAAAGTATACGTTTTCGCATCATGCACGCGCAGGCGACGATCGCCAGCGGCAACGTCGAGCTGGCCCGGTGAGCACGGACTGGCAGGGCCGGCCCGAAGCCGGTGGCCGCGTCGCGGTCTCGATATCGCTGTGGCTCGCGCAAAACCTGGGCCGGGCGTTCGTGCGCGCGCTGCTGTATCCGGCCACGCTGTACTTCTTCCTGCGGCGCGGCGCCGAGCGACGCGGCTCGCGCGCGTTCCTGACCCGGGCGCTCGGCCGGCCCGCGACCACCGGGCAGGTACTGCGCAATATGCTCGCCTATTCGCAGACCATGCTCGACCGGATCTTCCTGCTGTCCGAATCGCTGCAGCGTTTCGACGTCAGCTCGCATGGCCTGGACGTGCTCGAGACGCAAATGGCGCGCGGCCGCGGCGTGCTGCTGCTCGGCGCGCACATCGGCAGCTTCGAGGTGCTGCGCACGCTCGGCGAGAAACGCCCCGGCGTGCGCGTGGCCGTGGTCATGGACCGGCGCCAGACGCAACTGATGACCGAAATGCTGCACTCGTTGAATCCGAAGATCGCGGCCAACGTCATCGATGCCGGCGCCGACCCGGCCGAGCTTGCGTTGGCGATGCACGCGGCGGCGGAGGAAGGCGCGCTGATCGGCCTGCTCGCCGATCGCGCCCGCCCGGGCGAGGCCGTGCAGGCCGTCGAGTTCTTCGGCGCCCGCGCCGATTTTCCGACCAGCCCCTACGTGATTGCCTCGCTGCTCGAGTTGCCGGTCGTGCTGTGTTTCGGTCTGTACCGCGGCGGCAACCGCTACGATTTATACTTTGAGACATTCGCCGAGCAGATCCGCCTCGTGCGCAGCGATCGCGCCGCGCAACTCGGCGCCTGGGCGCAGCGCTTCGCGCACCGACTCGAGCACTACACGCGCCTTGATCCCTACAACTGGTTCAACTTCTATGATTTCTGGCATCGTCGCGCTGATCCCGCTGCTGTTCGCAGCGAGCCCGCCAGCGCCGTCCGCAGCGACGCCTGACAGCTCCGCGCTGATCGCCCGCCTTGCGCGGCCGGCGCCGGCCGACACGGCGTATACCGAGGTGCGCTTCGTCGGCATGCTCAAGCAGCCGCTCGTTCTGCACGGCGAACTGCACTACGGCGGCACGGGCAAACTCGGCAAGCGCGTCGATAAGCCCTATCAGGAAACCACGACGATCGCCGACGGCAGCGTTGAAGTGCAGCGCGCCGACCGGCCCGCCCAGCGCTTCTCGCTCGACCGCGCACCGGAACTGCAGACCTTGCTTGCCGCGTTCGGCGCACTGCTCGGCGGCGACGCGGCAACGCTGGCGAAGTACTACGAGGTCGACGCAGTCGAGGCTGGCAGCGACTTCAGCCTGAAGCTGACGGCGCGCGCCGCGCGCCCCGGCAAGCTCAACCGCGTCGTCGTCCGCGTCGACGGCAGTAGCGACGAACCGCGCTGCTTTTCCCTGTACCAGCCCGATGGCGACGCCAGCGTCATGCTGCTTGGCGCGCTCGCTGCTGCGACCCTGCCGGATCCGCCGACCCGCGCTGCGCTCGAGAAGTCGTGCCATCGCCTGACACCATGACCGGCGCGCGCCGGGCCGGCCTCGTTGCGCTCTGGCTGACCGCGCTGGCTGCGCTGGCGTTTGGTGTGAGCCGCACGCTCGTCGTCGGCAACGACTTGCGCAGCTTCATGCCGCCGGCGCAGACCGCCGACCAGCGCCTGCTGCTCGACCAGATCGGCGAAGGGCCGGCCGCGCGCCTGCTGCTGCTGGCGATTTCCGCTCCGGCGCCTGAGACAACTGTTGCGCTGAGCCAGGGACTCGCCGCAGCACTGCGCAACGACACGCGTTTCAGCGACGTGCTGAACGGCGACGCCGACCTGTCCGCGCTCGATCCGCAGTGGCTGCCTTACCGCTACCTGCTGGCGCCCACGCTCGACCACGCGGCCTTCGACGCCGATTTCCTGCGCGCGCAACTCGAACAGCGCCTGCAGGATCTCGGATCGCCAGGCGCGGAGTTGCTCAAGCCGCTGCTGCCGCGCGATCCGACCCTCGAGACGCTCGCGCTCGCGCAACGCTGGACACCGGCGCACGCGCCGATGCTGCGCAACGGCGTCTGGTTCTCGCCTCACGACGAAGCATTGCTGCTGGTGCAGACGCGCGCGGCGGGCTTCGACCCGAGCGCGCAAAGCGCGGCGATCGACGCGCTGCGCGACACGTTTTCGCGCTTGCCTTCGGCCGGCGATGCGCGCCTCGAAATCAGCGGCCCCGGCTATTTCGGCGCGATCGTCAGCGCGCGCACACGCGCGGAAGCCGAGTGGCTCAGCCTGATCGGCACGCTTGGTTTCGCGGTACTGCTGTTGCTGGCGTATCGCAGTCCCGGCGTCCTGGCGCTGGTCGCCTTGCCGATCGCCAGCGGCGCGCTGGCCGGGTTGGCCGCCACAGCGATGATCTTCGATTCGATCCATGGCATCACGCTCGCGTTCGGCGTCACCTTGCTCGGCGTTGCCCAGGAATACCCGATTCGCGTCTTCAGTCATCGCCGCGCCGGCGCCAGCGTCGCCGAAAGCCTCGCCGGTGTCTGGCCGTTGCTGCGCCTGGCGATCGTCTCGGCCTGCATCGCCTATGTCACGTTCTTCGCGTCTGGCGTGGCCGGACTCCAGCAACTCGCTGCGTTCACGATCAGCGGCCTGCTCGTGGCCGGTGCTGCCACGCGCTGGCTGCTCCCGGCCGTAATGCCGGCGCAGTTCCGCGATGTCGCGCAGGCCCGATGGCTGGCGCGCCTGCAGAACGCGCTCGACGCCTTGCCGCGGCCACGCTGGCTGCCGTGGCTGGTGTTCGCGCTCGCGTTCGCGTTGCTGTGGTTCGCGCCGACACCGTTCTGGCAGAACGACCTGGCTGCATTGACGCCGGTGCCGCCGGAGCTGCTGCAGCGCGAGGGCGAACTGCGCGGCGCACTCGGCGCGCCAGACGTGCGCTACCTGCTCGTGCTTGAAGCCGCCGACGACGAACGCCTGCTCGCCTTGTCCGAGCGTCTCGAACCCCAAGTGGAAAAATGGAAAACGCAACGGATCGTCGACGACGTCGAGTTGCCGAGCCGTTACTTGCCGAGCCAGGCGACGCAGCGCGCACGCCAGGCGCGCCTGCCGGAACGCGCGCCGCTCGAAACCGCGCTCGCGCTGGCCCTGCGCGACCTGCCGTTCCAGGCCGGCTTGTTCGCGCCGTTCATCGACGACGTCGAGACGGCACGCGCGCTGCCGTTACTCACGCCGAAGGCTTTTTCCACGTCGCCACTCGGCGGGCGCCTGCAATCGATGTTGACGCAGCGCGAAGGCCGCAGCGTCGCGCTGGCAACGCTGAGCAACGTTCATGATGCCTCGGCAATCGCGGCGCAGGCGGCAGCACTCGGCGGCAACGGCGAGCGCGTCAGCCTGCTCGACCTCAAGGGCGCGTCGGAATCGCTGGTCGCGAGCTATCGCGAACGCATCGGCCAGGCGTTGCTCGCTGCACTTGTACTGCTCACGCTCGCGGTCGCGATTGCGTTCCGCGATATCCGCCGTGCCTGGCACGTCATCGCGCCGATGTCGCTGGCGACCTTGCTCGTGCTGGCCGTATTGCGCGCCGGGGGCGTGTCGCTGTCGCTGTTCCATCTGATTGCGCTGACGCTCGCTGCCGGGCTCGGCCTGCACTACGCGCTGTTCTTCGAACGCCGCACCGGCGATGCCGCCGAGGAGCGGCGCACGCTGCACGCCACGCTCGTCTGCGTGCTCTCGGCCGTGCTCGTGTTCGGCCTGCTCGCCGCATCGACCTTGCCGGTGTTGCGCGCGATCGGCCTCACGGTGGCGCTCGGCGTCGCCTTCCACTTCTGCCTGTCGACGCAAATGGCGAGACCACGAGCCCAGACTCGCATGCTGACCAAGCGGCAGTGGCAGCATCTGATCCCGCATCGCGGGACGATGTGCCTGCTCGACACCGTCGTCGGCTGGGACGACGAGCGCATCCATCTGCTGACCGATTCGCACCGTCGCGCGGACAATCCGTTGCGCAGCGACGGTATGCTGCGCGCCGTGCACCTGTGCGAATACGGCGCGCAGGCGATGGCCGTGCATGGCGGACTGCTCGCGCAGCGCGACGGCAAAGTCGCCGCGCCCGGCCTGCTGGTGTCGCTGCGCGCCGTGAAGCTGCACGTCGCGCGCGTCGACGACCTGCCTGGCGACCTCGACGTGCGCGCGGAAAAGCTGCTCGATGCCGGCAGCAGCTGGCAATACGCGTTTCGGATCGAACACGCCGGCGTTCTGCTCGCCGAAGGCCGCTCGACAGTCATGCAGATCGCTGCCGATTCACCCGCTACGAGTCCGGACCCGGCCGGATCCGGATAACGCAACGCCGGCTGCGTGCCAGGCGTGCAGGCCCGGCGTTGGTTCCCCGCGCCGCGATCGTGCAAAAATGCCGTCATGGCACAGACCCCAGCGAACAAGCCGGTCCGCGCGCTCGTCACCGGCGGCAGCGGCGACATCGGCGCGGCGATCTGCCGCGAACTTGCGGCTCGAGGCTGTGCGGTGCATGTGCACGCGAACGCGAACACGCAGCGCGCCGACGCGGTTGTCGCGGAAATCCGCGCGGCTGGCGGCGAGGCCCACGCCATTGCGTTCGACCTGACCGACGGCGCCGCAACGCGCGCGGCGATCGAAGCGCTGCTCGCAAGCGGACCGGTCGGCGTGCT
>DASRTK010000262.1:0-23381 GCA_035655975.1 Rudaea sp.
GCCAATTCCGGACACTGCCTTGCGATGGCCTTGCTTTCTGCATTCGTGCTCTGCGGATGCAATGGCAAGCCGCGTATCAACGACGCCGAAACGCTGGATGTCTGCGAGCAGGTGACCGCAGCTGAAGCCGAGCGCATCATCGGTTCCGCGACGGGCGCAGCCGCTCCGAACGAGCCGGGCTTTGCCGGTGGCTGCGATTGGCAGTTCAGTCAAAACGACGCGCCGGCAAGACTCAGCGCATGGGTCATGACGAAGGCGTCGGCTTCCAACCTGGTGACGACGCCGACCCGCTGGTTCGAAAACGAGCCGCGCCTCGGCGAGGCCAAGGCCAATCTCGGCGCCCCGACCAGGATTCGAGGCGTGGGCGATGTCGCGTATCTGTACGGCACGACGCTGTTTGCTCGCCAGGGCGAAACCGCACTCATCGTGCGGACCGATCACGGGACTGCCGCGCAGGTCGAAGATTTCGCGCGTACGCTGTTTTCTCCGAAAAAGAACTGAAGCCGCTCCGCAAGGTGCAATGTGCCAAATCGTACAGTCGACAATCGGTTCGCGTTCCCTCAACGACTCGGGTTCGCCGCGGTTGAACAGCACGGATTCCGATGAACCGCAGCGCACTCCTGCTGGCGTCCATTTCCAGTCTGCTGCTGTTGCTGACCGGATGCGAAAAGAAATCGCGTTTTGACGACAAGAAGGTCGTAAACCTTTGCGCCGTCGTCAGCCAGGCCGAGGCGGAAACAATCCTCGGTCCCCTCATCGATGAGCCGAAAGCCGATCCTGCGTCGGCTGGCCTCGCCGGCACCTGCACGTGGCACTTCAAGTCCGCCGCTGCGGGAATGGACGGCAGATTGACCGCCATGCTGGTGACCGAGGCTTCCAACACCTGGCCTCAGGGTATCGGCCGCTGGTTTGCCGCGAGCCTGCCCGAATTGAAGGCAGAGTTGGACGCGCATCCCGTGGAGCTGAACAATCTTGGCGACAGAGCGTTTCTGTACCAAAAGTTCAAGCCAAACACAAACTATTGGGCGATAGCAATGCAGCAAAGCCGGACCTGCGCCATCCTGAGGATCGAGGGTGCAGGTTCATCGCAACTCGAGCGCTTTGCGGCGATTCTCGCAAGAGAGGCCAGGGCCCGGGACACCCCTGATGCGCCGGGCAACCAGCCCTCCTCCGCCACCGGCACCATCGCCACCGCGAGCGCACCCCAACGAAGCGTTGCCGGCAGCGGGAGCGCCGATCGCGGCAAGACTGACGAAATGCAGGTGCTGTATACGATGGGCTACATGGAGGACTGCATCCGCGTCGATGAGTTGCTGCGCAAGTCATGCGATCGCTGGCGCGATCAGCTTTCGGAGAAAAACAGACGGTATTGCGACTTGCCTCACGATACGTTCGAGGCACGCACTGCTGGCGACTATGGCGCTTTCAGGCAAACGTTCAGCGCGCAAATCCAGGAGAGTGAGCCAAAGATATCGGATTTGCTGGCGCGGGGACGCGTGGCCTTCGAGCAGCGCTTTGCCGGACCGCTCGCCGGGAGAATTTCCGGACTCGAATTCGAAGCGCTCAACCGCCAACTCGGGCGGGAGTGCGCATTGGTCGAAACGGAGTGGCTGAAAGGCAACGAGGCCAGGTAGACCGGCGAGCATCGGCTCGCCCGGTTGGCTTGATGGTTTGCGTAACGCGGTTGAAGCGGGATGGCCGGCGACAGGCCAACCCGCCGCCAAGCCATCTGCGCGTGAGTTCACCGCGACGACAAAGAACGGTAGCAATTTCCTGTTCGTCCTGCTATTCGATCGCGAAAAATGGCTCGCACATGCTTTTTCGCTCGTGAATCGCGAGTGGCCCACATAGAATTGACTGGTCTGCAGCATTCCCCATCAAGGAAACCTTCGCCATGCAAGACAAGCAATACGCGCAGCGGCTCGCCGAGCTGCACATCAAGGGCAATCCGCTGATCCTCTACAACGCCTGGGACGCCGGCAGTGCCAAGGCGATCGCCAAGGCCGGCGCGTCGGCGATCGCGACCAGCAGTTGGGCTGTCGCGGCGGCGCATGGCTACGCGGACGGCGAATCCATCCCCTTCGCCCTCATCGAACAGATCATTGCCCGTGTCGTGGGTGCCGTCGACGTGCCGGTGACCGTGGATGTCGAGGGCGGCTACAGCCAGGATCCGCGGACATGCGCAGCCAATGTCGCGCGCCTGCTCGATCATGGCGTCGCCGGCATCAACTTCGAAGATCGCATAGTCGGCGGCAAGGGGTTGCATCCGATCGACGCGCAGTGCCGGCGAATCGAGGCCATCCGCGCGATGGCGGAAGCGCGCGGCATTCCGCTGTTCATCAACGCTCGCACCGATGTGTATTTCGGCAGCGGCATTGCAGCGGAGCAAGCTGCGGCGGAAGTGCGCGCGCGTGCAAAGGCTTATGCCGACGCCGGCGCCTCCGGCTTGTTCGCGCCGGGTCTCGTCGACTTGCAGGCGATCGCCGCGTTGTGCAACGACGTCACCCTGCCGGTAAACGTGATGATGATGCCCACCCTGCCCGGCTTGCGCGAACTTGCTGACGCCGGCGTCGCGCGCATCAGTCATGGACCGTCGGCCTTCCTCAAGGCCATGGAGTGTGTGGAGCAGGCTGCCAGCGGCGTCTTGGCTTAAATCGGAACGGGACGGCGTCAACGCGACTTGCGAACGCTGGCACCAGCAAGCGTGTCGAGGGAAATGCCCCGGCTGAGCAGCCACGCTTTGACAAGCTCTGCGCCGAACAGAAAGATGGCACTCGAGTAATACACCCATACGAGCAGCACGACGAGCGAACTGGCAGCGCCATAAGCCGTGCCGACTGCCCCGTGGGCTATATAGATTCCTATCAACACCTTCCCGACGAGGAACAATGCGGCGGTGACACTGCCTCCAGCCAGCGCACGCCGCCACCCCAGTCGCACCTGTGGCAGATATCGAAACAAGGCAGCGAAGAGAACAGCGAAGACGACGAACGACAGCGCTTGATTTACCAGTTCACCGACGAGTTCCTCGTGCGGAAACAATGTGCCGAGGACCGCGCTGACCAGCAGCGACACGATCAGGACGAAACCGACGGCGGTTAGCAAACCCACCGATAGCAACCGACGCCGCAGCCAGGACCACAGTGCGTTGCCCGATGCGGCGGCTTTCTTCACGCGCCAGATGTCGTTCAACGAGGTCTGCAGTTGCGCGAACACGGTCGTAGCACCGACGAACGCAACGATCAGACCGAACGTCGCGGCGATGCCACCGGCAGCGGGGCGTTGTGTCGCGCTTTCGAGCACCGACTGCGCCGCGGATCTGGCTGACTCTCCTGCCAGCGCGCCTAGCTGATCGAGGATGGCGTCCTGCGCGCTCCAGCCCAGCGCGCTGGTCACCGACAACGCCAGGATCAGAAGCGGCGCAAACGACAGCAGCGTCGAAAAGGTCAGCGCGGCCGACAACGTCAAGGCGTCGTCTTCGACAAAGCCGAGTGCCGCGGTTCGGGTAAGCCTCCAGAAACTACGCAGGGGTTTACGCACGTCTCAATCCTCCTGATCGAGACCATGCAAGGACGGACCCATCTTCGATCAAGGCGACTGGTTTGTATCGGGCTCTGCAGCGTGTACAGCACTGCCAGCGGGAGTTCAGCGGGAAGGAGTCGCGTGAAAACAAAGCGGCCTGAGGAGTTTTTACAACCCCACTTCACCCAGACACGCGAGCAATCAAAAAACCTCCAGCCATGGAAAATTGCCCGACTGACTCTAGTGTTCGTGTGGAACGCATGGCGCCTTAGCCCCATGGGCTGCTGGCAGAACTATCTGAAAAAAATGCGCCGGGCGCTCTCGCGTCGCGGGCGCGCGCGCGACGAGATCGACGACTTGATGCAGGACACCGTCGTGCGACTGCTGGAATTCACCGAACAACAGGCCGCCGTGCGCGAGCCGGAGGCGGTTCTCGTGCGCACGGTGCAACGGCTTGCGCTGAACCATGATCGGGACTCGCACGCCAATCTCTACGCGGACGAGCCGATCGAGACGCTCGGCATGGTCGATCTCGACCCTCGGCCCGAGGAGGTTTTGGCCGGAGAACAGTGTCTAGAAGAGATGAGAAAGGCGCTGGACGCCGTGAATCGCCGTACCCGGGAAGTGTTCTTCATGCACCGTCTCCGAGGATTGCGTTATGCGCAGATCGGCGAGCGCATGAACATGCCCGTGAGCACCGTCGAGAAACACATTGCGCGGGCGATGACCGTGCTGCTCGAGAAGCAGCGCCGCGAGACGCAAGACCATGACTGACCCAACTGGAACACGCGTCCCGTCGGCTGCAGCCTGCGCGGATGCCGCGGCCTGGACCGCCAAGCTTCACGGCGAAACCCGCACGGCCAAAGTCGACGCCGGCTTCCAGCGCTGGCTGGCGGCAAGCGCGGAACATCGGGCGGCATTCGAAATGGCGAACGACATCTGGGTCGGTGTGGAGCGCCTACCGAAAACGCCGGCGCTGCCGGCTGCGTCCCGATCGCGGATGTGGGTACCGGCACCGGCGCGCGCGCCCGCGGCCTGCGCTGCTCCGGGGGCGCTTCGCCCTTTTTTCGCGGGCGACACCCGGGGCAGAAAGGTGAGCCTGACCCCTTTTTGACGCAAGGCGAGAAAGGTGTAATCTGATTCGGGTTCGGGCGGGATGCGAGCGAAAAAATGGACCTGACGCCATCTTTGTTCGCGATCAGCAAATATCTTGCAATCAGGGCTCTTCTCGCCGTCGGATGGCTCTGTCTGGCCGCCGCCCTTGTGCATGCTGGGCAGGTCTCAACGACACAGTGCTACGACACGTTTCTCAATAGCCAATACCCGACCAACAATAACGGCGGCAGCACCACGTTCTTTACCGGCGAGAGCGGCCAAGGAGGCATCATGCGTGCCTTGATCCGGTGCGATCTCCCTGCCGCTATCAACGAGCGCACGACAGTCACGCAGGTTACGCTCACCTTGAGGACTGCCGGCCTCGGATCGGCTGGCACGACCGCTCCGACTGCCGCCACCGAATACCTCCAGGCCCTGACGGAGCCGTGGGGCGAAGGCAACAAGGCCGGAGAGACGACCGGGACTTACACAGTAGGTTCGGCCTGCACCGCGGGCGAAGCCACCTGGAGTCTGCCTTTGTGTTCGATCGTCAACTGGACAACCGCCGGAGGAACCGTCGCCGCCGCTGCGAGCGCTTCGGCGTCATCGCCGGCCTCGATCGGCGCCGGCGTCACGTTCACGAGTAACAGCGGCGGCATGGTTACGGATGTCCAGAGTTGGGCCGCAACGCCGGCGAGCAACTACGGCTGGCGGATCTCGAGCAGCACCGAAGGCGGCTCCGCGCAGGCGCAGCGGTTCAACTCGAGCGAGGCGGCAGCCGGAATACCGACCCTGGCAATGACTTACGGGTGCAAGCCCGGTTTCCAGGACACCGGCAACGGCTGCACCGCTTGCACCACGGCAGCGCAGTCGGCGTGCGTCACCTCGCAGCTCGGGAACACCTGCGTGGATCCCGGCCCGCCGTCCGGATACAGCTGCAGTTGCAACAACGCGGCCTACATCGGCACAGGAACCGGGTCTTGCACCGACCGCAACGAATGCGTCCCGAATTACTGCATCGACGCGGGGGACATCGGCGCACTTTGCATCGATCACCTCGCGCCCGCCATTGGCTACGACTGCTCGTGCAACCCGGGTTTTGTGTTCGACGGCTTAACCTGCTCCGATCTGATCTTCGCCGACGGCTTCGACATGTGAGCAAAATGGGACGGAGAAAATCGGCTCAGCTCATCGTTCTTCTTATCGTTCTTCTTTAGTTCTGCTTTTTCATCATCGCGATGATGTGCAGCATCACGAAAAGCGGAACCATGAATTGAGGAACCAGTACCAGCGGCAGCTGCCCCATTGGCGCGATCGAGGCCGCGCCAGCGTCCGTGATGGTCATTGCGCAAATCGTAGCCGTTATGAAGGCAAGGCGAAGTCGAGTATGCCCAGCGCGTTCCAGACCCTGAACCGGGCGCCACCGCCTCCGGGTTCCTGATCAGTGCGACATTGCTTTCTTGGTTGGATTTATCGCGCTGTACGTCAATCATGTATTGCCGGGATTGTGTGCGTGGCCGGCGGACCTTGGCGACATGGCGATCGGAATTGCCGCTCCGCTTTGGGTTCGTTTGTCTCGAAGCGTTAGGCGATCACCTCAAGCAGGTCGTCCATCGAGCCGGCACTGCACAGTGTGGCGTCAACGTGCCTGCCAGCCGCCGCTTTTCAGCGCAAACCCTTTCGCAGCTTCGGCGGAAAATATGCCGCCAGCCGCGTCCCACACCCAGCGTTCGACGGCCACTTCTGGTCGATTGACGCGGACGACATTGAATGAGTTGACCTCGCCGCGGCGGCGCGTGGATGTCGCGGTGCCGGCGTGGATCACAAGCGCGGAGTGACCCTTGATCGGGTAGCGAGTCGCGGTGTTGCCGATATCTCCGTGGTGCAAGTGGCCCGACAGCAACAGGTCGACACGGCAATCGGCAAACGTTTCCATGGCCAGGCCCGCGCGGCCGACGAGATCTTCGCCGGCGGCGCCATGTGGCAAATCCACCGGATGATGCGTGACCACCACGCGCGTGACCGTATCGGGCAGGTGCGCCAGCCTTGCCCGCACCTGGGCCAATTGCTGCCGGTTGATGCGACCGTTCTTGATCGCCAGAGAGCGCGCGCTGTTGATGCCCACCACCGCGATCTCCTCGTCGCCGAAGAACGGCTCGAGGTCTTCGGCCACATAGCGCTGGTATTTGTCCAGCGGATGAAGCATGCGGGCGAGAACATTGTACAAAGGCACATCATGATTCCCCGGCACCACCAGGCGCGGCGCTGGCAGCGCATCGAGAAACGCGCGCGCCTGCTTGAATTGCTGGGTGCGGGCGCGTTGCGTAAGGTCGCCCGATACGACGAGCAGATTCGGCGCGATCCGCTCGACCGCAGCGATCAACGGTTGCAAGAGGCGCTCGTCGACACGCCCGAAGTGCAAGTCCGACAAGTGGACAAGCGTGCGCATGCGACCGCTCCTAGGCCGAGCCCGCCGGTGCCGCGCCGACGATCACGGTCAGCGCACGCGGGCGGATGCGGTAGCTCAACGGCGCATCGAGGTTGACGACTTCGCCATCGATCGATACCGGCAAGCGCTTGTGTCTGGACTCGATGTCAACCGCCTCGGTGACCAACGCATCCAGGCCGGCGGCGCCGCGCAAACGCCCGAACAACGCGCGCACAGCGAGGGTCAGCAGGCCGCTGCGTCCGTTGCGGTGCGTGACGAACAGACTCAGTTGTCCACAGTCCAGGCGTTCACGCTCGCCGATGCTCAGGCCCGACATGCTGTATACATTGTTGCCAATGAACACGACGGCCGCGCGCCGATTGATGCACTGTCCATTCACCGTCAGGCGCACGTCGAGCAGCGGATGCCGGCGCAACAACGTGATCGCCGCCCACAGCGCCGCCGGCCACTTGCCGCGCCCGAGTTGCTCCTGTTGCTCCTCGCGCCGCCGCACCAGGCGCGGATACAGACCCAGGCTCGAATTGTTGACGAATATCTTTCCGTTGACTTCGCCGATATCGACCACGGCCGCCTTGCCCGTCGCAACGACTGCCGCCGCGAGCCGCGGGTCCAGCGGCAGCCGCAGCGCTTTGGCGAAGTGGTTTAACGTGCCCAGCGGCAAGACGCCAAGCGCAATGCCGGTTCCGGCGACGCGCGATACAATCGCATTGATGGTTCCGTCGCCGCCGCCCGCAACGATGATGTCAGGCTTTTCGCGCACGGCGTCGCGCGCAGCCGAGTCGATTTCGCCGCCGTCGCCGGCCAGGACCAAACGCGCGTCGAACCCATGCTCGGCGAACACCGGCATCAAGCCACCGGCGAGCTCGCGCTTGTCTTCGTCGCCGGCAGCGGCGTTGACGATGGCGATCAGCCGCCGGGGTGCGGACATGGCGTCAGTTCGCACGCAACTGGCGATGCCGCAAGGCGTCCACGGCCATCAGGCACGAGACCAACCAGACCAAGCCGGCAAGGCACCCGGCGACGACATCGGAAAGATAGTGCACGCCAAGGTAGATGCGGCTGAAGCAGATCAACGCCACCAGCAGCGCCGCGGCGCAAACGGTCGCAATGCGCCAGCGGAACTGCCGCATCGGCCAGATCATGATCGCCGCGAGCGCACCATACAGCACCGTCGAACCCATCGCGTGTCCGCTGGGAAAGCTGAAACTCGTCAACGTCACGATCGGATCCTCGAAGAACGGGCGTTGGCGATGCACGGCTTTCTTCATCAGGAAGTTGACGACCTCACCGCCGACCGTGGCCAGGAGCAGAAAAACCAGTCGGTACCAGCGCCGCCTCGTTGCCAGCACCGCAGCGGTCAACAGCGTGATCGCGATGACTGACACTGGAGCGCCCAGGTCGCTGAGGATGAACATCAGCGAGGTCATCGCCGGAGTGGCATGAGCGTGCAGCCAGGCAGCCACATCCAGATCGAGCGTGCCAAGCGGCGCGTCCCGATTGACCACGTCTTCGGCGATCGCTCCAAACAGCCAGCCGGCCGCAACCAGCACAAATATGCCAAGCCCGAGGCTCACTCCAAATGCCCGTTGCCGGGTCTGGTGGCTCACGAGCGCGCTTCCCGTACATGAGAGACGAGCGCGCGGCAGCTCGTGAAGCCTGCGCGCCATTCGTCAGTTCGAAGCACGGGATTTCGCGCTGGTCTCAATCGAGCGTGACCTTGGCTTGAGGAAGGTCGAGCTTACAGTGCCAGCCATGACGGCGGCTTAACGCCGAAAAAGTCGAGGAGGCTCTGCTGCCGACCTTCATTTCTCCAGGCTAGAAGATCTCCTGCAGGCTCTTCGCCTGCGGCAGCAGCAGGCGCGCGCCGTCGTCGGTGATCAGCATTTCGTCTTCCGTGCGGATGCCGAATTCGCCGACGATGTAGATGCCGGGTTCGTTGCTGAACATGTTGCCCGGCGCCAGCGGCCGCGTATTGCCGCCGACCAGGTAGTACCATTCGTGGCCGTCCATGCCGATGCCATGGCCGAGCCGATGGGTGAAATACTTGTAGCCCGGGCCGTAGCCGTGGTCGGCAATGTAGGCGCGCGCCGCAGCATCGACCTTTTCCGCCGGCACACCCGGTTTGGCGGTCTTCAGCGCCGCGTCTTGGGCGCCGCGGACGATCTCCCACACACTCTTCATCTTGGCGCTGGGTTCGCCGAATGCCATCGTGCGGGTGATGTCGGAACCATAGCCTTCGACCTGGCAACCGCCGTCGATCAGCACGTTGTCGCCCGGCTTGAGCAGGACTTCGCGCGTCAATCCATGCGGGTAGGCCGAGGCCTCGCCGAACAACACCAGCGCGTCGCCTCTGACGCCGAATTCCCCATAGAGCGAGGAGATGATCGCGCCGAGATCCTTTTCGCTCATGCCTTCGTGCAACTGCTTCTGCGCCTGGCGGTAGACCTGCGCGGTGATGTCGTTGGCCACCTGCATCAGTTCGATTTCGTGCGCCGACTTGACGCTGCGACACCCCGCGGTGACCGGTTTGGCACTAACCAACTTCAGCGTCGGCAGGCTCTGCTGCAGCTGCTCGACGGCGTAGTAGCGGGTCGTTTCTTCCAACCCAAGCGTGGCGCCGAGCAGACTTCGGTCCTTCATGCCCTGCCGTATCCGGTCGATCGGTTTTTCGTGTTCCTCCCAGGTATAGATCCTGACGTCGCCGAGTTTCTCACGCGAACGTCCCTCCTCGAACTTTGGGCAGACGAAGAACGGTTCGCCGCTGCGCGGCAGCACCATGGCGAACAGGCGTTCGCTCAGCCACCACTTCAGCCCGGTGAAGTACTCGAGTGTCGTCCCGCCTTCGACGAAGATGGCGTCGATCGCGTTGTCCTTCATGTAGCGGCGTGCCTGTTCCTGCCGCGCCTTCAATTCGTCGGCACTGATCGGGCGGATGCGGTCGCGCATCGTCTTGATCGTGGCGGCGTCGAAATGGGCGGCCGGCGCTGCCGCGTGCTCCTGGGCGTACGCTTGGCGGGTGGCGAGCGCCGTCAGTGCGACGGTGGACCCAGCGAAGAAGCGGCGTCTATCCATTGAAGGTCCTGATTGTGATCGTTGAGGCGGGCAGTATCTCGCGAAAAATGAAATGATGTGAGCATCCTGTTCCAGAAATCGAAACACCGCCGAATTTTTCCTGCATACCGGCTCAGGCGGCAGGGCATTCATCAGGAAATGTGATGCTCTCGCTTTCGCTTTCAGCATCCGGAGGTGGAAACGCACTCTTGAACGTGAATGCCTGCGGTGTTGGCCCGTTTTCGCGCAGCCTTTGTAGCCTTGCAACAGCTTCGGCGACCGTCGGCACATGACCGCGCTGAACCCACCACAGGACGAGGAATAGCTGGTCCATGCGCTCGAACCATTCGCGGCGACGTCGCATGAGCTCCACATGCGCCGAGCGGTAGACATATTGCGTCAGGCTTTCAAGGCTTTCCCATACCGACATGTTTACGAGCATATTCTCGTCATCGAAATGCCGGATGGCGGTGGCGTCGCCCTCGTCCGTCTGCAGCCGCCAGACGAAGCCCGGAGACTGCTCGGCCAGCGCATTGATGCGATCAAGACTGGCCTTGAAGTCACCCATGATCGGTGAGTCCATCGGGCCCTTGATCACACCGATATTCAACTGTGCAAGATGGTAGGCGGACACTGAAATTCCTCTGGTCAGTCGAAAACGGCAGGCTGGTCATTTCACCGTCCGAAACAGGCGGCCCCTGCGGCGGCTGCATGATGGTACAGCCAAGGCAAAACGCAGTTGCAAAAATCGGCAGCAATGGGGGACGTGATCTGTGCCGGCTGCGGAAAATGGAGAATCGGCCAAGTGGAATTGGGTCCAAGAAGAGTCAGCCCTGTTTTCAATTGGCGGAAGTGACTCCGCCGTTTTGCACTTACTTCGCCAGCGCCTCGTCGATCGCAGGTACTGCAAGCTTCGTCATGACTGCGTAACCGGCGGCCGTCGGGTGGACTCCATCGGCGGCGAAGACCGCGTCCATCCCGCCTTGCGCGTTGGTCATCCGCGAATGGAAGTCCACGTAGGTTGCGCCGACCGACTGCGCGTAGCGCTCGATCCATGCGTTCAAGGCGCGCACCTTGACGGCGGGTTGCAGTCCGCGTCGCCACGGATAGTCGCTGGCCGGCAGCAGCGATGCCAGGACGACGCGAATCCGGTTGGCTTGCGCCAGTTCGACCATGGAGCGCAGGTTGTCTTCGATCATCGGCAACGTTGTCTTGCCGGTATTGCCGGCGATGTCGTTTGTACCGGCGAGAATCACGACAACAGCCGGATGTATGCCGATGACGTCCTGCCGAAAGCGTAGCAGCATCTGCGCGGTCGTCTGGCCCGATATGCCGCGGTTGACGTATTCCCTGTCCGCAGACCGCGGAATGCGCAAAGCGCTGGTCCCATCCTTCTCGATCGCATCCGTGCCGATCCTGATCGTCGTGAGCCAATCTTTCGTGATCCAGTCCTCCGTGATCGAATCGCCGAGGAACACGACCCGGGGCACGCCGGCCGCACTTTGCGCCAGCCGCTCATCGTCTGCTCGGTAGCGGGCGATCTGGGCAAAGTCCGCCAAGCGCGCCTGCAGCGTGGAAATGTCTTGAGCAGAAAGCGACGCAGGCGGCGCGGTGAACAGCGGATCGGAGCCCAGCACTTCCGCCGCGAAACCGTGTTGCGCACTGGTCAACGACGCAAAAACCACCACCACCGAGCCAAGCAGCAATCTCAAGAGGGACTCTCCCATTTGGCAATGGCGCAGTGTACTTCTCCAAAGGATCGACCCGATACCGTAGGCCAACTAGCTCGCATGTCCGCGGCGTGCCCGGGAAACAGCGGGACGCGGGAATCAGGCGCGCGCTGTGAGAAACGCGGCGAGGAAGGCGAGCAGTCGCGCGACGTCGCTGTCGTTGCTGGCCATGCCGAGCGAGGCGCGTATTGCACCGACTTCGGTGTCGGCACACGCGGAAAGGCGTTCGGGCGTGAACTCGCTGCCGAGCAGCGTCAGGCATCGTTCCAAACGCGCAGGATCGACACCAAATGCCGCTTCTGCAGCGCCCGGGTTGCAGAAGCAACCGCCGCGCACGGAGATCCCGGCTTCGCGCGCGGCGCGCTCGACCGTTGCGTAGGGTAGCGGACGTCCACTCACGTCGAGCACGTTGAAGCTCACCGCGCCGCCGCGCGCCCCTGATCGGGGCGGGCCGTAGATCCGGATCAGCGGCGAGCCGTTGCCGTGGCGGAGGCTGGTAAGCCCGTCGATCAGCGCGTCCGTCAGTCTGGCTACATGCGCGCGAAGGCGGGTCATTCCGACCTGCTCCAGCAAGGCGAACCCTGCCGGTAATGCCGCGATGCCGAGGAAATCAGGCGTGCCATCCTCGAAGGCTTCGGCGCCGTCCTGCAGCCGATGCAGGTCGGCGCGCACCGACGCGAAGCGCACGGTTCCACCGGCGAACCAGGGACGGCGGAGCTTGTGCATCGCATCGCGCCGCATCACCAGGGCGCCCAGGCCTGTCGGGTAACCGAACAGCTTGTAGAACGAAAGTGCCGCGAAATCGGCAGGACATTCGCGCAAGCTCAGCGGATGGCTCGGGATGTACGCCGCACAATCGAGCAGCACGTCGAAACCGAGTGCACGCGCATGACTCGCCAAGGTGAGCGGATGCCGCGCGCCAGAAAAGTTCGACTGCGCCGGAAACGCGAACAAACCGGCGCCGTCCCGCGCAGACTCGGCGAGCACCTGTTCCGGCCGTTCGAGTGCAAGCCCGGCGTCGAGCGGCAGGATGCGCAACTTCGCACCCGCGGCGCGCGCGTATTCGCGAATCCCGTTGACCGAATTGTGGTTGTCGGCCGACAGCAGCAATTGGCGCTGCGGCCCGAACGGGTAACTCTCGGCGACCAGCTTGATCGCGGCGCTGGCGTTCGCGCAGAAGCACACCACGTGGCTCGCGTCATCCACGTCGAAAAAACTCAGCACTGCATCGCGCGCACGCTCGATGATCGCGGTGCTCGCGCGAGCGGTGCTCGATTCCGAGTGTGGATTGCCGAACACGCCAGTTCGCAAGACGCGCATGTGCGTGCGAACCTGCGACACGCCGTACAACGCGCTTCCGGTGTAGTCGAGATAGCAGTGTCGTTGCGCGTCGAGCCGGGCGAATTCGCGGCGGCGCAGCGCGGCGAAGTCGAAGCCGTCGCGCGAAGCCGCGCGTGAATCGGGTTCGCGGACGATCGTCTCGGTCAACATCCCTTCCGGCTCCGGCCACGCGCAGCTGGCGCACCCGGATCGAGCAGCTGCGGCGAGCCGCCGAAATAGCGGCTGAGCGTGGCGCGCGTTGCGAAATCGCGCTGCTGCCGCGCGCTCGCATCGGCGCGAAGCACGGGGAAAAGCACCTCTTCGTTCCACGCCGCGATTCCGCCCTGAAGACGCAGCACACGCGGCGCGGTCGACAGCCCGTGCAGCGCGACGGCGTCGGCGCGCGCATCGGCGTAGACGACAACGGTATCGGCCGAGCGCAGCGTATCAATGTCGATGTCCGCGATCAGACGCGCGCCAGGGAGTCGGTCGAGATCGAATGCTTCCGCGGCGCGCTCGTCGACGACCAGTAATCCGGGCCGCCGATCCCGGATCCACAGTGCAAGATCGGCGGCAGAGACTTCATCCGCAGCCGGTGGCGGAACCACGCTGCCGGCGATCGCCGCGAGCGTTCCCGTGGCCAGCGCAAGCAAGGCCAGCGTGGCGTGACCACGGCGCTTCATCGCACGCGCCGCTCGATCCACTCGGCGCCCGCGAACGCCGCGAGTGCGAGCACGACCACGGCTGCAACCACGGCGCCGTAGGGCAAACCGGTCAGCTCCGGCAAGGTCCATGCGCCGTGCGCGCCGCTTTCATAGAAATCCGCGAAATCTTCGAGCACCAAGCCGATGCCAAACATCCCGGCAAGAAATCCAAGCGCCACGAACATGCCGTCGACGCGCCCGGTCGCGGCCGCAACGCAGGCGGTTCCGGGACACAGCCCGGCCACCACGAGCCCGGCACCGAACAACAGTCCGCCGAAAAGTTGCGGCCATAGATACGTCAGCGGCACGTAGACGGCGCGCAGGTCGAGCAAGCCCAAATGACTGAGCCAGAACACGCCGAGCATCGCCACGATCAGCGCGCTGAACATTACTTTCATCACGGCGAGGTCGCGTCCGTAGAACTGGCCGATGAGCTTGAGCGCGCTGCCCAGGCCTGCCCGCTCGAGTGCGAAGCCGAAGCCCGCCCCCAGCACGACTGCTGCGCCTAGCGAAGCGCCAACCGACCCATCACCGATCAGCGGCGCACTCATGTCCACAATTTCCGCACGAGCGGCGCGAGCGCGTGCGCCGTCGCGAACGCGACGCACAGGAACAGCCACCCGCCGACGCTCAGGAGTGCGCCGCCCGTCAGCGCCTGTCCGCTCGTGCAGCCGCGTGCGAACACCGCACCGGCCGCCATCGCAACGCCACCGCCGAATGCCAGCGCGAGCCGCGATTCGCGCGCAAGCGCCGCCGGCCGCTCGACCGCCACGCGTAGCCGACCAGCGAGCGCCGCCGAGATCCAGGCGCCGAGCAGTACGCCCACGAGTTCGAAGGTCAGCCATTCGAGCCAAGGCCCCTGCCCTTCGAGGAAATGCGAAAACAGCGGACTCGCGGCGGCACGCTCGGGCGCGATCGCCGCAACCGCGCCGGCTGCGGTGCTCGCGAATGCCCCCGATGCGCCGAGCCCGCGGCCGACCAGGACGAACGCCGCGAGCAGCACCAGGCCAAGTCCCGCACCGGCGAGGTACGGATCGGCGTAAGCGCGCGGTGCGGGCTGCCGGTTCATGGCGTGTTTTTCGCGACAGTAGCTTCGACCGGCGCGTCGTCGCCGCGCGACCAGTCCTGGAACGAGCCATCGTAGAGCAGCACCGGATGACCGAGCAGCCGCGCCGCGAACAGCATCGCAGTCGCCTGCTGTCCGATATGACAGTAGCCGACCACGGTGTCGCCGGGCGCGACACCGGCGCGGTCGAACAGTGCCCGGAGCTCGGTTTGCGACTTGAGCATCAGGCGCTCGTCCGTGATCTCGGTGAATGGAATACTGCGCGCGCCCTTGATGTGGCCGATGCGATCGCGCTGTCCGTGCGCACCGCCGACTTCGACACCGTCGTAGTACGCGGTGGCGCGGCCGTCGACGATCGTGACCCCGGGCGCGGCGAGGTGCGCGCGAACGTAGTCGCGATCGACTACGATCGGCTGCACGTGCAGCGGCGAAAGTTTTCCCGGCTGTGTCGATGCGGCGTCCTTGCTCAGCGCTCCGCCGGTGCGCACCCACGCGCCCATGCCGCCGTCGAGCAGCTTCGCGTGGTCGGAGAGCCCCGCATATTGCAGCGTGAACACGACGCGCGTGCTCGGGCTGACCCAGTCCTTTCCGTAGTACACGACGATGCTCGAGTCATCGGAGATGCCGAGCTTCTGCAGCCGCGCGCGCAGATCCTCGTCGGCGGGCATCTGCAGCATCAGTCCGGTCTTCGTGTGCTCTGATACCGAAACATCGTCGAGCGTTACCAGGCGCGCGCCGGGAATGTGGCCGGCTGCGTATTCGTCGGCGTCGCCGACGTGCAGCAGCACGATGTCCGGGTCCTTGACGTGCGCGGCGAGCCACTTGGCGTCGACCACGGCGTCGCTGCGCGGATCGCCAGTGGCGCAGGTGCTGACGATCAAGAGTGCAAACACAAGACACGCTAGCGCGAACGATGAGGGCTTCATGGGCTGCTCCGACTGTGGCCTGCACCCACAGTGCCTTGCAATGCCGTCCCGCGAAACACATTTGCAGCCAACCGCCGACCGCATGCGGCCAACGGGCGGTTATCTCAATTCGGCCCGCGACTGCCGACCTGCGAAAACCGGGCTTCGAACGCGCGCCGGCGATTCCGGCTCAATCGCACCGCGGCGCCGTCTGCCAGCCGAAGCTCGCAATCCCCGCGAAACAACGGGTGGATTTCGCGCACGCGCGAAAGGTTCACGATCGCCGAGCGGTGCACGCGGAAGAACTGCTGCGGATCGAGGCGGGTTTCGATGTCGTCCATCGTCTCGCGCAACAAATGGTTTGCGCCGCCGCAATGCAGGCACACGTAGTAGTCGGCTGCCTCGATCCAGTCGATCTCGGATGCGTCGACCACCATGGTCTTGCCACGCGCCGGCACGAGGAAACGCGTCCGGGGAGCGCGCTGTGCACGCAACAGGTCTGCGATGCGCGCATCGAGCACACCTTCACGCCGCGCCAGCACCTGCTGCTTGGCGCGCGCGAGCGCGGCTACGAAGCGCGCGTCGGTGAAAGGCTTCAAGAGATAGTCGAGGGCGTGAACTTCGAACGCACGCACGGCGTAGCTGTCGAACGCGGTGACGAAGACGATTGCCGGCACCGCGTCCGCGCCGACCTGGTCGAGCAGCGCGAAGCCGTCGACTTCGGGCATCTGGATGTCGAGGAACAGGATGTCGGGCTTCATCTGCGCGATCAACGCGGCCGCGTCGACGCCGGAAGCCGCACCGGCGACAATCACCTCCGCATCGTTCTCGAGCAGCGCGGCGACCCCTTCGCGCGCGAGGGGCTCGTCGTCGACGATCAGCACGCGGAACGTCGCTGGCGCCACGCCGCTCACCCGGCCGCGGTCCAAGGCAGGTCGAGGACGGCGAGCACGCTGCCGTCGCGCTGGGATAGTTCAAAATGACCTGCGCCGCCATAGAGGTTGGCGAGCCGCTCACGCGTGTTCTTCAGTCCGATGCCGTCAACCGACGCTACGTCGAGACAGCCGCTGTTGCGCATGCGGATTTGCAGGCGTTCGCCATCACGGCGAGCGTCCACTTCGATCGAGCCGACGGTGGCGGTACGCGCAATGCCATGGCGCACGGCGTTTTCGGCCAACGGCTGCAGAATCAGGATCGGCACCGCCGCGCGCTCAGCGTCTTCTGCCACCGAGATCGTGAATGACATGCGATCCGGAAAGCGCGCGTTTTCTATTTCGAGATAGCGCGTGAGCATGCCGATCTCTTCGGCCAGCGGCACGCGCTGGCGGCCCGCGTGGTCGAGCGAGTAGCGCAACAGGTCCGCGAGCCCGGCAATCATCGTCACCGCCTGTTCCTTGCGGCCGTTGCGCACGAGTCCGGCGATCGCGTTGAGCGTGTTGAAGAGAAAGTGGGGTTGCAGCTGCAACTCCAGCGCATGCAGGCGCGCATCGGCCAGCGAGCGCTCCAGCTGCGCGGCCAGCAGCGCGCGCTCGTGATAACGCCGGTAGAACTCGAAGGCGAGAACGGCGCCGAGCACGAGGCAGTAGAGAATCCATTCGAGCGGCAGTTGCGAAAGCAGGATCTGCCCCACTTGCAGATCCAGGAGAGTCGCAGTCCTCCGGTCGTACGGCCGCATCCACACCATCAGCAAGAGCCCGTATAGCGAATGCAATAGCGCGATCGCGGTCGCGGCCAGCGCGTGTACCGCGATGGCGGACGGGCGCGGCGGGAGCACCGGAAAACGTCGGGCAAGCCAGACAACAACGTAAGTCGGCCCCAGCCATGCGAGCCACACGAGCAGGTGATAGCCCAGCAGAAGCGGCGCCGAATGGCCGTGCGTGAGCATGCTCATCCATACCAGAATCCCGGCGACGACGCCGAACAAACTCCAGAACGCCGCAGCAAACAGCAGGAAGGAGTTGGCGAGGGACGGGCGCTTGGTCACGCTCGCGAGTTTGCCCTATCGACGCGCCAGCCGCGAATCCCGCGCAGCGAACGGTGTCGTGGCTGCGGTGAAACGGATATTTTCCAAGCGCTGGAAGCCAGGTCCTGCCGGAAGCGCCCGCTGCCTGCCAGCGGCGCAATTGCAAGGAAAGAGCACGCAGGAGCGGTCGGTATAAATGGAAAAGTACTTTCTGGGCGCACCATGCAGGCGAACATAGGACAGGCTGCGCTCGCCACCAGGCAAGGATGCTGGCGTCATGAGCCACGTTCTGGTGCGAGCGCTGTCAGCGCCAGTACGGCGGTCGAGGGGACCGAGCGTAAACCGTGGACGTCGCGCGTTTCAATGTAGTCGGCGCCGCGTTGCTGCGGCACGGTTCATGCGCCATCGCGTAAAGTACGTTCATGGCTTTCGCGACGACATACACGACGATCGAGCCGAGCCGGGCAGAAATCGACCGCAGCGCGGGACCCATGCTGCTCGAGTTCGGCTCGCATGGCTGCGGCCACTGCCGCTTCGTCGAGCCCGCCATCGAACGAGCGCTCGCCACGCATCCCACGGTGCAGCACGTGAAGATCGAGGACGCCAGCGGCCGGCCGCTCGGTCGTTCGTTCGGAGTGCGCATCTGGCCCACACTCGTGTTCCTGCGCGACGGCATCGAGGTATCGCGTTTGCTGCGACCTGCCGGCGTCGCGCCAATCGCGCGCGAGCTGGAGCGGATCGACGAGCCGAGCGCCGGCCCCTGAGTCTCGCTCGGCGCAGGCCGAGCGCTCGAATGTTCGCGCCACACTGAATGGGACTGCGACGGCGAGCCGCTGGCTGCGGATTTACTCCCGGGTTGCTACCGGTGCATCGACCTCAACCTGGTTTCGCCTGATCCAACTCGTTGTGTATGAGCAGGACGCACTGCGATGCAAACAGCATCTTCGATCCAAGACTTGTCTTCTCGGCGCCGAGACGTTCCAGGCCCTTCAAACTGTTCTTCGGCATCGGCAGGTGATCGGTCAGCATGAAACACGCGCTGCCGGCGACCGCCCTGCCGCGCAGTGGCGTACCCTTCCTGTCCATGACAAACAGCTGATAGTCCTCGGCCAATTCCTTTGCCAGCTTCTCGAAACTGATCGTTCGCACGGTGATGCCTGACTCAACGAGACGGCTTTCTTCCTTGCCCATTCCTCGGGAGACATCCAGAGCCATGGCAACTTTGCCGAGCAATGCCTGCTCGTGGAAGCCGCCGATGTCGCGCATGTCATTCGAGTGGAAACTGATCGTTCGCGAGTAGTCCTTGGAGTTCTCCAGCACCAGATGCACGATGACATCGGCGCGATGGGATTGCGCCACGAAGATGGCATTCATCAGCGTGTGCGCCAGGATTTCGGTGTGGGCTTCCCTGCCGACCGCATCCAGAAGATCCTGGCTGTGCGTCGGCGCCGACCTTGCTCTCAAAACAAAGACGCGCATCGCGGTTGGTCCTGAAAACGGGAGCCATTTTATCTTGGGTTATTCAAACCGTCTTCGAATACCTGGTCGATCACGGAAGGACTGGAAAGAACCAGGCCAGAGTGGGGCCCCTGGGTTTCCCCACGTCAATGGGGTGCCGCGGCTTTCGGCTCCCAGAGTTCGAGCTTGTTGCCTTCAGGATCGAGAATCCACATCAGTCGTCACTGTTCGAATTGTAAGCCTGCATCGAGCGGGTAGCGTACCGATTGCAACGGACCTGCGCCCTGCCCTGACCCTGCGTTCGTTTGATTCGGTCCCGCGAGACAAACGAGCGCCAGGTGAACTTGCCGCCGCTATCGGAACTCATTCGAAGTTGGAGGGAAGAGACAATACAACTCCCTCCCCCTTCGCCACGGTCGAGGGCATGTATGGAGGCAACTCTCCCAGCGAATGCGGCAAGCCGCGGCTTGCACGGCTTGCTGCCTCGAGCCCCCTTCCTTAGGGTACGTTGCGAATAACCGGGTCGCAGGGAATAGTGCAGTTCGCAGTGGTGTCAGTAACGATCGTGGTGTATTTCACGTCCTCCACGACGGTCGCCGGATCCACGATAACCGCGACAGCAGCGTGACCGCCAGCGTGCCAAGTGAAACCACCCTGGGGAGAGAACGTGAAATTCGTGATGGTGTAGCGAGGATCGCTCCCTACGGTCACGGTGATTGCCGCCTGTCCTCCACCGACTTTCACGGTCACGTTTCCGTTGCCGTCGGATCCACCGCCGTACTTGTAGTAGTAAGCAGTGCCGTTGGATGCGGTCACCGCTGTGTAACCGGGGGCGGGCCCGGTGGCTGCATTCCTGACATCAAGAGTCACGTTGATTGGACCTGGCATGTTTCATCTCCCTGGTTTTTGTGAATGAGCGCGGCTGCGCCCATGCGGGACGAGTCTGGGACTCGCGGTTGAAACGAAGTGATCTGTCAAGGGCGGCTTCCAAGATACGGTTCGAACCGCGGATCCTTGAATCCGGCCTTGTCGAGTTCATGCGCCAGTTGCGCGGCCAATTCGGCATTGCCGAGATCGGTGGCGAGCAGCCGGCGGATTGCCTTGAGCGCCAGATTGTCTTCGGACTCCTTGTCGAACCCGGCAAGTGTCAGCGTCCAGATTTGCAACGCTGCGGTTTTGTCGCCACTGGCAAAAGTCGCGGCGCCGAGAGTTTCCGCAACCTGGGCCGCGATCACCTTCAAGTCTGTCAGCGCACTCTTGCCAGCGGTCAGCTTCTCGATGACATCGTGCGCTTGCCGTGCCGACTGAAGCGCGGACTGCGTTTTTCCCTGCGCCAGTTCGCCCAATGCCCGCAGGCGGATGACGGTAGCGATCTTTTTCCAGACAGTCTGGTTGGTCGGGTCCTTGTCGGCGAGCGCCTGCAAATCGGTGGCGGTCGTGCCGAGCAACTGGTATGTCTGCGGCGTCCACGCGCCGGGCGCCGAGGCGGCGACCAGAAAGCAGTTGGCAGCCAGCGCATTCTGATGCCAGAACGAATTTTTCGGATCCTGCGCAAGCAGCTCTTTGTAGATGGCGCGGGCCGATTCGATTTGAGTTGTTGCCGTGGCAACCTGACCGAGGCGAAGTTGGGCGTCGGCCAGCAGCACGAGAAAGTCCGCATATCTGGCGGATCCGGGCGAATCCTTGCCTTGTTCGTGCACGCTGCGCATCAAGTCCGCTGCCCTCGCGGCGGCCTGTTCGCTTTCCTGCAAGCGACCAAGGTCCTGCAGGGTCGAACTGATCCACGACCACATATCGGCCAGTGCGGCTGTCGCACTTGCGTCGCCGGGTTTGGATTTCAACTCGGTTTCGCTGATGGCGGCGGCCAGCCGGAACTCGCTAAGTGCCTCGTTCGCATGTCCCTGCGCCTTGGCGACGCTGCCCAGGTTGTTGTGCGCATAGGCCAGTTCCATACGGTAGGCGGAATTGTCGGGCGCCCTGCCGCTCAGTTCCTGGCTGTAGCGCATGTACTTTTCCATCGATGCGTGCGCCTGCTCCAGGTCGTTGCGCTGCCAGGCGACGTAGCCGACCCAGAACTCGGACTGCCCGAGTTCGAACAGGTACTCGTTGTTGTCCGGTTTTGCGTCGTGAAGCGCGAGCACTTCCGTCAGCGATTGCTGAAAGGCAACCAACGCTTCCGGCAGATGGCCCTCATTGAAGCGCACGTCGCCGATTTGGCGCAAAGCCTTGGCACGATCGAGCATTTCCTGCGGCGTACCGCGCGTGCCGAGCGCGGCAAAGTAACTCATCGCCTCGTCGCCGACAGAATCGAGCACTTCGAGCTTGCCGATCGGCTCGAGCTTGGTGCGAAGGGTGCCGAGCATGAAACCGATGAGCTTCTCGCCCTGTTGACGGCGAATCTCCGATTCCTGGCGCGCGATCACTGCCGCAATGGCAAATCCGATCGTGAGCACCGCAATGCCGATCGAGCTGCCCGCGACGGCCGCCCACTGGCGTGCCCGCCGCTGCGCGTAACGCCGCTTCAATTCATCGATGCCGACATCCAGCAATCCGGCGGCGATCTTGAGCATGGCATTGCGCTTGCCATCGCCGCCAGGGCTGACGTCGGCAGCCAGCGGCTCGCGCGCCGTCTTGCCCTCGTCGCTGCGCAGCAGCGCCGGCGGGAAGGCACAGTCGACAGCTCCGACTTTCGGGCTTCCTCTTACCAGCAGGCAGAAGATCCGATCATCGCCGCGAGTTTCGCGGAATCTTCGGACCTCTTCGTTGACCCAATGCGACCTCGCCGACTCGGGCGAGCAGATCAGGATCATGGCGTCGGAATCGGCCATGGCCCCCTGGATCGATTCGGACAGATCGGTCGACGAAGCGAGCTCGTCCCGATCGCGGAAAATCGGAAACAGACTGGCCGGCATCTCCGGATGCGCCGCTCGCAGCGACTTGGGTAGCTTGTACTTCTCCAGTGCGCGCTGAAGCCAGCGCGCCCAGCGTTCATCGCCGTGGCTGTAGCTGATGAAAGCCCTGTACCGCCGCTCTAGTAGCACGCTACCCCCGTATCGCGCAGAGTTGGCGGCGTCCCTGCCCGAGTTACGACCTGGCGAGTTTACTTGAAAAGAGAAGGTAGGATTCTTTTTTCCGGCGGCGTGGCGCTGGCTCGGGCGGAGATCGCCTGACCCGACAAGCCCGAACCGCCGCTTGGGAATGGGCAAGCGCACCTCGATACCTGTTCCATTTTTGGGAGCGAGGTGTCAGCGGCGCGCCTTGCGCTGACCAATAGAACTAGTCATGAAAACCAGCTCACGCGCTCATTCAGAAGATCCGTTTCATCTGGTTGAGCGCCGTCCGAGCCGCCAGCCTCTCTTTTCCTCCCGCAAGGCGACCGTATACTCTGGCCCCTGTCTCGCTCACTCTGTCCAGGAGAAATCGTCATGCGAATCCTGCGCCCCGGCCGAAGGTCCTTGCTGCTGTTCGCATTACCGGGCCTGCTCGCGGCGATCGCTGCGTACGCCAGCAGCGCGAATTCGCCCAACGCGGAGCACACGCGCACGGAAATCACCACGATGCTGACAATGTTTCTTACTCCGGCCGTCAACAACACCGCCGCGGGCCATGAGCGCTTCTGGGCCGATGATCTCGTCTACACCAGTTCCGCCGGCAAGGTCATGAGCAAGGCCGACATCCTGAAGTCGTTCGCAGAAGAACCCAAGAACGAACCCGACAAGCAGGCCAAACCCGGCCCGGTATTCACCGCTGAGGACGTTCTCGTGCGCCCGCACGGCGACATGGCGGCGCTGACGTTCCGTCTGGTCGAACACGATCCCGACGGCAAGATCAGCTACTTCCGCAACAGCGGCACATTTCTTCTGCGCCACGGGAAGTGGCAGGCGATTACCTGGCAAGCGACGCGTGTTGCAGAGCCGGGAAAGTAAGGCGCGCCGCCCTTACTTTTTTGTTCGGCTCGTTTTTCAAAGTTGTCGAAGAACAGGCTTTCGACGACTGTCGCGCGAGCGAAGTTGTCGGACGTTCCGTGTTCGCTCCAAGGCAGTGGAGCGGGAAATTTATCCGGCCCGGTTTCGTCCGGTCAGTGCTCCATGCCGTCGGCAAAGATGTCGTCGAACAGC
>DASRTK010000263.1:0-4446 GCA_035655975.1 Rudaea sp.
CCGGGTTCGTGCATAAAACCGGCGCCGTTCGCGGCGCCGAGCATCGCAGGCGGGGCGGGAAAATGCCCGCAGGGTCGCGGCGATGGATCGCCGCGATTGCGAAGCAGTACATGGACGTACTGTCTGAGCAACCCCGCCTCGCCGAGAAGCGCAGGGCAGTCCGATTCGCACGATGCGAATCGGACCGCCGCGTCCGGTGCCTAGCCTTTTGGTTACTTTTGGGCAATGCCAAAAGTAACCGGCTCGCCCGCAGGGCGAGACGAAGCTTTGCACTTGAGACAAAGAGCAAGGAGCTGGATTCCGGCTTTCGCCGGAATGACGAGCACAGAGGACGAGCAGAGAGGACGAGCAGAGAGGACGAGCAGAGAGGACGAGCAGAGAGGGCGCGACAGCAGACCCATCCCGATTTCGCCCTTCCACAAGAGGGGCCGGGCGCACGCCGCCATTCGCCGCACTCGCCCAACGCGTTAGAATATGCGGATGCGCAAACCCCCCATTGTTCATTCAACGCGGCTCGCCGACGACAGTCATTTTCTCAAGGTCGAACTGATCGATCTCGAATTTTCCAACGGCGAACGCCGCACTTATGAGCGACTGAAGGGCTCCGGTCTGGGTGCCGTCATTATCGTGCCGATGCTCGACGATGAAACCGTGCTGCTCGTGCGCGAGTACGGCGCGGGCACCGACCGCTATGAACTCGGCTTGCCCAAAGGCCGACTCGATCGGGACGAGACGGTCGAGCAGGGCGCGAATCGCGAGTTGAAGGAAGAGGTCGGCTATGGCGCCCGCGACCTGCATATCCTGACGACGCTTTCGCTGTCGCCGTCGTACATGACCAGCATGACGCACGTGGTGCTGGCGCGCGATCTGTATCCGGAAAAGCTGGCGGGCGATGAGCCCGAGGAACTCGAAGTCGTGCAATGGAAGATGTCGCAGCTGCACGAACTGATCGCTTGTCATGACGTGAGCGAGGGCCGCTCGATCGCCGCGCTGTTCATTGCGCGCGAATATCTGGCCGGCCGCTTCAAGCCGCAACCATGAGCGAGGACCTTGCCGAACTTGCGCGCGGCTGCTGCGCAATTGCGCGCACTGCGGGCCGCGCGATTCTCGAAGTCTATGACGGCGACTTCGCGGTCGAGCGCAAGCAGGACAACTCGCCGCTGACAGCGGCTGATCTGGCTGCGCACCGCGCGATCGTCAGCGGCCTGCAGGTGCTGACGCCGCGCATTCCAGTGCTGTCCGAGGAATCGGCCGAGCAGGCGGCCTGGAGCGTACGCCGGCAGTGGGCGCGCTACTGGCTCGTCGATCCGCTCGATGGCACACGCGAATTCGTCAAGCGCAACGGCGAGTTCACGGTCAATATCGCGCTGATCCACGACCATCGCCCGGTGCTCGGCGTCGTCTACGCGCCGGTGCTCGACGAGATGTTCTGGGGGTGGCAAGGCGGGCACGCGTTCGCGTCCACTCCGGCGCAGCCCGGCTTTCCGCAAAGTGGAAAAGTGGAATTGCGCACGCGGTCGCGCGGCATGCCGCTGCTCGTCGCCGGCAGCCGTTCGCATGCCGATCCGCGCACGCTGGCCGCGCTCGGCAAGCTGGGACCGCACGAACTCAAGCCGCTCGGTTCGTCGCTGAAATTCTGCCGCGCCGCGCAGGGCCAGGTCGACCTGTACATTCGCTACGGGTTGACCAGCGAATGGGACACGGCCGCAGGCCAGTGCGTGCTTGAACAGTCCGGCGGCGGCGTGACCGACTTGAGCGGCGCGCCGCTGCGCTACAACACGAAGGAGTCGCTGCTGAACACGGATTTTCTCGCGTTCGGCGACGCTTCGGTTGGCTGGGCGGCGCTGATCGCCGGCGAGGCCGGCGCGTGAGCCGCGGCATCGGCGACCTGCTGCGCATCATGGCGGCGCTGCGCGATCCGAAGGCCGGTTGCCCGTGGGATGTCGAGCAGAATTTCGACACGATCGCGCCGTACACGATCGAAGAGGCGTATGAAGTCGCCGACGCGATCGATCGCCGCGACTTCGCCGGGCTGCGCGACGAACTCGGCGACCTGCTGCTGCAGGTCGTGTTCCACGCGCGCATGGCCGAGGAGGCTGGGCACTTTGGCTTCGACGATGTCGTCGCGGCGATCTGCGACAAGATGACGCGGCGCCATCCGCACGTGTTCCCCGACGGCAACGGAAACCTGTCGAGCGTCGCCGACAGCGAGTCGCAGACGAGCGTGTGGGAGGAACACAAGCGCCGCGAGCGTGCTGCCGGCGGCGAGAGCGACGACAGCGCGCTGGCCGGCGTTTCCCGCGGCCTGCCGGAGTGGCAGCGCGCGTTGAAGCTGCAGAAGCGCGCGTCGCGCGTCGGCTTCGACTGGCGTTCGCCCGGTCCGGTGCTGGACAAGCTGCATGAGGAACTCGACGAGGTCCGGCACGAACTCGACGCTGGCGCGAGCGCGGCGCGCATCGCCGATGAAATCGGTGACGTCCTGTTCGTCGGCGTCAATCTCGCGCGGCTGGCCGGTGTCGACTACTCGCAGGCGCTGCGCGGGGCCAATGCCAAGTTCGAGCGCCGGTTCCGGCGCATGGAAGCGCTGGCCGCCGCCGATGGCACGCCGTTGCAGGAAAAGAGCCTGGCCGAACAGGAGGCTTACTGGAATCGGGCCAAGGCCGAGGACAAGGCGGGCCAGCTCTAGCCGCCGTGCGGCGACTCGATCCGGCGCGTGCCCCTCACCCCAAGCTGCTCCCGATAAATCGGGATTCAACGCGCGTCTGCATGGGTTAAACCTTTGCGGGCACAAGCGCATCTGAAGTGTCCATAACCCCAAGGAGATTGCACGATGCGCGTCCTGTTTGGATTGATCCTCGCCGCCGTCAGCACCGCCGCGCTGGCCGGTCACGACTGCAAGTTCAGCGCCGAGCGCAACCTCGACATCGACCCGGCCGGTCTGAAGGCGCTGGCGCTCGTGCTCGGTTCCAGCGACGCGCAGGTCGAAGGCGTCGCCGGCATCAAGCGCATCGAAGTGCGCGGCAAGGCCTGTGCTTCGGAAGAAGAGTGGCTCAAGGATTTGACCGTCGATCAGGAGCGCAGCAGCGACCGTGTGCGTGTGACCACGAGCAAGAACCGAAGCGGCACCCACATCAACCTGTTCGGATCGAGCTACGCCTATATCGACCTGACCGTGCGCATTCCGGCGGATCTGGCGCTCGAAGTCGACGCCGGCTCCGGCGATGCGGACGTCACGAACGTCGCCTCGCTGCGTTTCACGTCCGGCTCGGGCGATCTGAAAGCGCATCACGTCGTCGGCGACGTCCTCGTCAAGGTCGGCTCGGGCGACGCGATCATCGACGATATCGGGAGCCTGAACGTCGAACGCGTCGGCTCCGGCGACATTCGTGCGTCGAATTCGCGCGGCGACATCAAGGTCGGCCACGTCGGCTCTGGCGACGTGACGTTTGCCGATGTCCGCGGCAGCGTGCGCGTCGAATCGGTCGGTTCCGGCGATGTCGGCATTCGCCGCACCAGCGGCGATGTCGAAATCGGTTCGATCGGCTCGGGCGATGTCACGGTCGACGGCGTCGGCGGCAACTTCATCGTCCATTCGGCCGGCAGCGGCGACCTGCATCACCATCAAGTGACCGGCAAGGTCGAAGTTCCCAAACGTCACCAGGACGACTGATCGCGCCAACGCCGCGGCTGATTGAACAACGCGCCACGTGTCTTGCCGTGGCGCGCGTGCGCGGGCAGAATCGCCGGATCGTTTAACCTGCCGGCTGCCCATGAGTGCGCGCTACGCCAGCTTCCGCGAGTTCTACCCGTTCTATCTGTCCGAGCACGCGAACCGCACCTGTCGCCGGCTGCATGTCGCCGGCAGCACGCTCGTGCTGATCGTGGTCGTCCTGGCCTGCATCAGCCAGCGCTGGATGCTGCTGTGGCTGCTGCCGCTGGTTGGTTACGGCTTCGCCTGGGTCGGCCATTTCTTCTTCGAACACAATCGCCCGGCGACATTCACGTATCCTCTGTACAGCTTCGTCGGCGACTGGGTCATGTACTGGCAGGTGCTGACCGGACGCATTCCCTTCTAGGGACGAGGGGCGAGGGACGAAGGGCGAGGGAACAGCAAGAACGTCCTGCTCTTACTCGTCCCTCGTCCCTCGCCCCTGGTCCATCCCGCTTCACCATCTCTCGAGGATTCCCACAATGGCCTGGGTCCAGCTTGTCGCACTGCTTGCGCTGCTCGAATGTTTCTTCTTCGCCTACGCGGTCGGCAAGGCACGTGAAACGTACGAACTGAAAGCCCCGGCGACGACCGGTAACGCGAATTTCGAACGATACTTCCGCGTGCAGCAGAACACGATCGAGCAGATGATCCTGTTCCTGCCGTCGTTGTTCATCGCCGCGGCCTACTGGCCTGCGCAATGGGTCGCGGCGCTCGGCGCGGTCTACCTCGTCGGA
>DASRTK010000264.1:0-5457 GCA_035655975.1 Rudaea sp.
AGCGGGCCCTTTCCCTCGACCCGACCAACTCGGACGTGCTCTACAATGCCGCGGTGTTCCTGGCAGGCGTCGGCAAGGTCGATGCGGGTATCACCGTCATGCGCTACCTCGCTGCACATGATCCGGCCAGTGCGCGCGTGCACTATCGGCTCGGTGACCTGTTGTCGCGTGCGCGCAAGTACGATGAGGCAATTGCATCGATGCGCGTGGCACTTGCGCTCAGTCCGCAATATAACGGCGCGCACAACATAATCAGCGCGAGCCTGATCGCGAAGGGTGATGCCGCTGGAGCCCTGACCGACGCGCAGGCGGAATCGTCCGAGACCTGGCGAATCATCAGCCTCGCGGCTGCGTACTACGCACTAGGGCGCAAAAAGGAGGCAGACGCTGCGCTGTCTGATCTGATCACCAAGCTGGGAACAGAGGCTTCGTACAACATCGCCTATACCTACGCGCTCCGTGGCGAAGCGGACAAGGCGTTCGAGTGGCTCGCCAAGGCCGATCAATACAATGATGGTGGACTGTCGGAAATCGTCTACGAGCCGTTTTTCGACCATATCCGCAGCGATCCGCGCTGGCTGCCGTTCCTGCGCAAGGTCGGCCGCGCGCCGGAACAACTGGCAAAGGTCGAGTTCAAGGTGACGCTGCCGCAGACGGCTGCGCAGTAGCCAGGGCCCGAGCCGACGATTCGCTGGCTGAAAGGCGATGTTCCGGTGGCGGCGCTCGATGCTCCCGGCAGGGTATGCATGCCAACCGGCATATCCCGTAATGCCTCCGCGTCCCGTATGCTCGCGCGACCCCGCTGTCCGGAGACGCCATCGTGTCGAGCAAATTTCGCATTCCGCCGCCGCTCCTGCTGGCGGCTCTCCTTGCCGCAGTCATGATGAGCGCACTATTTCGCACGCCCGTTGCGGCGCAAGGAAAGCCCGGCGAGAGCAGTGAAGCGGGAGATTCGAAGGATTCCGACGCGGCGAAGAAGAAGGACACCGGTCCGATGAAGTCCGAGACATTCTCGGGCCTCGCGCTGCGCAGCATCGGCCCGGCCATGGTGTCCGGTCGAATTTCCGACCTGGCCGTCGACCCGGCGAACAAGAACATCCGTTACGTCGCCGCATCGACCGGCGGGGTATGGAAGACCACGAACGCAGGCACGACGTGGAAGCCGATTTTCGATGGCGAGGGTTCGTACTCGATCGGCAGCGTGAAGATCGACCCGAAGAATTCGCTCACGATCTGGGTCGGCAGTGGCGAGAACAACTCGCAACGCGCGGTGCAGTACGGCGACGGCGTCTACAAGTCGCTCGATGGCGGCACGACCTGGAAGAACATGGGGCTGAAGACGTCCGAGCACATCTCGACGATTGCGATCGATCCGCGCGACTCGAACGTGGTCTGGGTCGCCGCGCAAGGTCCGCTGTGGAAGGACGGCGGCGAGCGCGGCCTGTACGTCACGCGCGATGGCGGCAAGACCTGGACCAAGGCGTTCGAAACTTCGCCGCACACTGGCGTGACTGAAGTGCTCATCGATCCCCGCAATCCCGACATCATGTTCGCGACGACCTATCAGCGCCGGCGCGCAGTGTGGACGCTGATCGACGGCGGACCGGAATCGGGCCTGCGCAAGTCCACGGACGGCGGCAAGACCTGGCGCAAGATCACGAACGGCTTGCCGAAGGTCGACATGGGCCGCATCGGCATGGCGATCTCGCCGGCCAAGCCCGACACGATGTACGCGATCATCGAAGCGGCCGGCAAGGAATCGGGGATGTTCCGTTCGGTCGACGGCGGCGAGAACTGGGAGAAGCGCTCCGATTACGTCAGCACGAGTCCGCAGGCCTACAACGAGATCGTCGCCGATCCGAACGTTGCCGACCGCGTGTACTCGATGGATACCTGGATGCATGTCAGCGACGACGGCGCCAAGACGATGCGCAAGGTCGGCGAGAAGCACAAGCACGTCGACAACCACGCCTTGTGGATCGACCCGGCCGACAGCGACCATCTGCTCGCCGGCTGCGACGGCGGCATCTACGAAAGCTGGGACCGCGGCGCGACCTGGAAGTGGAGCGAAAACCTGCCGTTGTCGCAGTTCTACAAGGTCGGCCTCGACAACGCGACGCCGTTCTACAACATCTACGGCGGCACGCAGGATAACAACTCGATCGGTGGTCCGTCGCGCAATCGCTCGGCCAACGGCATCGTCAATTCCGACTGGTTCATCATGGTCGAAGGCGACGGCTTCCAGCCCGTCGTCGATCCGACCGACCCGAACGTCATCTACGCCGAGTCGCAGCATGCCGGCATCGCGCGCTTCGACAAGCGTACCGGCGAGACCGTCGACATCCAGCCGCAGGCCGGCGCAGACGAACCGCCGCTGCGCTGGAACTGGGATTCGCCGCTGATAATCAGCCCGCATCAGCACACGCGGCTGTATCTCGCCGCGCAGCGTTTGTTCCGCAGCGACGATCGCGGCAACACGTGGACACCGGTGAGCCCGGACCTCACGCGCCAGATCAACCGCAACGAATTGCCGCTGATGGGCCGCGTGTGGGGACCCGATACGGTGGCCAAGAATGCTTCGACGTCGTTCTACGGCAACATCGTCGCGCTGTCGGAGAGCACCAAGAAGGAGGGTCTGCTGGCTATCGGCACCGACGATGGGCTGATCCAGATTTCCGAGGACGGCGGCGGCGCGTGGCGCAAGATCGAAAAATTCCCGGGTGTGCCGGATCGCACTTATGTATCGCGAGTGCTGTTCTCGCAGCACGATACGAACACGCTGTATGCGTCGTTCGACAACCACAAGACCGGCGATTTCAAGCCGTACGTTCTGAAGAGTACCGATCTGGGTAAATCGTGGACCGCGATCACCGGCGACCTGCCGGAGCGCGGCAGCGTGTATGCGGTCGTCGAGGATCCGGTGAAGCCGGGCCTGCTGTTCGCAGGCGCCGAGTTCGGCGTGTACTTCACGCCCGACGGCGGCAAGCGCTGGATCCAGCTCAAGGGCGGCATGCCGACGATCCAGGTGCGCGATCTTGCGATCCAGAAGCGCGAGGGCGATCTCGTCGCCGCGACGTTCGGACGCGGCTTCTATGTGCTCGACGACTACTCGCCACTGCGCGCAATCAGCGACGCGGAACTCGCCAAGGACGCCGTGCTGTTTCCGGTCAAGCAGGCGTTCACTTTCGCGCCGGCGTCGCCGTTCGGCGGCACCGATGCAGGATCCAACGGCGACCAGTTCTACACCGCGCCGAATCCGCCGCTCGGCGCCGTGTTCACGTACTACCTCAAGGATGAATTGAAGACGCGGGCGAAGACACGCCAGGATGCGGAGAAGGAACAGGCGAAGAAGAACCTGGACTCGCACTATCCGTCATGGGACGAACTCAAGCGCGAGCTCCGCGAGGAAGCGCCGACCGTCGTGCTGACGATCAGCGACGTGGATGGCAACGTCGTGCGCCAGATCGATGGACCGGCGAAGGCCGGCATCCAGCGCGTTACCTGGGACTTGCGCTATCCGGCATCGGTGCCGACGGACCTGACGCAGAAAGAGCGCGATCCGTGGGATCCCGCACCGGTCGGGCCGCTGGTCGCGCCAGGCAAATATCGCGTCGCGCTGGCCGAGCGCATCGAAGGCAAGCTCGTTCCGAAGGGCGAACCGCAGACGTTCGACGCGGCGCCGCTCGGCGGCGACACGTTGCCTCCGCCCGACCGGCCCGCGATGCTCGCGTTCCAGATCAAGACCGGTAAGCTGCAGCGCGCAGTTCTCGGCGCTGTCAGCGCCACTGCGGAAGCGCAGACGCGTTTGAACCATCTGAAGAAGGCGCTGGCTGACACGCCGCGCGCCGACCCGGCGCTGCAAGACCGCGCGCGCACGCTCGAAGCAACGTTGAAGGACCTCCAGGAAGCGCTCAGCGGCGACCCGGTGCGCGGCAAGTATCAAGAGCCACGGCCGAACTCGATTTCCGATCGCGTCAACCAGATCGTCTCGGGTCACTGGAACTCGACTGCCGACGCGACGACGACGCACAAGCGCAATTACGAAATCGCTGCAAAGCAGTTTGGACCGGTGCTCGAGCGGGTGCGCGCATTGATAACCGTGGACCTCTTGGCGCTCGAGAATGCGGCGGAAGCGGCCGGCGCGCCGTGGACACCGGGCAGGGTGCCGACCTGGAAGGAATAGCAAGCGAGCGGCTGGAGGCGACCGGCGCGGCCGGTCGCCGACCGCGCGCGAATGAATGTTGAAGTGCAGCTGGGCATTGTCTGGCGGCATCAACACGATTCGGACGTGCGTCCTCCCTGTCGCAGCGATGGCTATCGATTGGATCAAGGTCCCATTTCGACCAGTGGGAATAAGGGCGAAGCTTCGCCGCAGGCCAAGTGTGTTTGTGCTTTGGGCGGCTTTTCGGACGCCAGTTCGACTGTAGGGAGTCACCTCGATCCCTCGAAGCGGCGATCGCGGAGCAAAATACGACGGCATTCGCAGACGGGGTTGTTGCCGTGCCGTAGGGCCGCCTAGAATCGCAAGCAGCTTTCACGTCTTGGTTCGGGCAACCTCGTCGAGCCGCAGGACAGGTGCAGGTTGGTGGGCGCGCGGTGTTGGCACGTTGAAGGTGCGGTTTGCTTCGCGGTCGAAGGGAGGGGATACCATCTGCTATCCGGCTGCAATGCGCGCGACGAATGCGCATCGCTTCGGCGATTGGGGGCGCTCGCTGGTCCTTGCGCTCATCCTCCTCGCTCCGGCGGCCATGGCGAGCCAGATCATCCCAGCAGGTGGCAAGGCGATCCTCCACAACGGCTTCTACAATCTTGCGTGCACTGACTTGACCGTTGGCGGTGTGCTGGACATCGGAACCGGCACGTATGTCAACGTAAGTAACTTGACGGTGGGGCCGTCCGGGGGCATTCAAGGTTCCGGTACGATCCGGTATTCGGGCAAGCTGTCCGTAAGCGGGACGATACAGGGAAGCGTAAAACTGATCGTGAACCCGCCATCGAATGCGGCCTGTCCGGGGCCGCCGCCGTCGGTGATCGGTAACGTCGTAAATCCGGCTCCGGCGCTGGGTAGTTCAATGCTTGTTGCGTTGGCAACGTTGATGATGTTGCTGGCCCTTTTCGCACTGCGCGTGCAAGCTGCGGAGCGGCGCAGTAGTGAAGCAAACGGAGCGAAGAAATGAGCGGGAACAATTCGGCGCGCCTGCAGCGGATGCCCGGAGCGACCGCCAGGGACCGATTCGCCCGGCGGCCAATCGCGGTTGCACTGGCCGGCGCGCTGCTTGCCACCGGGCTTCCCGCCGAACTTCTGGCCGCCGATGTAGAGATTTGGGCTCCGCCCGGCGGCAACGTCGTGATCAAGGACAGTTCGGGATCGTTGGTGCGACTGCAGGTCAACGGTACGACGGGCGATGTGCAGATTCCTTATCTGCCGCAAGCAACACCGCAGACATTTCCATTGTG
>DASRTK010000265.1:0-4027 GCA_035655975.1 Rudaea sp.
CGCCAAGCGCCTGAAGGCCGTGCCGGTCGAGGCGATCGCGCGCGGCTATCTGATCGGCTCGGGCTGGAAGGACTACCAGGCGAGCGGAACGCTGTGCGGCATCAAGCTGCCGTCGGGCCTGCGCCAGGCGGAACGACTGCCGCAGCCGATTTTCACGCCGTCGACCAAGGCCGCCGCCGGCGCCCACGATGAAAACATCGGCTTCGACCAGGTCGTCGCGCTGATCGGCGCGGATCTTGCCGAGCGCGTGCGTGCCGCGACCCTGAATATTTATACTTTTGCCGCGGCCTATGCGGCCGAGCGTGGCATCATCATCGCCGACACCAAGTTCGAATTCGGCACCGACGCCGACGGCACGCTGTACGTGATGGACGAGATGCTGACGCCGGATTCGTCGCGCTTCTGGCCGGCCGACCAGTACCGCGTCGGCATCAGCCCACCCAGCTACGACAAGCAATTCGTGCGCGACTACCTCGAAACACTCGACTGGAACAAGCAGGCGCCGGGGCCGAAGGTGCCGGCTGCGGTGATCGACGGGACGGCAGCGAAATACGCGGAGGCATTGAAGCGCCTCGCAGGCATCGTGCTGGATTGATGCGCGTAGGGTGGGCCTTGGCCCACCGCTTTTCGGTTGTGCGCCAGGAATAAAGAACGGTGGGCCAAGGCCCACCCTACGTTTGCCGAAGGATTAGACTGACGGCGACACTGCCGGAGATACACCAATGAATGCGATTCCCAATGACCCTGCAGACCCTCGCCGCGAAGTCGATCGCTGGCTCGGCAACTACAGCGAAGACCACCGCAATCCGACCAACATCCTGGTCCACTGGATTTGCGTACCGTTGATTCTCTGGACCGTCGTCGCCCTGCTCTGGGTCGTTCCGGTCCCGGCGCTGCTCGGACGAGCGGGGCTGTGGGCCGGCGTGGCGATGTTCGCGGCGCTGACCTTTTACCTGCGCCTGTCGCGCGCTCTCGGCCTGGCGATGTTCGTCGCGTTCGTCGCCCTCGGCCTGATCACCGAGGCGCTGTACCGCTGGCTGGGACCCGCGGCTCTGATGTGGCTGGCGATCGGAGTTTTCGTCGTTGCCTGGATCGCGCAGTTCCTCGGCCACAAGGTCGAAGGCAAGCGTCCTTCGTTCCTGACGGATCTGGCGTATCTGTTGATCGGGCCGGCCTGGATCGTCGCGAAGATCATGCGGCGCCTGCATATCGCCTACTGATCGCGCATCGCGTTACCGAAAAGCGCGCCCCATCCGGTCAAAAAAGAAGAGGCGCCCTGCAGGCGCCTCTTCTCCTGTCGACGACTTTCGAAGTCGAAAGCGGTATTTTTTATTCAATACTTTTGATCAGTGGACGCCGGCCATCATGCCCATGATCGCGCCACCGAGGACGAAGAACAGCACGACGGAAAGCACGATGTAGATGATGTACTGCACGAGACTGACGAGGCAGGCCTTGCCGAAGCCCATCTGCCCGCCGGTCGGCGGTTTGATCATCAGGTTGATGATGAAGGCATTGACGAGAAACGCGACGATGATGCCGACCAGGGATCCGGTCGAGCCCATGACCATCTGCAACACGTAGCTGACGATCGCGCCGGCGATCATGCCGACAATGACCGCGGCCACGGCGCTGCCAAGTGCTGGCTTGAAGCCAGCGGCCATCTTCGTTGCCAGCTGCACGATCAGCGCACCGATGACGATGCAGACGACAATAATGACTAGAGCGGCAATCAGTCCGGTAACCATAATTTCTCCCCGAAATATATGAGTATGAGCGCAATGCGCAGCGGTGCGTCCGTGCCCGCGATCCTGGCGCGCTCGCACCGGGACCTTTGTTTGCTGCCGTTTTCCTCGTGCTATTGAATCATGAAACGTAAAAAGCTGCTTGTTCCGAACAGGGCGTAAGGCGCGCGCTCAGGTTTTTTCCCGGGGGCGCAACAACCAGCGACACAGCGCCGGCAGGAAAATCATCGCCGCCAGCATGTTGACGACGAACATGAAGGTCAGCATCACGCCCATGTCCGCCTGGAACTTCAGGTCGGAGAACATCCACATCGCCACGCCGGCCGCCAGCGTCAAAGCGGTATAGAAGATCGCGATTCCGGTCGTCTTGAGGGCGATGAAGTAGCTTTCCGAAAGCGTGCGCTGGCCGCCCTGTCCCTCGACGAAATCGGCCTGCGAGGCGCGATTTTGTTCCATCGCGGCGAACGCGCGGTTGGCGGCTTCGGCGCGCCGGGCCACCGCGCTTTCCGAAGCCGCGGCGACGGGGTCGGCTTCCTCGTCGAGGCGCTTGAGTTCACGCTCGATGTCGGCAGCCGAGAACGTGCCGCCGGCCGCCATCGCGTCGTACATGCGCGAGAACAAGTGGTGCGCTTCTTCCGGAGGAACGCCGGCGTGTTCGGCCGCGGCCTCAGCGGCGACAGCGGCGGCCTCGGCAATGTCCGCGGCCGAGAATTCGGCACGGAACGTCATCGCCTCGTGCATGCGCGCGAAAATGTAGATCGCGTAGTCGACGCCGATGCCGACGCCGAGCGCGAGCACGGTCAGGGTGTTGACCTTCTTGCCGATGTCGAGCTGCACCATCAGCGAATGTCCGAGTTCGGTCACGAGCACGAGCGGAAGGACGATGCACAACGCCGCCAGCGGGCTGCGGAAACTCAGCAGGCACATCACGAATACGGCTGCATACAGCAGATAGAGCATCGTCCGGTCGACCGAACGCACTTCGTCGTTGGTCGCTGCCGCCACGCCGACGTTGCCGGTCGCCAGGCGCAGGTTGACCTGGTCGCTCGAGAACGTCTTGCCGGCTGCCTGGGCTTCGGCCGACTGCTTGGCCAACTGCTCGCGCAGGTTGACATTGACGCCGGCGAAGGCGTGGTTTTCCTCGCGGAATTTCTTCACGGCGGCGACGACCCGGTCGATCGTCGTCGAGCGGTGATCGGTCAGGAATATCATGACCGGCATCGCGCTGCAGTCGGCGTTCAACAGTCCTGAATCGGTCTCGAAACCCTGGGTGTCCTGGCGCAGCGTGTCGTTGTCGCGCGGCAGCACGCGCCAGCGGATGTTGCCCTCGTTCCAGCCGGCGTTGACGATCTTGGCGGCCATCGGCAACGTGATGACCTGCGCCACGCCGTCGACGTTGCGCATGTTCCAGGCGAAGCGGTCGAGCGTTTCCATGACCGCGTAGCTCGCCGTGCACGCATTCGGCTCGGCTTCGGCGATGACGTTGAGGATGTCGACGCCAAGCGCGAACTTGTCGCTGATCAGTTCGGCGTCGCGGTTGTAGCGCGCGTCCGGGCGCAGCTCGGCCACGCCCTTCTGCGCATCGCCGACCATGACGCGGCTGCCGTATTGCTCGGCGACGAACCAGGTCGCGACGCCGAGCAGGATCACGATCGCGGCCGGGACCGGCAGGCTCAGGCGCGTGAGCTGCCGCCACAGCTTGTCGAACTGGGTCAACTGGCGCAGGCGGTATTCGCGCTTGTGCTCGAGGTTGCGCAGCTTGCAGAACGACAGCAGCACCGGCAGCAGGATCAGGTCGGTCAGTATCGTCAGCGCGACGCCGATGGTAGCCGTGACGGCGAGTTCGAAAATAATGCGGACAGGGATGATCAGGATCGTCGCGAAGCCGATGCAGCCGGCCGCCAACGCCACCGAGCCCGGAACAAGCAGCGCCTGAAGCTGCGCTGGGCTGCGACCAGCGGGCCGACGGCAAATTTGGCGCGCACGCGCAACTGCTGGACCGAACCCTGCTCGAGGCCGCCGAAGAAGATCTCGCCGCGGAAGCGGTTGATCATCTGCTCGCCGTGACTGACCGCGATCGCGAATATCAGGAACGGCGTCAGCATGTTCATCGGATCGATGCCGAAGCCGAGCAGGTACAGCGCGCCGAGCATCCAGACGACCGCCACCAGCGCCGCCGCGACGGTCAGCGATGCCAGCTTGATCGACATCGAATACAGGAACAGCAGGAACCAGGTCAGGGCCACCGTCACGAGGAAGAACAGCATCACCGACTTGGCGCC
>DASRTK010000266.1:0-5090 GCA_035655975.1 Rudaea sp.
ATCAGCCTTATCGATGGGGGAGAGGGTCGGGGTGAGGGGGCAGCGCTACCGCTTGTCGAAACGCGTGGGAATGTTTCGCGCCTCCCCCTCACCCAACCCTCTCCCCCGAGGACGCTCGGGGGAGAGGACTCGCGTCCGCACCATCGCGAGACCTTGAGAGTGCCGCGATGAACCTGCCGCAACTCGACCGCCGCGATTTCCTCAAGGGCTGCTGCGCCGCGACGCTGGCTGGAAGCACCGGCAACAGCTACGGCGTTTTCGACAGCACCGCCAGCGCATCGCAGGACACGCTCGTCATCGTGTTCCTGCGCGGCGCGATGGATGCGCTGAGCCTCGTATCGCCGGGCCAGAACCATCCGGACCGCGCGCACTACGAAGCCAACCGCATCGACACGCGCATCCCCTATTCCGGCACCGGCGCCGGGCTCCCGCTCGGTGCGACGAACTGGCAGTTGCATCCTCGCGCCGGAGCATTGAACGCGCTATACGCGCAAGGCCACCTGGCTGTCGTGGTCGGCGCGGGTCAGGCGAATCCGCAACCGGTCGTTCGCAGCCATTTCGAGGCTCAGGCAAATCTCGAGATCGGCATCGGCGGCGGCAGCGGAGCGGGCATCGGCTGGCTCACCCGCCATCTGGTCAGCGGCGGACTGCCGGCCAATATTCCCGTTCCGGCAGCGAGCATGGGCAGCATCACTGCGACGAGCCTGCTCGGCAGCACCGAAGCGATCACGATGAACACCGGCCAGGACTTCCGCCTCGACCAGGGCAACTGGCCGTGGAACTCCAGTGACGACTACGGCGCTTCGCCGATCGCCGGCTTGAATGGCCTCGTGCAGGTGCTGCCGTCGCTGTGGCAATCGAGCACGTTGCCGCTGGCGCAAGCCGGCATGTCGACGCTCGATGCGCTCGGTCTGTTCCGTGCGATCAATTTTGGCCTCTTCGATTCAGCGAACAACAGTGGCGGCTACAAGCCGTCCGGCGGCGCGAATTATTCGCCGAGCGCCGGAACGATCGGCTCGGGATTCGGCAGCCAATTGCGCAACATCGCGCAATTAATCAAGCAGAACGTCGGCTTGCGCATCGCCACGGTCGATCTGGGCGGCTGGGATACGCACAACGGCCAAGGCAAGCCGACCGACGGCTACGACTACTTCGGCAATCAGACACAGGGTTTGTCGGAGGCGCTCAACGCGTTCTATACCGACCTCGCCACCGATGCGAGTGGCAACTACATGCAGCACGTCACCGTGATCACGGTCAGCGAATTCGGCCGGCGCGTTCTTGAAAACGCGTCCGGCGGCACCGATCACGGCTACGGCACGGTCATGCTGGCCATGGGTGCGTCCGTGAATGGCGGCCAGGTATTTGGGACATTTCCCGGACTCGCCGACAACCAGTTGTTCGAAGGCGCCGACGTCAACGTGACGACCGACTATCGCCGCGTCCTCTCCGAGGCGCTGATCCGCCGCCTTGCGAATCCGAACATCTACTACGTGTTCCCCGGCTACTCCGGCTATTCGCCGCTCGGCATTTTCCAGGGCGCCGATCTGCCGCCCGCGGCATACGACACACTGTTCAAGTCAGGGTTTGAGTGAAGCAGGGACGAGGGGCGAGGGGCGAGGAAAGCCGCTCGCTTTTTACCCTCGCCCCTCGCCCCTCGCCCCTGCTCTCTCAGGTTTCGCCACACTGGAAGTAAAGCAGATGGTCCGGATTCAGGGCGATCGTCTGGCCCAGGCTGATGATGCCGCCGCGGCGCAGATGCACCTCGTCGCGATGCAGGCGCAGTTCGTCGTCTTCGCCGAACTGGATGTAGGTGCCGTTCGTCGAACGGTCGCTGAGCACGAAAAAGCCGCGCTTGTATTCGATCAAGGCGTGATAACGCGACACCCACTCGGCCTCGACCATCAGGCTGCTGGTCGCGTCACGGCCGAGCGTGAACGGCGGCGACAGTTCGTCGAGTTCGAGCGCCTGGCCTCGATAGCGCAATTGCAGATGGATGCGGGTCTGCGGGCTCGCATCGAGGCGGATCGCACGCTGCACCATCGTCACGTTGGACGTGTCTTCCTGCCAGGTCACGTCGACGATGTCGATCGGAAGCTGCTTGCCGGCCACGCGCGCCGTGCCGACCGAGCGCGTGCGCAGCATGCCGGCGTTCGTCAGCAGGCGCACCGTGCTCGCCGTCGTGATGATCTGCTCACGCTTGGCCAGGGAAGCCATGCGCGCGGCCGTATTGACCGCGTCGCCGAAAACGTCGTTGTCCTCGACCAGAGTGTCGCCATGATGCAGGCCGATGCGGACCGCCAGGCTCAACTGGGCGAAGAGCACGTCCTGGTGGATGCGCTTCTGCATGTCGATCGCGCCGAGCAGGCCCTGCATCGGTCCCGGGAACGTGCACATGATTTCGTCGCCGATCGTCTTGATGACGTGGCCGCCATGCCTGCCGGTGACCTCAGCCAAGGCATTGAGCATGGCCGAGACGAGGCGGCGCGCCTCGACGTCGCCGCGCGTCTCGAACAGCTTGGTGCTGCCGCTGACATCGGCGAACAGGATCGTGAGGGACTGGCTCTGGGACATTACGGGTGAATCATAGGCGATTCACCCATCGGTTCTCCAGCCGTCGCTAACCGGAGTCGCCCGCCCTGAGCGTCGCAACCCCGGCGTCGGCGAGATGGCGCACGGCGGGAACGCCCAGCATCCGGGCAAGTTCCGGCGTGACGCGCGCCATGTGCAGGCCCGGATCGCCCAGCGCCACCGCGACGGCGAGATCGGCATCGACCGCGCTACGGTCGCCGGCGATCGCTTCCAGGCTGGCGCTTTCGAAACCCGCGCCGAAGCGCTCGCGCGTCCTCGCAGCGGCAAGGTGCATCGCCATGCGATAGGCTCGATCCGTGCCCGCGCGGGAAAATTCCTGCCTGCTGCGCGCGTCGAGCCACTCCGGAGCGTGGCGCTGTAGCGCCTCCCAGGCCTGTTCGGGATGTCCGAGCTCCGCCAATGCCCGTTCCTCGCAAGTCTGCGCCGAGGCATCGCGAGCCGACATTTGCAGTGCGGCGCGGCATTGGCGCAACGCGTCGTCGTAGCGGCCGGTGCGGAAGTAGAACCAGCCGAGATCCGAATGCAGGTCTACGCTCAGCGGCGCCACCGCCAGCGCGGCATTCATCGCCTCGATCGCCGTGTCGATCCGGTCGTCGGCCAGCGCAAACCACGCGTAGGACCGCAACACTTCGGCGTCCTGCGGCGCGGCGCGCCGGGCCAGCGCAAACCAGTCGGCGGCTTCCTTCGCGTTCCATTCGCCCCAGAACAGCTGGCCGGCGACATCGGCGGCAATACCGGCAGAGCGCGGGTCGGCGTGGACGGCGCGGCGCAATGCGTCGCGGGCGAGCAGACGGCGTTCGCGCGCATCAGCGGCGTTGCGTCCGAAGACCGCGTGCCAGCGTTGTGCGCGCGCGTACATGCGCAACGCGCCGGCATGGCCCGGCGCTGCGCTCAAAACGCTCTCGAGCAGTCCGAGCACGCGCTCGACAGACGCGGTATCGGTTACGCCGAGAATCAGCGTGCCGGCCTCCGCGAACGCCCGCTGCGCGGCAGCCGGCAACGTAGTTTCGGTGCGCGCGACTGCTGTCGCCGGCATGCGCGCTGCGACCTCGACGAGCAGTCGCTCGCGACCGAAGGCTGTGTCGGCGAGCGCAATTTGTTCTTTCCCGCCATGACCGCTGACTTCGGCGCTCAGGGGTTCGCCGTCGCGCACACTCAGCGCGACGTGAACGGGCTCTCTGGCATCGCCAGTCTCTGCGTTCGATGCGATTGCCCCGGCCAGCAGTTCGCGCAGATTCCGCACCTTGGCTGTCTCGGCGGGCGCGAAGCCTGCGCTGTTTTCGACGTCGATGACCAGCAAGGATCGCGGCTGCGCCGGGCTTTGCAACGTGGAGAAAGCCAGAAGGCAGATCAGGCCGGCGGCGATTGCGCCAGGAACGAGCCAGCGGCGCCAGACGGGTCGTGACACGGTCGCGGTCGCAGGCGCGACGCGGCCGGTCGGCGCAGCATCGGCCCCCGCTTCGAATTCAGGCACGGTCGACAGCGCCTCGGGTGCCGGCCCGATCCAGCGGTAGCCGCTGGCGCGCATCGTTTCGATCAGACGCGGCTCGCGTGCGTCGTCGCCGATCGCCTGGCGCAGCTTTCGCACCGCCGTGTTCACGTTGCGCTCGAAGCTGTCCCAGTCGTAGCGCGGCCACAGTGCCTCCTGCAGCTCGCGGCGGGCGACCGGGCGGCCTCCGCGTTCGAGCAGCAGGCACAGCAGGCGCAGCGGCGTCTCCTGAAGAGCGACGCGCCGACCATCGCGGTAGAGCCGCCGCAGTTCCAGATCGATGACCAGACCACCTGCACGCCAGCCGCGCAGCGGGATTTCAGCTGAACCCGGCAGATCGGATGCGTAGTTCAGATGCAGATCAGAATCGAGCACTTGTTCGGTCATACGCAGCGAACCAAGCTTGGACACAACGAGCCGCAGCATGAACTGTCGGCACGTCCGACAACAGTGTCCGGAGTCATGCCCGGCTTGTCCGATTCAAACCCACCGACTGGATTGCGAATTGCATGAACCTGAAAACCTTTCTTCCGATTGCCGCCGCCCTGGCATTCAATCTGGGAGCAACGGCAACCGGCCGCGCGGCCGAGGCCGCCGCGACACCAGCGCCGCAGCCGGCGGCAGCCGGCGGATTCACGGTCGAAAAGCTCGCCGACGGCGTTTACGCCGCGATCCGCACCGATCCGCCCGGCCTGATGGTCGACGCCAACAGCCTGTTCATCGTCAATGACAACGACGTCGTCGTTGTCGACGCGCCCGAGGCTTCGGCGGAAATGATCCAGTCTCTGCGCAAGATTACCGGCAAGCCGGTCAGCTTCCTCATCAATACGCACTGGCACGACGACCACGTAATCGGCAATGCCACCTGGCGCAAGGCCTATCCCGGCATGCGCTTCATCGGTCACGCGAGCCTGCGCGAGTACCTGCCCCAGACCGGCGCGAACAACCGCAAGAACATGATCGAAGGCGCGCCGCAATTCGCCGGCCAGATGCAGGCACAGATGGACAA
>DASRTK010000267.1:0-1789 GCA_035655975.1 Rudaea sp.
CCCCGCCGCAATCAAACCATGCTTGGTCAGCGCCCATCCGTACGCCAGCACCGCAAGCATGGCGAAAAACCCATACAGCGTTTCGCTTAGCAGGTATTCTGAAATCGTAATGTTGTGCGGCCAGATCGCCACGAGAATTCCGGCAGCCATGGACCAGCCCAGGGGCAGCCAGAGCCGCGCCAAAAGGACCGTCATTCCGGCGACCAAAGCGCCAAGCGCTGCTTGCGTCAGCAGGACTCCCGCGTACCATCGATCAAGGTCGTTCGTGATAGCCATCCATACTGCCATCAGCAGCGGATAGCCCGGATCACGATAGCTATCAGGTGTCACCACCTCCGATCCAGGCGGAGACATCGAAAACACGTGGCGATTCAGCAAATTCCAGGCATAGTTGTAGTATTCAACCGCATCACCGCGAACGGGATCGCTGACAACCGCTGTGGCGAGGTAGTACCACCGTAAGGAAAGCGCGAATACGATTACGGCCAAGACTGCCACGACTAGTCGGGATGTCTTGCCGCTCATGGTCTGTAGTGGAAGGGACAAGGTACGGCGGCTATTTCGCCACCGGCTTCACCACACGCACATGCAACTCCTGCAACTGCGCTTCGGTCACGCTCGACGGGGCGTCGGTCATGAGGTCCTGCGCAGTGGCGGTTTTCGGGAACGCGATGACGTCGCGGATCGACTCGGTGCCGGCCATCAATGCGGCGATGCGGTCGATGCCGAAGGCGATGCCGCCGTGCGGCGGAGCGCCGTAGCGCAGCGCTTCGAGCAGGAAGCCGAATTTCAACTGGGCTTCGTCCGGGCTGATGCCGAGGAGGTCGAATACCGCGCTCTGCATGTCCGGCCGGTGGATGCGGATCGAACCGCCGCCGATCTCGTTGCCGTTCAATACCATGTCGTAACCGCGGCTGACGGCGTTGATCGGATCCGCCTTCAGGCTGGCGATGTCGTCGACTTTCGGCGCGGTGAACGGGTGGTGCAGCGCCACATAGCGCTTGGCCTCATGGTCGTACTCGAACATCGGGAAGTCGGTGACCCACAGCGGCTTCCACGCATTTTCCACTAATCCACAATCGCGCGCGACCTTCAGGCGCAGCGCGCCCATGAAATCGCTGACGGTCCTGTACGGACCAGCGCCGAAGAAGATCACGTCGCCGCTGGCCGCTCCGACTTCCGCGAGGATCGCACTCAGCGCGGCGTCGTCGAGGAACTTGATGATCGGCGAGGTCATGCCGTCGCGACCCTTGGCCAGGTCGTCGATGCGGATCCAGGCCAGGCCCTTGGCGCCGAATCCGGCGACGTACGGCCCGAGATCGTCGAGGTACTTGCGCGGTTGCGCAGCGCCGTTCGGCAAGCGCAGCGCGGCGACTCGTCCGCCCGGATCGTTGGCGGGCCCCGAAAAGACCTTGAAGGCGGTGTTTTTCAGGTGTTCGGCGACATCGACCAGTTCGAGCGCCACGCGCAGATCGGGTTTGTCCGAACCATAGCGGCGCATCGCTTCGGCATAGGTCATGCGCGGAACCGGATTTTCCAGTTCGACATCGACGACGCTCTTGAACACGTCGCGGATCATCGCCTCGACCGCGTCCTGCACCTCGCGCTCCTCGACGAAGGCGAACTCCATGTCGAGCTGCGTGAATTCGAGCTGGCGGTCGGCGCGCAACGCTTCGTCGCGGAAACAGCGCGCGATCTGATAGTAGCGGTCGAAGCCGGCCATCATGAGGATCTGCTTGAACAGCTGCGGCGATTGCGGCAGCGCGTAGAACTCGCCCGGATGGACGCG
>DASRTK010000268.1:0-2354 GCA_035655975.1 Rudaea sp.
GACACCAACAGCAAGAGCGCTTCAGCAACGAAGACCGTACAGGTCAGGAAGCACTGAGTTCGGGGTTAGTCGCATCGAGACAACGGGTCGCGCAAGCGGCCCGCTGTTTTTTCGGGACGCGCGACTGTGATGGTCAAGAGCAAAGCAAGAGTAAAGGTCAAAGGTCAAACAAGCGAAGCAACGACGGACGCGTGCTCCTGGCCTTTGCTTACCTGACGGTTCAAACGAAAACGGGCGCCGCAGCGCCCGTTCTTCTTCTTGTATTGTAAAGAGAGCGATCAGGCTGCTTTCTGCCACTGGCCAAGCGCGGCCAATCCGTTTTCCTTCGCGCGCAGCGAAACGATCTTCTGCGCCTCGGCGAAGTTTTTGTCCATGTCCTTGGCCCACAGCTTCAGCGCGGCCGTCTGCATCGCGCGCCCGTAGCTGAAGGACAACGGCCACGGATGCGGGCCGATCTGGTTCATCGCGTTCAGATGCGCGGTCGCCTGCTCGTCGCTCTGGCCTCCGGAAAGGAACACGATGCCTGGCAGCGAGGCCGGCACGGTGGATTTGAGACAGCGCACGGTCATTTCGGCGACCTCTTCGGCGCTGGCCTGCTCCGCGCAGCCCTTGCCCGAGATGACCATGCTGGCCTTGAGGATCGTGCCTTCGAGCAGGACGTTCTGCTCGTACAGAGAGCCGAACAGCGAGCGCAACGTGGCTTCGGTAACGTCGTAGCAGACATCGATGTCGTGCTCGCCGTCCATCAGGATCTCGGGCTCGACCATCGGCACGATGCCGGCTTCCTGGCACAGCGCAGCGTAGCGCGCGAGCGCGTGGCAGTTCGACTCGATGCAGGTGCCGCTCGGCGCATCGTCGCCGATCGTGATGACCGCGCGCCACTTGGCGAACTTCGCGCCGAGGCGCGCGTATTCGTTGAGTCGTTCGCGCAAGCCGTCGAGGCCTTCGGTCACGACTTCCCCGGGAAATCCGGCCAGCGGCTGCGGACCCTTGTCGACCTTGATGCCCGGCAGGATGCCGTTGTCGAGCATCAGCTTCGTGAATGGCACCTTGGCCTTCGTCGCCTGGCGGATCGTTTCGTCGTACAGGATTGCGCCCGAGATGTGATCGGCCAGCCGCGGCGCCGTCAGCAGCATTTCGCGATAGGCGCGGCGATGTTCTTCGCTGTTCTCGACGCCGACGGCGTCGAAGCGCTTCTTGATCGTCGCATTGGATTCATCGATCGCGATGATGCCCTTGCCGGGCGCAACCATGGCCTGCGCGACCTGCTCGAGCTGTTCAATACTCATGACTTGACTCCGATATTTCAAATGAAAGGCGCCTCGGCGGTGGCGGCCGCGCCACGACCGTTAGGGACCGCTTTGGGGGCGCGGATTATAGCGCCAGACCGCCGGCAATGTCTCTGAATCCCGGTACTGACACACTTCAAGCCGAACTGCGCCGGCCAGGCGCGTTGCCGGGCTGTGCCTACTTCTGCGCGGGGCTGAAATTCTCGAGTTTGCAGGCCCCCAGCACGCGCGTCCGCGTAGCCCGGTCAGCCGGATTGGTCGAGGCCGCGCTTGGCAAGTTGAACGGCATGACGACGTAGGTGGCGACCGGATCCTTGCCGGGGTTCTCGGCGGTCGCGCCATAGCGCAGCACCTTGACGATGCCGACCGCGACTTTCCCCAGCGGCCCGTCGGGCACGACTCGTTCGAGTTTGACGTGGCTCGTCGCGCCGTTGTTCTCGACGACATACGAAACCGCGGCGCAGGTCGGCGCGTCGAGTCCGTAACCCGAGTTCGGCACATTCGCATTCTGCGCCGAGGCTGGATCGAGCAGCCAGTAGTGAGCGAGGCGGTCAGGCTCGACGCGCTTGACGCCGGCCGGAATGCGATCGGCAGGCGCGTCCGCGCAAATCGCAGCGACCGGAAGCAACAGCGCCATGGCGACAGCGATCGCGGACGCGGACATTTGGCGTTTCATAAGTCACCCAATCCTTCAGCCACGCCGCCGGGCCCGACACGCAGCAGTTTCAGCGTATTCGTGCCGCCGTGCTGGCCGGTGTGGTCGCCGTGCGTGAGAATCACGCGGTCGCCTTCGGCCAGACGCTGCATATTATACAAATGCTGGATTGCCGCTTTTGCCGCGTGCGCGGGGTCGACGCCGTGCGGATCGAAATCGACCGGCGTGACGTCGCGGTACAGCATCATGCGCCGGCGCGCGCCCTGGCGCCGCGACAGCGCGTAGATCGGCACGCTCGAACGGTAGCGCGACAGCCACTGCGCGGTGCCGCCGGATTCGGTCAGCGCGACGATAGCGCGCGTGCCGATCTGGCCGGCCAGGAACATTGCCGCGCGCGCAATCGCCTGGTC
>DASRTK010000269.1:0-6431 GCA_035655975.1 Rudaea sp.
GCGCGGCGGGCGCGGTGAACGCTCGCGGCGTGGTTCGTCGTCGTTGCCGACGAAGCCGAAGCCCTCGTCGTCGTCACGACGGCGGCGCTCGCCCTTGTCGTCCTTGTTCTTCAGGATGAAGGACTGCTCGGTGACCGCTTCTTCGCGGCTGACGATCAGGTGGCGCAGCACGGCGTCGTTGAAGCGGAAGCCGGTTTCGAGTTCCTTGAGCACGCTGGCGCTGCACTCGACATTCATCAGAACGTAGTGTGCCTTGGCCAGGTTGTTGATCGGATACGAAAGCTGGCGGCGGCCCCAGTCTTCGAGGCGATGGATGCGGCCCTTGTCGCCCTCGATCAGCGTCTTGTAACGCTCGATCATTGCGGGCACCTGCTCGCTCTGGTCAGGGTGGACCAGAAACACGATCTCGTAGTGACGCATGTTGTCTCCTTGTGGATACCGCAGCGGACGATTCCGTGCGATAGCCTCCCGCGGCGCGGTGAGGCAAGGTCCCTCGCTTGAGCGAAGGGGCGCGAATTCTAGGTGAATCAGGGGATTAGTGCAACTGGAGCAGGCTGAGGGCTGAGCATCCGAGGTTCGTCACTCCGGCGCAAGCCGGAATCCAGAGCCTTGGCCGGCACTCTTCATCGGCTATCCCTGGAACTTGCTCCTAATACTTGCTCGGGATGACAAAGGAGCTGGATTCCGGCTTTCGCCGGAATGACGAGGCTTTGCAGCCCTCAGCCCCCAGCCCTCAGCCCTGGCTCGTTCACCGTAAAACTCTCGCCGCAACCGCACTCGCCGGTCACGTTCGGATTGCGGAACACGAAGTTGGAGTTCAGACCCTGGCGGGCAAAGTCGATTTCGGTTCCGTCGACGAGGGCAAGGCTCTTGTCGTCGATCACGAGTTTTACGCCGTCCTGCTCGATCACTTGATCGTTGGCCGCGACGTGGTCGGCGATGTCGACGACGTAGGCATAGCCCGAGCATCCGGTCTTGCGCACGCCGAAGCGCACGCCCGCGGCCTGCGGATTGGCGCTGAGGAACTGCTGCATGCGCGTGCGCGCTGGGGCCGTGATCTGGATCGACATGTCTATATAGTACCTTGCATCAGACGGCTCGGGGCGCCGGGGCGATACGGGCCGCATGGCTGAACATGAATCGCCGCTTCAGATATGACGCCACAATCGCGCCGTTCAAGCGCTTAAGGCTGCGCGGGCAAGGTTTCACGGCCGGGTTCCAGAATTCGTCAGCAGATAGGCCGCGAAGCTGCCGAGCCAGTGCGAGCCGTAGTAGTTCGCCTCCGACACGGCGGCCAGACCCGCCTGCGCGTGCCGGCGCATCGCCGCCGTGAGCGCCGGGATGCGCGGGTCGCGCGGCGGCAGGCCAGAGGCGATTCCCTGAAGCATCCAGGCGCGGCTGAGGTTGAGGCCATCCAGGTGCGCCAGCTTGCCGTCGTTGTGATCGCGCACCTCGCCGGGGATCAACCACGCATCGCCCGCACGGCGTGGAATCTGCGGCAGGAACCCATCCAGCCACGCGGCGAACTCGCTCGGCGCCAGCACCCGCCGCACCAGGTCGGCTTCGGCCAGGCAGGGCGAGAGAAAATCCTGCCCGGACGGCTCGTAGTCGAGCGGGCAACGGCGATCGTCGAAATAGAACTCGCGGATGCGCTTGCGCAGCGCATCGGCGAACGCCGCATCGCCGCCGTGCCCGGCCCAATCGAGCGCGAGACCGAAGGCGAAGGCCGTCTGCGTGTGTTCGCCGACTCGGATCGGCCGCGTCAGTTTCGGCAGCCAGCGTTGCAAGCGCTGCACCGCTTCGCTTTCCAGCGGCGCCAGGTTTTGCGCCCATTCACGGGCTTGCGCATCGTCCCAGCCGTGCAGCTCCGCGGCCAGTTGCAGCAGCCAGGCCAGTCCATAGGGCCGCTCGAACGTTTCATCGCCGTGCCGGCGCAGGAACGCCAGCTCACCGGCGACGTGCTCCGCCGTGAGATTGCGCGCCAGCGCCGCGCGCGCGGCCGCGGCGAAATCGGCCTCGGGGAAGCGGCGCAGCAGTCGCGCGAGCAGCCAGTGGCCATGCACGGAAGAGTGCCAGTCATAACAGCCGTAGAACGCCGGCGTCAGCGCGCGCGGCGGCCGCACGTCGACGTCGCTGCGCAACTCCACGCTGATCTTGTTCGGGTACTCCCGCTCGATGCAGTCGAGCGCGAGTTTGGCGAAACTCGCCGCCTGGGCTTGATCGAGCGTTGGCAAAGCGGACGTTTGCGCTCGGGCAACGGCAGCGACGAGAAGCAGGCACACGGCAAACGCAATGCGTTGAATCATCGTCCAGCCTCCTCCGTCGTGCGCGCGAAATACCCGCCGATGATATGCGAATCGCAAGTTCCGCTATCATGCGCGCCTCGCACGAAACATCGAATTTCCAGGAGCAGACATGCCGGTCACCAGCGTCAAACAGGCACTTTCCGGTTCCCTCGCCGCCGGCGGCGAGGTCACCGTCCGCGGCTGGGTGCGCACGCGCCGGGATTCGAAGGCCGGTCTGTCGTTCGTCAACGTCAGCGACGGCTCGTGTTTCGATCCGATCCAGGTCGTCGCGCCGAATACGCTCGCCAACTATGCCGACGAGGTCGCGAAGTTGACAGCGGGCTGCGCCGTGATCGCAACCGGCACACTCGTGCCATCTCAAGGCAAGGGCCAGAGTTTCGAGATCCAGGCATCGAAGATCGAAGTCGTCGGCTGGGTCGACGACCCCGAGACCTACCCGATCCAGCCAAAAGCCCACACGATGGAATACCTGCGCGAGGTCGCGCACCTGCGCGCGCGTACGAACACGTTCGGCGCGGTCACGCGCGTGCGCGACTGCATCGCCAAGGCGATCCACCGCTACTTCCACGAGCGCGGCTTCTTCTGGATCAACACGCCGATCATCACCGCAAGCGACGCCGAAGGCGCCGGCCAGATGTTCCGCGTGTCGACGCTGGACATGGTGAACCTGCCTCGCAACGACAAAGGGGCTATCGACTGGCACCAGGACTTCTTCGGCAAGGAAGCGTACCTGACCGTCTCCGGCCAGTTGAACGTCGAAGGCTACTGCCTCGCGCTGAGCAAGGTGTATACATTTGGACCGACGTTCCGCGCCGAGAATTCGAACAGGACGCGGCATCTGGCCGAGTTCTGGATGATCGAGCCGGAGATCGCATTCGCCGACCTGAACGACAACGCGACTCTTGCCGAGGATTTTCTCAAGTACATCTTCAAGGCGGTACTCGAGGAACGCATGGACGACATGAAGTTCTTCGCCGAGCGCCAGGAGAAGACGGCGATTTCACGCCTCGAAGCATTGATCACCGCGCCGTTCGAGCGCATCGACTACACCGACGCGGTGCAGATCCTGAAGAAGTCCGGGCAGAAGTTCGAATTCCCGGTCGAATGGGGCCACGACCTGCAGACAGAGCACGAGCGCTATCTGACCGAGAAGCATGTCGGCCGTCCGGTCGTCGTGATGAATTACCCGGAACAGATCAAGGCGTTCTATATGCGCCTGAACGACGACGGCAAGACGGTCGCGGCGATGGATGTGCTCGCACCCGGCATCGGCGAGATCATCGGCGGCTCGCAGCGCGAGGAACGCCTCGACTATCTCGACCGTCGCATGATCCAGTTCAAGCTCGACCCCGCGCATTACGGCTGGTATCGCGACTTCCGCCGCTACGGCACGGTGCCGCATGCAGGCTTCGGCCTCGGTTTCGAACGCCTCGTCGTCTACACGTGTGGCCTGGCCAACATCCGCGATGCGATTCCGTACCCGCGCGTGCCGGGAAGCGCGGAGTTCTGAGCAAGTATGCCCGTCGGAACTTGAGGCCTTGCTTGCGTAACCAAAGGGTGGGCGAACGGCAACACGTGCCAAGACCCTACGCAAATGCCGTCATTCCCGCGAAAGCGGGAATCCATTTTGATCCGGCGATGTCCGCCGTGTTCAAAGAGCAACATGGATCCCCGCTTTCGCGGGGAGGACGACTCTTCTTTCAGGGCGCGAGTTACTCCAGTTCTGCTCGGCGGCTCGTGGTCAACCGATCAACACAACCGTCTTGACCTGCGCCCAGACGCGACTGCCGGGCGCCAGCCCCAGCGTCTTCCACGAGCGCTGCGTGATGCGCGCCAGCAATGGCGTTCCGCCGGCATCCAGACGCACCAGCACCTGTGCCGCGTGTTCGGTCGGCGCCATGTCCACGACGGTGACCGGAATGATGTTGAGGATGCTCGTGCCGGCCTGCTTCTGCAGCGTCAGGCTGACGTCGCGCGCTTCGATGCGGCAACGGACCCTGCCGGCGGCCGTTGGCGGCCGGCGACGCGGCACGTAGATCGTTCCGCCGGCGAAGTCCAGGCGCGTCAGTTCGTCGACTTCGTTGTGGCCGGCGATCCTCGCATCGATGAACACGCCGGCGTCGTCGGTGAACGTGGCTGGCAGATCGAGTCGGGCCAGCGTCTCCTGCAGCGGCCCGCTGGCGATCACGCTGCCCTTGTCGAGCAGTACGAGGTGATCGGCCAGACGCGCGACTTCATCCGGCACGTGGCTGACGTAGATCGACGGGATTTCGAGCTCGTCATGCAGGCGTTCGAGGTACGGCAATATCTCGTGGCGGCGCCGCAAGTCGAGCGACGCGAGCGGCTCGTCGAGCAACAGCAGGCGCGGACGCGTCAACAGCGCGCGCGCGATCGCCACGCGTTGCCGCTCGCCGCCGGACAGCTTCTCCGGGCCGCGATCCAGCAGCGGAGCAATCCCCAGGATCTCGGCCGTGCGCTCCAGTCCGTCGCCCTCAGTCGCAGTCGCGCGGCCAGCGCGCTTCAAGCCATATTCGAGATTGCCGCGAACACTCAGGTGTGGGAACAGGCTGGGTTCCTGGAACACGTATCCGAGCGGGCGAAGATGCGTCGGTAGAAATATGTCTTTAGTGTCGTCCTGCCAGACTTCGCCGTTGACGCTGAGATAGCCGCCGCGCGGCCGTTCCAGGCCCGCGATCGCACGCAGACAAGTCGTCTTGCCCGACCCCGACGGCCCGAACAGCGCCGTGACGCCGATGCCCGGCAGGCGCAGGTCCATGCCGAGCGAAAAACCCGGATACTCGATCGAGAAGCGGGCAACGATGCCGTCGCTCATTGTCTTGCGGTCTTGCCCGCAGCGGTCAACGTGCCGACGTTGATGAGGACCAGGAACGCAAAGGCAACGAGCAGGGCCGACAGCCAATGCGCCTGCGCGTACTGGAACGCTTCGACATGGTCGTAGATCAGCACCGACGCGACGCGCGTCTCGCCAGGGATATTGCCGCCGATCATCAGAACGACGCCGAACTCGCCGACCGTATGCGCGAACGTGAGGATCGCGCCGGCGACGAAACCGCGGCGCGCCAACGGCACCGCGATCGAGAAGAACCGGTCGAGAGGCCCGGCACGCAAAGTCGCGGCAACTTCGAGCGGTCGTTCGCCGATCGCCTCGAACGCGTTCTGCAACGGCTGGATCATGAACGGCAGGGAATAGACCACCGATGCGACGACGAGGCCGCCGAACGTGAAAGGCAGCAAGCCCAGACCGATCGATTGGGTCAACGTTCCGATCGGCCCGTGCGGTCCCATCGCGACGAGCAGATAGAAGCCGAGCACGGTCGGCGGCAATACCAACGGCAGTGCGACGAGCGCCGCAAGCGGACGCTTCCAGCGCGACGGCGTGCGCGCGAGCCACCATGCGATCGGACTGCCGATCACAAGCAGCAAGGCAGTGACCAGCCCCGCCAGTTCGACGGTCAGCCAGATCGCTGCCAGGTCGCTATTGGAGAATGCCCCGCCAAGTGTCAATGACCGCTCGCCTCGCCCGGGAGGACGAAACCATAGCGCACCATCACTGCCCTTGTCTCCTGAGCGCCCATGTAGTCGGTGAACGCTATGGCCAACGGGTTGCCCGCCGCTCGCTTGGTGATCACGAAGCCCTGCTCCAAGGGTTCGTGCAGGCTGTCTGGCACGAGGCTGTAGCTGCCCTTGCCGGCCATCTCGGGCCCGAGCACCATCGCCAGCGCGATGATCCCGACCTGCGCGTTGCCCGACTCGGCGAACTGCGCTGTCTGCGCGATGTTCTCGCCATAGACCAACCTGCTTTCTACTTTTTCCCATACACCGGTCGCGCGCAGCGCCTCTTCGGCGCGCTTTCCGTACGGAGCGTGCTGCGGGTTCGCGATCGCGATCTTCTGGATGTCGGTCCTCGTCAGATCGGTAACCTTCAAAGAGCTCGCATCGATCGCCTGGCTCCACAGCACGAGTCGGCCGATCGCGTAAGGATGGACCTCGCCCGTCGCAAGATTCGCCTTCAGCAGTTCTCGCGGGAACGCAATGTCCGCAGAAAAGAACAGATCGAACGGCGCACCCTGCTCGATCTGGGTCTTGAACTTTCCGGAAGACCCG
>DASRTK010000270.1:0-1661 GCA_035655975.1 Rudaea sp.
CGCCGCGCGAATTCGGCGGTCTCGTGCTTGACTGGCAGGACCGTGCCGCAGCGAGCAGTTACGACGTGCAGTTTTCCGATGACCGGAAACAGTGGCGGACCGTACGCAGCGTGCGCGACAGCGATGGCGGGCGCGACTGGCTCGACCTGCCGGAATCCGAGACGCGGCACCTGAGACTCGCGTTGCACGCGGGGCCGGGCGACCGTTACTGCCTCAAGCATCTGCAGATCAAGGATCTCGCCTGGGGCGCGACACCGAATGCATTCATCCTCGCACTCGCGAAGGATGCGCCGCGTGGCAATTATCCGCGCGGCTTCGTCGAGCAGCCCTACTGGACCGTCGTCGGCATCGACGGCGGACCGACGCCGGCGCTGTTATCGGAGGATGGCGCGCTGCAGCCCGGCAAGAACAGCTTCTCGATCGAACCGTTCCTGCGCGTCGACGGCCGCCTGATCACGTGGGCGGACGCGCAGCCGATACAGACGCTGCGGGACGGCTACCTGCCAATACCGTCGGTCGAGTGGAGAAGTGGAAATATACAACTTCGGGTGACGGCGTTCGCGACCGGTACGCGCGAACGTTCGCAAGTCGTCGTCCTCTACACGCTGCGCAACGATGGCGATACGGCGCAGGCAGTAGATCTCGCGCTGGCGATCCGTCCGTTCCAGGTCAATCCGCCGGCGCAGTTCCTCAACACGGCCGGCGGCGTTGCGCCGATCCATGATCTGGCTCTGGACGGATCGAACGTGCTTGTCGACGGGAAGGCAAGCGTGGTCGCGCTGAGCAAGCCCGAGCGATTCATCGCGACGACGTTCGATGCCGGTTCGATCGTTGACCGGCTGCGCGACTTCAAATCCCTTCCCCCGCAAGCGAGGGAAGCAGACCAAGCGGTCCACGACTCCAGGGGTTACGCATCAGGCGCACTGATCTACCACTTCGATCTGCCCGCGCGTGGTTCATCCGAGATCGCTTTGATCGCACCCCTGACCGGAGCGCCGCAGATTCCGGACGTCGCACAATCGGGCTCGGGTTGGGTCGAGCAGCAACTCCAGGCGACCGCTACGGGTTGGCACCAGCGCCTGGATCGCATGACGCTGAAACTGCCGGCAAGCGCGCAACGCATCGCCGATACCGTTCGCACGGCGCTTGCCCACATCCTGATCACCCGCGATGGCCCCGCGCTACGCCCGGGCACGCGCTCTTATGCCCGTTCATGGATTCGCGACGGCGCAATGATCGCCGACGGATTGCTGCGCCTCGGCGACAGCGACGCCGTGCGCGAGTATGTCGATTGGTACGCACCGCACCAGTTCGCGAATGGCAAGGTGCCTTGCTGCGTCGACCATCGCGGCTCCGATCCGGTGCCGGAAAACGACAGCCACGGCGAACTGATTCACTTGATCGCACAGTTGTATCGTTACGGCGGCGATCGCGCCGAACTCGAGCGCAACTGGCCACACGTCGCGGCGGCGATCGGCTATATGGATTCACTGCGCCGCAGCGAACGCAGCGACGCCAACAGCGGCGAGCGGCAGGCGAACTTCGGCCTGATGCCGGCGTCGATCAGCCACGAAGGCTATTCGGCCAAGCCGATGCATTCGTACTGGGACGACTTCTGGGCACTGACCGGCTACAAGGACGCAGTCGACATGGCGCGCGTG
>DASRTK010000271.1:0-14582 GCA_035655975.1 Rudaea sp.
CGCAATTTCTTCCTGAGTTCGGAGAAGAGCTACACGCGCAAACTGTCGGAGCTGTTTCTGGCGCGGCGTATCGAGCAGGCGTTGACCAAGGACGAGATTCTCGAGCTCTATCTCAACAAGATTTTCCTCGGCAACCGGGCCTATGGTGTCGCCGCGGCTGCCGAGTTCTATTACGGCAAGACCCTGGACCAGCTGTCGCTGCCGGAAAGCGCGATGCTGGCATCGCTGCCAAAATTCCCGTCGACCGGCAACCCGTTGAACAACCGTTCGCGCGCGATCGAGCGCCGCAACAACTATGTGCTGCAGCGGATGCTCGAGAACAATTTCATCACCGCGGCACAATTCAAGACTGCCGCCGCGGAACCCGACTTGTCGTACGCGCACGAGCCGCCGATCGAAGTCGAAGCGCCGTATCTTGCCGAGATGGCGCGCCGCGACGCGCTCGAACGGCTCGGCAACGAGGCACTGACCGACGGTTACACGATTCGCACGACGCTGGACTCGCGCGCGCAGGACGCCGCGAACCAGGCGCTGCGTGACGATCTGATCAGCTACGACCAGCGTCACGGTTATCGCGGCCCGGAAGCGCATGTCGAACTTTCCGCCCAGCCGACGCCGGCCGAACTCGACAAGCAGCTCGACGCCTACCACCCGGTGGTCGGCCTGATCCCGGGCATTGTCACGGAGAGCACGGAAAAAACGGCGCTCGTGTACCTGGACGACGGGCAGTCGGTGCCGCTGGATCTCGCTGCCGTGAGTTGGGCGCAGGCGTACAAGGACGAAGCGCATCGTGGAGGCCCGGTCAAACGTGTCGATGCGCTGCTCAAGGCCGGCGACATCGTACGCCTGGCGCGCAATCCGGAAGGCAAGTGGAAGCTCTCGCAAGTTCCGGCCGCGCAGGGCGCCCTGCTTGCGCTCAATCCCGAGGACGGCGCGATCCAGGCCGAAGTCGGTGGATTCAGCTACGCGCGCAGCAAGTTCAACCGCGCGGTCCAGTCCAACCGCCAGCCCGGATCGAGCTTCAAGCCGTATTTCTACGCGGCCGCGTTCGAACACGGATTCACGCCGGCGTCGATCGTCAACGATGCGCCGATCGTGTTTGCCGATCCGTCCAAGCCGAACGGCCTGTGGACGCCGCAGAACGACGACGGCAAGTTCGACGGGCCGATGCGCCTGCGCGAGGCGATGGTGCAGTCGAAAAACCTCGTGTCGGTGCGCCTGCTCGACGCAATCGGCGTGCGCTACGCGCGCGAGTACGTGTCGCGCTTCGGCATACCCATCGACCAGATTCCCGAAAACCTGTCGATGGCACTTGGCACCGCCTCGGTGTCGCCGATCATCATGGCGCGCGGCTTCGCCGTCTTTGCCAATGGCGGCTTCCTGGTCGATCCGTATTTCATCGACTCGATAAGCGACCGCGATGGCAAGGAGATTTACAAGGCGCATCCGGTCGTCGCCTGCCGCCAGTGCCCCGATCGGCTGATCGAGGACGCGCGCACCGCGGCCTCGCAGGCGAGCGCCGAGAAAACGCCGGGTGATGGCGCCAAGCCGGCGGCTCTTTCGCCGATTGCGCGCGCGCAGGCGGCATCGGCGCCGGCGGCGGCGGTCGATCCGACCAAGCCGAATCTTGCGCCGCGCGTACTCGATGCGCGCATCGCCTATCTCATCGGGTCGCTGTTGCATGACGTCGTGCGCCGCGGCACCGGTCACGACGCGATGGTGCTCAAGCGCGCCGACCTCGCCGGCAAGACCGGTTCGACCAACGATCATCGCGACGCGTGGTTCACCGGCTACAACGACGCGGTCGTGGCGAGCGCCTGGGTCGGCTTCGATGATTTCAGTTCGCTCGGCCGCGCCAACGGCATCGGCGAATTCGGTGCGCAGGCTGCATTGCCGATGTGGATCAGCTTCATGCGCGAGACGCTCAAGGGTGTTCCGGAAAAGCCATTCGAGATGCCGCCCGGCATCACCACGGCGCGCATCGACCCGCAGACTGGCCAGCTCGCTTCGAGCGGGGACGCACACAGCATGCTCGAAGTGTTCAAGGTCGAAGATGTCGCGCGCCTTGCCGCCGGACCGAACAATCCTAGCGAGCAGGAAAAGCGTGTGCAGCAGGATGCCTACGGCATTTTCTGATGCACAGGCATGCTCCCGGACGAGGCGACGAAACGCGGCGCCGCATCGCGGTTGAAGCCGCTCGCCTGATCAGCGAAGACGGCATCCGCGACTATCACGCCGCCAAGCGCAAGGCCGCCGTACGGCTCGGCATCCAGGCCGATACAGCCCTGCCGAAGAATGCCGAAATCGAGGAAGCCCTGCGCGAGTATCAGCGCCTGTTCGATGCCGAGGACCAGCCGCGGCGTCTGCATGAGTTGCGCGAATGCGCGCGCGAGGCATTGCGCTTCTTCGAACGTTTCGAGCCGCGCCTGGTCGGCGCCGTGCTCGATGGCAGCGCCGACCGGCACTCGGGTGTTTGCCTGCACGTCTTTAGCGAGAATGCGGAGACCGTCGCAGGTTTTCTCGACGAGCGCGGGATACCGTACGAACAGCAATCGCGGCCGCTGCGCCTGACGCGCGACATGCAGCGCGAATTTCCGGCATTCGTGTTCAGCGCCGGAGGCGTTCCGGTAGACGTGACCGTACTGCCCGAGGAATTGCTGCGCCAGGCGCCGCTCGACCGCAGCGGCGAAAAACCGATGCGTCGCGCGTCTCTGGCGACACTCGAAGAAATGCTGGCGGATGCGCCGCCGGCGTCGTGAGAATCAGCGCTGGTTGAGCGGCTGATAGTCGCGCGGCGTCGCGCCGGTGTAGATCTGGCGCGGTCGGCCGATCTTGGTTTCCTTGTCCAGGTGCTGCTCGAGCCAGTGCGCGACCCAGCCGGCCATGCGGCCGAGCGCGAACATCACCGTGAACATCTCAGTCGGAATCTTCAGCGCCTTGTAGATCAGGCCCGAATAGAAATCCACATTGGGATAAAGTTTGCGTTCGACGAAGTACGGATCCTTCAGCGCGACTTCTTCCAGCGCCATCGCCACGTCTAGCAGCGGATCGTTGACGCCCAGATCGGCCAGCACCTTGTGGCACATCTCGCGGATGATCGTCGCGCGCGGATCGAAGTTCTTGTAGACGCGATGGCCGAAGCCCATCAGGCGGAAGCCGGAGTTCTTGTCCTTGGCGCGCTCGACCGCCTTGCCGACATTCTTGGTGTCGCCGATCTCGCCGAGCATCTTCAGCACCGCCTCGTTCGCGCCGCCATGCGCCGGACCCCACAGCGCGGCGATGCCCGCGGCAACACAGGCGTACGGGTTGGCGCCGGTCGAGCCGACCAGACGCACGGTCGAGGTGCTCGCATTCTGCTCGTGGTCGGCGTGCAGGATGAACAGCAGGTCGAGCGCCTTTGCCGCGACCGGGCTGAGCTGGAGTGGCTCGCTCGGCACTTCGAACATCATCGTCAAAAAGCGCGTGACATATTCGAGGTTGTTGCGCGGGTAGCGGATCGGCCAGCCGATCGAATAGCGGTAGCAGGCCGCCGCGATCGTCGGCGCCTTCGCGATCAGCCGGATCGCGGCGAGGCGGCGCTGGGCCGGGTCGTTCATGTCGAGCGAATCGTGATAGAACGCCGCGAGCGAGCCGACCGACGCGCACAGCATCGCCATCGGATGCGCGTCGTAGTGGAAACCGTTGAGGAAGTTCTTCAGCGTCTCACGCATCATCGTGTGATGCGTGATCTCGTCCTCGAACTCGCTGAACTCGGTCTTGGTCGGCAGGTCGCCGTTGATCAGCAGGTAGGAGACTTCGAGGAAGCTCGAGTGCTTGGCCAACTGCTCGATCGGGTAGCCGCGATACAACAATACGCCCTTGTCGCCGTCGATGAACGTGACCGCGCTGCGGCATGACGCCGTCGACATGAACCCCGGATCGTAGGTGAAGTAGCCGGTGTCCTTGTTGAGCTTGCCGATGTCGATCGCCGGATCGCCGAGACTGCCCTTGACGATCGGCAGGGTCGACGATTTGTTCGACGCGGAATCGGTCAGCACAACGGTTTGATCGGACACGGCGAGATCTCCTGTCTGGTCCAGCGGCACTGCAAGAACACGCGGGCATTGGCGCCGGCGTTTCCGTGCCGGCACTTCGGCACCGGCACAACTCGGCCCCTGCGTCAGTGCGGGCGCACTGTCGACAACGACGAATTATCGCACAAGCATTTGCCGGAACGTTACCGAACGGTCGTTGCGCTGGCGACTAGGAGACGGACGATCGCAATGCCCGATGGAATCGGCAACGCACTGCGTTCGAATGTGCCGGGCTGTGCGCGCCGCTCGATGCGACGACGCACGTGCACTGATTGCCGTGGCCGGCGCGGGAAGGCCGGGCCGGACGCACGAATCAGGACAAGGCCTTTACGCGGTCGGCTTGGCGCCGTAGCGGCGACGGAACTTGTCGACACGACCACCGGCATCCATGACCTTGTGCTTGCCGGTATAGAAAGGATGGGACTGGCTGGAAATTTCCACCTTGACGAGTGGGTAGTCCTTGCCGTCTTCCCACTTGATCGTTTCCTTGCTGGTCATCGTCGATCGCGTGAGAATCGCGAAATTCGAGGAGACATCCTGGAATACCACGTTCTGGTACTTGGGATGGATGTCGGCTTTCATGGCGTGAGCTCCGCAAATCATTGAGAAAAGAGGCTAATATTACCCTTTTACGGCGTGGTCTCGCAAGCCGATGATGCATTTGCCCTGTCCGGGCCGCGAACCCGCTGCGGCCAGACGACCGCTCGAACGCTACAAACTGCCGTGCGCGCTCGCGATTTTTCTCGTCCTGCTGGCCTTGGCTCCCGGGTTGAACGCCCAGTCTCTCGAGCTGACCTCGGCCCAGCGCCAGTGGCTGGCGGGGCACAAGACCATCCGCGTTGCCCCGGATCCGGACCTCGCCCCAATCGATGGTATCGACGCCGAAGGCCGCCAGCGAGGCCTCAGCGCAGACTATCTCAAGCTGATCGCGGCACGCACCGGCCTGGAGTTCCGAGTCGTGCGGATGGCCAGCCGCAGCGAGGCCCTGCGCGCGCTGGCCGAACGCCGCGCCGACCTGATGTCGGCCGCCGCACCCGGGGCCGACGGCAAGCAGGGCATGCTGCATACAGCGCCCTACCTGCGCCTGTCCGCTGCCGTCTTCGCGCGCAGCGGTGAACCGGGATTCAGCAGTCTCGACCAGCTCAGGGGGCATTCCATAGCCCTGGTGGCAGCGTCTCCGTGGGCGGCGCTGCTCGCCGCGCAGGACAGTTCGGCCAAACCGCGCAGTTTCCCCGATATTGCCGCGGCTCTGAATGCACTGCGCGACAAGACAGTCGATGCGTTCGTCGGCGACCCGTTCCGGACCGCCGATACACTCGCGCGGCTGAAACTCGACAAGGACATCGTGCTGTCGGGCCAGCTCGCGCTCGAAACGCCCGTGACCCTTGCCGTCCGCGACGACTGGCCGACGTTGCGCGACATCATCAACGCCGCGCTCAAGACGATCAGCGTCGACGACGAGAAGTCGCTGCGGGAACGCTGGCTGAAGAGCGCGGCGCCGCCGACGTCCGCGGCTCCCGCGGCACCGGCGCTACCCGCATCGCATGCGGCGGCGATCGACACCGCACTGCAGGCGGCGGCAAAGACACGCGATGCCGACCAGCGCAGCAAGATCGAAGAACTGCTGCATGCGGCGAAAGACGACGAGACCGCCGCTGACGAACTCGCGGTTCAGTGGCAGGCCCTGACGCAGACCTCTGCCGGCGCCGATGCTGAAGCGCAGAAACTCGAGGAAACCCTGGCGCAAAATGACACGACCGCGCTGCTCGCGTGGCGCACCGCGCTGCCCGAACGCGCCAGCGTCGAACAACTCGAGGTTTTGCAGGCGCGCGAGCGCGACGACCTTGCCGCTGCGAAGTCTGCTGCCGCCACGCTGCAGGCCGAATTCGATCAGCAGACGCTCCGGCCGGGCCTGCTGCGCGCCGAACTGGCAGCGGCCCGGGCAGCGCTGGACAAGAGCAGCGAGTCCACAGCGGCCGCGGTCGACGGCGCAACGGCGCAGGCGCAGACGCTGAGGACACAGTCCGCTGCCCGGCGCGCGACGATCCAGATCGAACTGTTGAACCTCGAAGACCGCAGCTACGAAAGCCGCATGCGCCTGCTCGCCGCGCAGCTGCGCGATCGCCAGCGCAGGGTCAGCGAGCTGAACCAGCACGTCGCGGCGCTGGAAAATCTCGTGCTCGACCGCACCGGAGCGGCAGCCGCTGATCTGGCCGCGCGCGTCGCTCAGGAACGCGACCGGTTCGCCGCCGAGTTCCGGGCGCTCGGCGAAGCTGCGAACACGAACGTTTCGCTGGCCGAAAAGCTCGCCGACTCCGTCCACCAGCTCAGCCAGTTGCGCGCGCAGCAGCTCGACTGGGAAAACTGGCGGCGCGACACCGCACAGGCGCTGAAGAACACCGAGGAGCGCATCCGCATCGGCGGCGTCAGCGAAGCCGTCGGCCTGATCCTGCTGGCCGAGAAGAGCAGGCTGAAGTCACCGACCTTGCTCAAGCGCTCGCTTGTGAAGCTTCAGACCGACCTCGCCCAGACGCGCATCAACCTTATCGGCCTGCGCGAGCAGCAGAGCAACTTGAGCGATCTGGGCAGCGCCGTCGAGCAGGCCTTGTCGCGAATGCCGGCGCCGCCGCCCGAGCGCCTGAACGACCTTCGCACCAGCGCGTTTCGCCTGCTCAATACTCGCGCCGAGATCGTGCAAGCGCTGCTGTTACAGCAGACTCGCCTGGCCACGGTCCAGGGCGACGCCGAACAGACGCTGCACGAACTCGTCACCTCTACCGACAAGCTCGACAACATTCTCGATGCGCGCCTGCTCTGGACGCCGAGCCACAAACCGATCGATGCAGCCTGGTTCGCGCAGCTGTCGCAGGACTTCGGCACCTTCTTCGGCGCGCGCCGCTGGGGACGCGTGGCCGTCAACGTCGAGCAGGCGATCGTCGGGGCGCCGCTGACATCGGCCGCGGCCGCGATTGTCCTCATTCTGCTCGTCATGGCGCGCTGGCGTCTGCCGCAGAAGCTCGAGCAGTTGACCGCCCCGATGCGCCGCATCCGCACGGATCGCCTCGCGCTGACCGGCAAGGCCCTGTTCTGGACACTCGTCGCCGCGGCGCCGATGGCCTTCACGTTCTGGATGCTGAGTTACCTGTGCCGGCGGTTGCCGAGCAGCGGAAATCTCACTGAGGAAACCGCCTACGCGTTCGCCGCCCTCGTCATGCCGGCGTATGCCGTCGCCTGCCTGCGCACGATGATGCTCGAAAATGGACTTGCGCAGTCGCATTTTCGCTGGCCGCGACCGCGTCGCGAGGCATTGAGCGCCGCCGCGCCGTGGTTCGCGGTGTGCGTAATGCCGACGTTGTTCGTGCTGCGTCTGCTGTTGCTGCGTGGGCCACCGGCGCCGATCGACACGGTCGGGCGCCTGCTGCTCGCGCTGTCGGCGATCGGATTTGCCGCCGTGGCCTGGCGCCTGTTCGCACCTGGCCGGCTCTGGACGGTCCGCGGCATGGTCCTGACCGAACCGCTGCGCCTGCGCCAGGCGGTGCACATCGTCATGAGCGTTGGCTTCGTGCTCATGGCCGGCCTCGTGTTCTACGGCTACTTCGTCACCGTATTGACGCTGAGCCGCCACGTCATCGCGTCGCTGGGGGTGTTGCTGCTGATCGCCTCGGTGAACGGATTGGCCGTGCGCTGGCTCGTACTCGGCGAGCGCCGGCTGGCCCTCAAGCGCCTCGAACAGAAACAGGAATCCGCCGAGGAGCAGCGCGAGCGTGAAGACGCTGGCGCCGCCCCGGAGCCCGAACCGGAGGAAATCACGGTAGCCGCAGTCGGCGAGCAGACGCGACGGCTCCTGCGCTGGTTGACGGCGCTCGCTGTGATCATCTCGTTGCTATGGATCTGGTCCGACGTGACTCCGGCGCTGGCGATGCTCGACGACATTGCCGTCTGGAAAGACGAGAACGTCACTCTGCTCGGTGTGCTCGAGGCGCTGATCGTGCTGAGCCTGACCTGGCTGGCGACCGGCAATCTGCCCGGACTGCTCGAGGTCAGCGTGCTGCGCCGGTTCAACGTCGATGCACCGACGCGCTACGCGGTCACGACGATCACGCGCTACGTCATCCTGTTCACCGGCACGTGCACCGGCCTGGCGCTGCTCGGGCTTCGCTGGAGCAGCTTCAAGTGGCTCGCCGCGGGGTTTTCCGTCGGCCTGGGCTTCGGCTTGCAGGAGATCTTCGCCAATTTCATTTCAGGACTGATGGTGCTGTTCGAACGTCCGGTACGCGTCGGCGACATGGTCTCGATCGGCAACGTCGAGGGCACGGTCACGCGGATTCGCACGCGCGCAACGACGATTGTCGACGCGGACCACCGCGAAGTCATCGTGCCGAACAAGAGTTTCATCACCGAGCGCCTGACCAACTGGACGTTGAGCGACTCGATAACGCGCATCGTGACGCGCGTCGCCGTTTCCTATCGCAGCGATCCGCGCCTGGCTCAACGCCTGCTGATCCAGACCGCGACAGCGCACCCGCTGGTGCTGTCCGATCCGGCTCCGGTCTGCTTCCTGAGCGTTTTCGGCGACAACGCGCAGTTGTTCGACCTGAACGTCTTCGTTGCCGAAGTCAATCAGCGCCCCAACGTGAAGAACGACCTGCAGTTGAGCATCGCCGACGTGTTCCGCGAGAACGACATCGAAATCGCGTTCCCACAAATGGATTTGTGGGTGCGCAGCCCGGTGCAGGTGGACGAGCCGGACAAGGCAGCAGCGCCGCGCAGGTCGCCCGACGACGCCAATTCCAAGCCGGCCTAGACGGAACCCAGCGCTGCCGCGACCAGCGTCTCGAAGCGCGCCTGGTCGACTTCGAGCACGATGCTGGCATTGGCCGCCGCCCCCAGTCTCGACTCCCAGTCCACGACCGTCGCGCCGCGGGTGTGCGGGCCGGTCAGTTCGATCGCGACGTGCCGGTCTTCGGCGCGTGTGACGATATCGGGGTGCAGCGCGACGGCCATGGCCAGCGCATCGGCGACCAGCACATTCGGCCGGCCGCGCTCGCGCGACCATGCGTGCGTCTTGCGCGAGATCGACGCGTAAAAGCGCGCGCGCGGATCATCGGCGTCGAGCCAGGCCTGCATGCGCTCGAACGCGATGCCGTGGCGCATCGTCGCCTCCCAGTCGACCAGCGTGAACTGCGGAAACGACGAGAACACGACGTGCGCAGCCTCCGGGTCGAAGCCGATGTTGAATTCGGCCGGCACCCGCTGCGTGTTGCCGCGCCCGGTCACCGCGCCGCCCATGATGACCAGCTTGGCCACGCGCTGCGGCAGCGTCGGATCGAGTTTCAGCGCGAGCGCCAGATTCGTCAGCGGCGCGATCGCGGCGAGCACGAGTTTGCCGGCGTGCGCATGCGACAGGCGCAGAATCGCCAGTGCCGCCGCTTCGCCCTCGATGCAACGTGAGCTCGGCGCGTAGCCGGTATCGCCAAAGCCGTCGGCGCCGTGCACGAACGCCGCGTCCTCGGCCGGCAACACCAGCGGTGTTGCGCAACCGGCAAACACCGGCGTCTCGGCGCCCATGACCTCGACGAGCTTGAGGGCGTTGCGGACCGTGTGCGCAAGACCGACATTCCCCGCCGCGATGCTCAGACCGAGCACGTCGGCGTGGCGATGCGCCATCAGGATCGCCAGCGCATCGTCGACGCCCGGGTCGGTATCGATGAGGAGTTTCAATCTTGTCATGTTCGGATAATGGCTCAAGTGGCTGGCTATTTTAGGGCTGAGGGCTGGGGGCTGAAGGAGCAACAGCAAGCGCGGTCGCGCACGCTTTGATCTTCTCTCGGCCCTCAGCCCTCAGCCCTGAAAGCTATGCCCCCGCAAACCGCGCCGCCGCGCCGATCCAGCGCTCGATCAGGCGCTCGACCAGATCCGGATGATCGCGCAGCAGGACCGCGCCCGCACGCTGCACGGCTGGCAGCAGCGGCGCGTCGCGCGCAAGATCGGCAATGCGCATCGCCAGCTGGCCGGTCTGGCGCGTGCCGAGCACTTCGCCCGGGCCGCGCAACTCGAGGTCCTTCTCGGCGATGCGGAAACCATCGCTGCTTTCGCGCAGTACGTCCAGTCGCTGGCGCGCCGATGCCGAAAGCGGCCGCTGGTACAAAAGCACACAACTGGATTTCGCGCTGCCGCGACCGACGCGTCCGCGCAGCTGATGCAGCTGGGCCAGGCCGAGGCGTTCGGCGTTTTCGATGACCATCAAGCTCGCATTCGGCACGTCGACGCCGACCTCGATCACGGTCGTTGCCACGAGCAACGCCGTCTCACCGGCCTTGAACGCCTGCATCGCGGCCTGCTTTTCCGCCGGCTTCATGCGGCCGTGGACGAAGCCAACGCGGATGCCGGCCAGCGCGGCCGTCAGTTCAGCAAACGTGGCCTCGGCCGCCTGCGCCTGCAACAGGTCCGACTCCTCGATCAGCGTGCAGACCCAGTAAGCCTGACGGCCTTCCGTGCAGGCGGAGCGAATACGCTCGACGATTTCCGCGCGGCGCGTATTCGCAAGCGCGACCGTGGCGACCGGCGTGCGTCCCGGCGGCAGTTCGTCGATGACCGACACGTCGAGGTCGGCGTATGCGGTCATCGCCAGCGTGCGCGGTATCGGCGTCGCAGTCAGCACGAGTTGGTGCGGCACTACGTCGCCGCTGCGGCCCTTGTCGCGCAGGGCAAGGCGCTGGTGCACGCCAAACCGGTGCTGCTCGTCGATGATGACCAGGGCCAGATCGCGAAATGCGACGCCTTCCTGCATCAGCGCATGCGTGCCGATGACCAGTTGCGCCGTGTCGGCCACGCTCGCCAGCGCCGCCGTGCGCGCGCGGCCTTTGAGCTTGCCACCGAGCCACGCAATGCGGATGCCCAGCGGGGCGAGCCATTTGTCGAAATTGATGAAATGCTGTTCGGCGAGAAGCTCGGTCGGCGCCATGAGCGCCGCCTGGCGCCCGGCCTCGATCGCGGTCAATGCGGCCTGCGCTGCGACCAGCGTTTTGCCCGAGCCAACGTCGCCTTGCACCAGGCGCAGCATCGGCAGCGGTTTGCCGAGGTCGCGCGCGATCTCGGCGCCGACGCGTTCCTGGGCGCGCGTCGGCGTGAACGCCAGTGCGGCGCGAAACCGGCGCCGCAATGCGCCGTCGCCCTGCAGCGGCGGCGCGGCGTGACTGCGCAGTTGCGCGCGCAGCCGCTTCAGGCTCAGGTGATGCGTCAGCAGTTCCTCGAACACGAGCCGGCGCTGGGCGGGATGCATGCCGAGCGCGAGCGCGCCGAGGTCGGCGTCGGGCGGCGGCGTGTGCACGTACAGCAGCGCCTCGCGCAACGAGGATAATTTGTGTACTTTGCGCAACTCCGCCGGAATCAGCTCGAGCGCCGCGTCCGGCGGCAGGCGCGTCAATGCGGCGCGGATGGCTCCGCCGAGGCGCTTCTGGCCGAGACCTTCGGTGGTCGGGTAGATCGGCGTGAGGCGTTCGTCGACGACGCCGGCGCCGTCGTCGGTGACGCGCCGGTATTCGGGATGGACCATCTCGAGGCCATGGCTGCCGTGCCTGACTTCGCCGAAGCAGCGCAGCCGCGCACCGACGCCAAGCTGGTTGACCTGCGTGCGGTTGAAATGGAAGAAGCGCAGCACCAGCGTCTGCTGCGAATCATCGGTGACCGCGATGCGCAGCTGCGGGCGATAGCGGAATCCGCTTTCGATCGCTTCGATGCGCGCTTCGACCTGCGCCGTTTCACCAGCGCGCAGGTCGCGGATCGCGGTGATCTGCGTGCGGTCCTCATAGCGCAGCGGCAGATGGAACCACAGGTCCTGCAGCGTGTGCAGTCCGAGCCGATCGAATGCCGTTGCAACCGCCGGGCCGATGCCGGGCAGGCTGATAATGTCATCGGCAGCTCCTGCCGCGCGACGATCAGCAGTCGCCATCGCCTTCATTTTCCCGGATGGCACGTCCTGGCACGTCCTGCACTATCCAGCGCGCGTTCGGCCAGCGCGACTCAATCGAACGACAGGATCATGTCGACTTCCACCTGCGCGTCCCGCGGCAGGGCAGCGACGCCGATCGTCGAGCGCGCCGGGAAGGGCTCGGCGAAGTACTCTTTCATGACCGCATTGACGGCCGCGAAATTGCCGAGGTCGGTCAGGTAGATGCCGACGCGAACGACCTGGTCGAACGAGCCGCCGGCCGCCGCGCACACTGCCTTGAGATTGTCGAACACGCGCCGCGCCTGCGCCGTGATGTCGCCGGTGACGAGCGCGCCGGTCGCCGGATCGATCGGCGTCTGCCCGGAGAAGTACAGCGTGTTGCCGCTGCGCACGGCTTGCGAATAAGGGCCGATGGCCTTGGGTGCGCTGTCGCTGTGGATGGTTTGGCGGGGCATTTGGAACTCCAGAGATGAGGGGCGAGGGACGAGGGGCGAGGGGCGAGTGGTGGCGACGGATCGTAGCGATTCACGCAAGTTACGCAAGCACTCGTCGACTGTCCAATTGGCAGCCGGCATGCCGCAGAGCGGCCGCCCTCGTCCCTCGTCCCTCGTCTCTAGGTCGGATGCCGATAAACCCCATGCACGACGCTCGCCCTGCGCACGCGTCGCATCACATCGGCCAGGTGCTTGCGGTTGCGCACTTCGATCGTGAACAGCAAGGTCGAAGTCTGCTGGTCGCGTTCCTGATACTCGACGTTCTCGATGTTCGAGTCGCCCTCGGCGATCGACGCCGCGACGGTGGCCAGCACGCCGGGTTTGTTGTCGACGACGATGCGCAGCTGCACGCGGTAGTCGCCGGTGACCGCGCGATCCCAGTCGATTGCGATCATGCGTTCCGGCGTCTTGCGGTATTCGGCGACGTTCGGGCAGTCCTGGCGGTGCACGACGATGCCTTTCCCGGCAGATAGATAACCGACGATCTCGTCGCCGGGCACCGGATGGCAGCAGTTGCCGAACGTCAGCACGCCGCGCTCGCTGCCGGTGATCAGGATCTTCTCCGTACTCGGCGCTGCCGGCTCGCCTTCGGCGCGACGCGTCTGCACGAGCTGCGAGGCAACCTGGTCCGGCATGCGGTTGCCCAGGGCGATGTCGGCGAGCAGTTCTTCGAGCCGCTTGTACTTGCCCTTGGCCAGGTAGCGGTCGAGCACTTTCGCCGGAATCGCCTCGAGCGGCACGCCGCGGCTCTCGAGCGCGCGGTCGAGCATGCGGTGGCCGAATTCGACCGCGTCTTCGTGCTGCAGGTGCTTCAGATGATTGCGGATCGCGATGCGCGCGCGGCCGGTGACGACCCATTCGAGCCACTGCGGATGCGGGTGCGCCGACGGCGCCGTGATGATCTCGACGGTCTCGCCGGAATTCAGGCGCGTGCGCAACGGCACCAGCTTCTTGTCGACGCGCGCGGCGACGGCATGGTTGCCGATGTCGGTGTGCACGAAGTAGGCGAAATCGAGCGTCGTGGCGTTGCGCGGCAGCGCCAGGATCTGTCCCTTCGGCGTGAACAGGTACACGTCGTCGGGAAACAAATCCACTTTTACATTTTCGATGAAGTCGAGCGGCGACACGTCGCGGGTCTGGGTCTCTACCAGCCCGGCAACCCACTCGTGCGCGCGCGACTGGGCCGAATTGGCCGGCCCGGTGGTCTTGTAGACCCAGTGCGCGGCGACGCCGCGCTCCGCGACCTGGTCCATGTCCTCGGTGCGGATCTGGATTTCGATCGGCGCGCCGAACGGGCCGAACAGCACCGTGTGCAGCGACTGGTAGCCGTTCGCCTTCGGGATCGCAATGAAGTCGCGGAAGCGCGCTTCCAGCGGTTTGTACAACGCGTGTACCGCGCCGAGCGCGTGGTAGCACTCCATCGTCGACTCGACGACGACGCGAAAACCGTAGACGTCGATGACCTGGGCAAAGGTTTTGTGCTCGCTGCGCATCTTCGCGAAGATGCTGTACGGCGACTTGACCCGGCTGATGATGCGGTGCTTGACGCGTTCCTGATTCAGGCGCGCCGACAGCGCCGCTTCGATCTTGCCCATCGACTCGCGGCGCGTGCCGAGCATGCTCTTGATGCGCGCCGCGATGACCCGGTGGCGGAACGGAAAGAGCACGCGAAAACCGAGCTCCTGCAGCTCGGACTTGAATTTGTTCATGCCCAGGCGCTGGGCGATCGGCGCATAGATGTCGAGCGTCTCGCGCGCGATGCGCCAGCGCGACTCGGGCGCCATCGCGCCGAGCGTGCGCATGTTGTGCAGGCGGTCGGCGAGCTTGATCAGGATCACGCGCAGGTCGCGCGCCATCGCCAGCAGCATCTTGCGGAAGCTCTCGGCCGCGGCTTCCTGACGGCTGCGGAAGCGCACCTTGTCGAGCTTGGTCACGCCGTCGACGAGCTCCGCCACCTCGCGGCCGAACTGCGCCTCCAGCTCCTCGTGGGAGACCGGCGTGTCTTCGAGCGTGTCGTGCAGGATGGCCGCTGCGATCGCCTCGTGGTCGAGGCGCATGTCGGCG
>DASRTK010000272.1:0-7801 GCA_035655975.1 Rudaea sp.
GACGCAGCAATAGGTCTCTGGGTGGATTCCCGCGCGGAGCATAACGTGATTCGGGTCACAGTCAAGGCCGCGACGAGCAATAATCGCCCGCGATCGGACGATTCGTCGGGGGGACGTCAGTTTCGGCGCGCGGAACTCACCGGCACGTGCCAGACGGCGTAGCCCGGTGGTGTGCGTATCGCACTGATCATGTTGTCGAAGTCGGCTCGCACGTCGGCAAGGTCGCGGCCGCTCGAACCCGCCAGTGCCTCGGCAAAACCGTCGCGCCACGCGATCAGAATGTCGGCAAAAATCTGCCGTGGCACGCGCACCGTGTCGACGATGATGTAGTCGACCGCAAGATCGGTATAGCCGCGCTCGATCAGCATCGGCGGCGAGTGCCGGCCGATGCGGCCATCGCAGCGAACGCTTTCGAGGTACGGCAGCACGGTGCCGACCCAGAAGCGGTCCGGATCGCGCGAGGCAGGCGCCCCGGGTGCCGGGAGCGGCCGCGGCATGCGCAGCATTGCGTAGTCTTCGGAAAGCAAATGCAGCCAGCCGCCGCGTCGCAGCACGCGGCCGATCTCGTCGAGCACGAGGCCGAAATCCGGAACCGACTGCGACATATGCCGGCAGACGACGAGGTCGAAGTGCGCGTCGGCGTATTTCAGCGCGAACGCATCGCCGGTTTCGTAACGCACGCGGCCGGGCTGGCCGCTGCCTTGTCTGCGGGCGAGTTCAAGGTTGCTTTCGAGAATGTCGACGCCGACGACCTGCGCCTGCGGATACAGATCGGCGAGGCGCCGCGTGATCTCGCCGGTGCCGCAGCCGAGGTCGAGAATCCGCAGCGGCCCGGACAAGCGATAGCGCGCAAACAGCGGTTCCTCCTGCGGCCAGATCGCCTGCGCCTGGAACGCCAGGTTGCGCGCCATCGATTCATCGCCCATCTGCTGGGCCTGCGGATTGCGCTCGCTGCTCACGGGCGAAAGTCCTAGAGTGAGCGCAGCCGCTTCGATGCAAGGAACGTGAGCGCGAGAAATATCACGAGCACGATTCCTTGCGCGATGGCGAACGGCGGCTCCGACTGGGTCGGCGCCAGCGGTTGCAGGAACGACACCTTCTGGAACGCCTGCACGACACCGACGAAAACATTCAAATACAGCGCCAGCGTGGCCGTGGCTGCATAGATCCAGCGCCATGGCCCGGCCAGGTTGAACGCGTACAGCGCGGCGACGGAAAAGCCGAGCAGGACCAGGGAAATGATGCCGACAATATGCGGCGGTCCGAATTGGGCCGAATGAAACAGGAAGCCCGTGACGCTGGTCAGAATCGTGGTCAGCAGAAACAGGCCATTCCAGCCGTCGAGCAGGCGGCCCTTGAGGAATCCGTACACGACGACAAGTCCGGCGAAAATTCCGATCAGGCTCAACAACACATGCACCAGCGTGAACGTCGAAACCGACATGCCGAGAATCATTGCGCACCTCTCCCGTGCGTTGAAGGAGCGCATAGATTATCTGAACGGCATTGCGCTGGCATGTTCACGCGCGCATGCCGAGGTTCGTGATGTTTCCTTCCCCTGCGAAGCGGAGGAAGGTGCCGCAGGCCGATGGGGGCGCTCTGGTTCGGCATGTCTGCCAGAATTAGCGTCAACTGTCTTCCGACCTGCGCGCAGCATCACCATAGGGGGAGCCTTACATGAAACGCATGCTTCTATTCTTTGCCGCAAGCCTGTTGCTGCTGGCGAATCCCGCCTGGGCAAAAAAGGACGCGCCATCGCGCCCCGCGGTAAAGGGCTGCGAGTGGGAGAAGCTCACGAATGCTGATGTCGGCCTCGATGCCTGGATACAGCGCTGCGACTTCGGTTTCCGCAAGATCGATCTGTACTGGAAAGGCAACGCGATCATGATCCGCTATTCCGACGGCGGCGATCCTTCGGCGCTGGTCGAGGTCTTCGACCTCGCCGCGGGCGAATCGATCGACGCCGGCATCAAGCGGATCTTTGCGGAACATACCGCCGACAAGACGCTGGTCACTCAGTGCGGCCTTGCGCCCTACACGGCGGAAAAACCGCCCGCTGACGTCAAGCGCTATACATTCGTGCCGAACGCCGCGCTGAAGAAGCAACTCGACGCGAAGTCCAGCCCCGACGAAGTGCCCGATCCGCCGTGCGGCGACTGGGGCGATGCGCCGGATGGCATCCAGTACTTCGAAGCGCAGCCGGCCAGCGGCGCGCGCAAGGTATTGTTCGTCCGCGTTGGCCAGGACGAACCGCTGTTCGACGAAAAGACGCTGCGGTTGCTGCCGCCGGCGAATAGCGAAAAGGCGCGCTGATGTCTTTAGCCCCTCTCCCCTCCGGAGAGGGGTTGGGGTGAGGGTCGGGTTCTGCAACGACGTCGATACGTGCCCCGACCCTCATCTGACCGCCATGGATGGCGGAAATGCCGAAAATGCAGGAGCATTTTTCGGCCGGCGCTTCGCGCCACCTTCTCCCGGAGGAGAAGGGAAAGCTAGCGGCTCGCCGCGCCGAGTCCGACCAGGGCCCAAGCCGATCCGCGCTGCCAAATCGTACCGCGCCAACTACTTCATCGCCGCATCCCACTCTTGCCCGCCACGCTGGATCAGCGCCGCGCGATCTTCCTCGAGCAACCAGTGCTGTCTGACCAGGTCATCGACCACGGCGCTGTAGCGGCTCAGATATTCCTCGCGACTTGCGTAGCGCTCCGCGATCGACTTGCGCGGGTCATGCACGGCCTCGCGCGCCGCCGCCGTTTTTGCGAACGCGATGTACGAACCTTCGAATGAAACGCGTTCGGTCGGAGCGCCAATCGACGGATCGCGCAGGTTCCAGCCCGTGTACGTCGCAAGTGGGACGGCGTGCTGCGGCAGGCGAATGCCATCGCGCTCGTTGCCGTCGGCGTCGACCTGCGGCACGAGCACCGGAAACGCCTTGCCGGCCTTCGGCGGCTGCGCGCCGATGACGCGCGGCCAGCCGGCGCCGAAATCGAGGCGAAACGCGGCGCTCGCTTCATGCGGCTTGTTCACGCCCGGAATCGCCGGAAAAGCATATTCGTCCAGCGGCACCAGGGTCTGGTCCGCGATCTGCGGATAGCTGCTCGGCGGCGGCGCCGTGCCGTCGCGCACCCAGGCATCGAGGTTTGCGATCATCGCGCGCCAGAAGAAACGCACCGGCAGCGGCGATTCGGGTTCCTGTCCGAGCAGATCGTCCTTGCCGCGCGCCGGCGGGAACGGTCCGGTGAAGTGCTGAAGTCCGGTGAAGTGATAGATACGAACGTCGGGCGAAACCGGCATGTCGTGCTGTCCGTCCGCGGTCGTGCTGATAAGCGCTGCGGCGCGGGCCCAGTACTCGTAGGAAGTGTTCGACAGAAAGATCTTCGGCACGACGTGCGCGGCGAGCGCGCGGTCGAGCAGTCCGCCGCTGGCGCCCGTCACCGGATCGGTTTCACTGCGATCGGTGAACGGAAATACATCGGTCGGATAGAACACCGCGGAAGTCGGTTGGGCGTCGCGCGACGGCTGGGCGAAGCGATAGTTGAAATTCCCGCGGCCTGCTCCGGCGACGTGCGCGAGCACGCCGTCGAGGGCAATCCGGCCGTCCTCGTCGGCGTTGAAGCCCTGATAGATGAAGTCGCGCAGGAAGCGGCCGTTCTGCGAGATGCCCTGCCCGTAGACGCGGGCGGCGGGAACGAGCGCGCCGTTGGAGTGCTTCGCGTACGCGGCGAAGTCGCGGAAGGCGGCGAAGCCCAGACCGGCGACGACCGGATCGGCGACGACGTAGACGTACTCATAGAGCTTGCCCGGCTGAAAACCGCCGCGCAAATGAATGTGACGGTCGCTCGGAACGAGTTTGCCGTCGACGTCATGCGCGAACTGCCACTGATCGCGCGGAATCAACCTGCGTTTCGCCTCGCGCGCGTCGCGCACCGTGAGTGTGTTGCGCGGATCGTCGCGCGCGGCAACCGGATATTCGCTGCCGCCGATGTTGCCGAGCATGAAATGGCCGAGCGGAATTTCTTCGATGGACTTGGACAACATCAGGTCGCCGCGCAACAGGCCGGTGATCGTCTTGCCGTGGTCCTTGGCGATCGGCGCATACAGGCGCAGCGCGTCGTCGCCGGCCGCATCCCACTGCCAGCCGAGGGTGACGATGCTGTAGCCGTTGCGCAGCAGCCAGCCGTCGCCCGCGTTCTTGCCCAGATCCCAATCGCCGGTGTCGACCATCGAGATGATGCGGCCATGCCCGCGATTCGGACTTTCAAGGATCATCGAGCCGTTGCCCTTGGCCGGATCCTTGGGTCGAACGGCGATGAAGTCCGCGGAGAATTCGACCTCGCCATCCTTCAGGTTCACGGCGTTGTCGAGGTCGACGATGGCCCGATTGTGCGGGTTGGCAACGGCGACTAAAAAATATACCCGGCCGGTGATGCGCTCGTATGCCCCGGCCGCGCCGAATTCCTGGCCGCCGAGCACATCGCTGCGCGACGCCACGTCGACGCGAACGACACGGGCACTGGCCGTCGGGACAGTGGCCATGAGACTCAGCAACAGGCAGGCAAAGCGTCGCAACAACATGCGCAAACCTCGACGGGGGAAGCGGCGGTGGCGGAGCCACCATGCTTCCGGACGCCGAAGTATGACCGATGATCCGGTGCGACGGCTGCGCCGCCGACGCGACTACTTTCCGAACAGCTTCTGGTACGCGAACGTGAAATAGGTCTGCTCGCGCTGGTCACCGCCGGCATGGATATCGCGGCCCAAAGCGGCAGACAGCGAATCCTTCTCGCTGATCTTCCAGCGCGCGCCGAGGTTCAGCAGGACGCGTTGCTCGTCTGCCGCGTTCAGATCGGTCCCGACGACTTCTGCCAGCAAGGCGACGTGTTCGCTGATGCGCCGGCCCGCTCCGAAGCTGGCGAAGTAGCGCTGCGTGTCCGATGTCAACTCGACACCTGCATTGGCGGTGACCGAAGCGTGCTCGAATTCCCGCGTCATGACCAACGGCACGGCCAATTCCGTCGTGTGTTCGGAGACGTCGCGATTGCCACCCGGCGTCTTGAACTCGAGGTGCGGCGCGATGGCGAGCGACAGTCCACTATCCTCGTCGTCATAGAATCGGTATTTGAAGCCGAATGACGAGTCGCCGACACCATTTGCCTCGATCACTCGGGCGCCTCCTCCGGCATCGGATTGCTCTTGCCGGGCAAAAACGTAAGGCACCTCGTAGCTCAGCTGAATCCTGTCGCCGACACCGTAGTTGAGATCGAGCGTCGGCACTTCGATGCGCCGCTCGCTCCCGGCCAGCTGTGCATTGAGCAGGAAATTGACCTCCCAGTTGTGTGGCCCGGGAGTATCTGTATCTTCCGATTGCATCGGCGGCGGGCCGACGGTCATCTCTACCGGCTCGGACTCGTTCTTGCTGCGTACACGGCTTTGGAACAAGACCTTGATCGCGCAAACGGCTGCGCCGGTTTTCTCGCCAACGCCCTGTTCGCGTTCCTCCTGCTTGCAATCCTCCTGCTGCTGCGCGACGGCGTCAGTGTCTGCTGCTGCATGGGCCGGCGCAGGCAACAGGGGTGTGAATAACAAGGCCAGCGCCGTCAGAGTCGTCTTCATGCTTCCTTGCTCCATAAAGGGTTGAATCGAAACCGCGCAGGCGCCCGGCAAACGCGACGCACGCAGGATAGGGCCACGTTCCCCGCCCGAACCTGAACGTCTCGCGGTCAATCCGCGTTTCGGAGAAACTGACGAAGACGGACACGAGCGGAAAGCCAACAGTCAACTGTCGCGCCACCAATGACCGAACCGATAGCGGCCTCGGCGGCAGATGCACGAAGCTGCGACAATGGCGGCTGCGCCGGAACGCGGTTGAAGAAGCAATGGCGCCGACGAACGCGCGTTGGACAGGAACACGTATGCAGATTGCAATCCTCGGCTTTGGCCGCTTCGGCCAGGCGTTGAGCGACCTGCTGGTCAAGGCAGGGCACGATGTGCGCGCCTACGATCCGAATGTCGCCGTGCCGCCCGGACTCGCGGCGGCGTCGCCATCCGACGCAGTCCAGGGCGCGCAGTGGGTCGTCCTGGCGATGCCGGTTCCGCATCTGCGCGACGCGCTCGCGTCACTGCGGCAATTGCTGCACGCCGGCCAGACGGTCATCGACGTCGGCAGCGTCAAGCTGCATCCGTGCGCGACGATGGACGAACTTCTCGGCTCCGACATAGCGCACGCCGGCACGCATCCGCTGTTCGGACCGCTGAGCCTGGCGCGCGGCGAGCGCCCGCTGCGCGTCGTCGTCTGCGCGAGCGCGCATCATCCCCAGGCAGCGGCACAGGCGCGCGCGCTGTTTGCCGACCTGGGTTGCGAGGTTATCGACCAGGAGCCGGCAGCGCACGATCGCGCGATGGCCAGGACGCACGCCCTGGCATTTTTCATCGCCAAGGGTCTGGTCAACATGGGCGTCGACGATGACATGAGCGTCGCGCCGCCGTCGTTCCAGGGACTCAAGCACATGGTCGCCGCCGTGCGCGGCGACGCCGGCCATCTGTTCGCCGCGATCCAGCAGGAAAACCCGTTCGCCGCGGAAGCGCGCTCGCGCCTGCTCGAATCGCTCGAGTCGATCCACGGCAAGTTGCTGACCGAAGCCGACGAAAACGGCAGCCTGGCGATTCCGAACCGGCCGGAAAGGGCCGGCGTGAAGGGCGACTGAATTTCGCCGCACGCGGAACGGGCCGTGACCCATTCGATCGCCGCAAGCCCCGCTGCAGCATATATGGCGGCGTTTCTCGCAGATCGCTGGCGCTTGCCCGCTTTAGCCCTCCCCTTCAAGGGCAGGGTTGGGTGGGGTGGTGTTGACTATTGGACCAATCCGCTCCTGAATTTGTATAAACTTCTGCGAAACAGTCGCTCCCTCCATGGCCCAATGACGACCCGAGCCGAATCCCCTGTCGGCCCATCGAAAGCCGACAAGGACAAAATCGAATACGTCCGTAGGGAAGTCCTGCTCGCAGGCGAACAATTGCGCGTCCGCCACGCGTGGCTGCGCCACCAGGACGCGATCGGCGCACTGATCCTCGTCCTTTCGATTGCCGGCATGCTCGGCTGCGCCTGGTCGTATGCGAGCGGCGTATTGCCGGCCTGGGCGTGCATCGCCCTCGTCGCCTTCTTCGCATCGCTCACGCACGAACTCGAACACGACCTGATCCACTACATGTACTTTCGCAAGAAGCCGTGGGCGCATCATCTGATGCTGGCGCTCGTCTGGCTGGCGCGGCCGAGCACGATGAATCCGTGGGCGCGGCGCCAATTGCACTTCAACCATCACAAGCATTCGGGTACCGAAGTCGACATCGAGGAACGCGCGATCACGAACGGCGAGCGTTGGGGCCCGGCGCGCCTGCTCATGACTCTGGACAACATCCAGTCGGTGCTGATCAGGGCATTGCGCGCGACGAACTCCGCACAGCGCCGGCGCATCCTGCGCCGCGGCTTCCTCGCTTACTTCCCGCTCGGCTGGCTGCATTGGGGCTTGTGGTATCTGTTCCTCGGCGCGCACCTTGCGTTGTTGGCGCGGCAGTTCGGTGATCCGAATGCGGCAGCTCCAGGCTGGTTGTCCGCCGTGGACTTCCTCGTCGTCGTCTGGATCGCACCGAATGTGCTGCGCACGTTCTGCCTGCACTTCATCAGCTCGAACATGCACTACTACGGCGACATCGAGGACGACAATCCGCTGCAGCAGTGCCAGGTGCTGAATGTCTGGTGGCTGCTGCCGTTGCAGCTGTTCTGCTGCAACTTCGGCAGCACGCACGC